>NC_019897.1:0-335000 GCF_000227705.2 Thermobacillus composti KWC4
ACGAAAAGCTGAAGTATCTTGATGTGCGCTCCGCCCGGGCAACCATGCCAGGCCGAATCACTACGTCAGCCCCGGATTGCGGTAACGGACCGCATACCGCTCGAACTCCGCCCGGTCAAGCGGCTTGCTGAGCAGATACCCCTGGGCGTGCGTGCATTGCATGCCCCGAAGCATTTCGAGCTGCTCCTCGGTCTCCACCCCTTCGGCGATCGAATCGATGCCGAGCAGCGACGCGATGGACAGGATGACCTTCACGAGCGCCCTGTCCTTGCTGCCGTCATGGATGCGCGAGATAAACGAGCGGTCGATCTTGAGCACGTCAACATCCAACTGATTCAGCACGGAAAGCGACGAGTACCCGATCCCGAAATCATCCAGCGCGATCAGGATGCCGAGATCCGACAGTTCGCGCAGCGTCCTGGCGATCACATCCATCCGGCTGATGACCGCGCTCTCGGTCAGTTCCAGCATCAGCCCGTCCGGATCACAGCCCGTTTCGGCCAGAATCGTCCGCACGGTGTCGACGAAGCCCGGCTGTTCGAGCTGGATGGCGGACAGATTGACGGACACGCGATCGATCGGCAGCCCGCTGCGCCGCCACATACCGAGCTGAGTGCATGCCTGCCGCAGCACCCATTCGCCGATCTCGATGATCAGGCCGGTGCTCTCCGCGATCGGAATGAACAGATCCGGCCGCACCGGGCCGAGCTCCCTGGAATGCCATCGCAGCAGCGCCTCCGCGAACAGGCCGCACTTCCCTTTCGCGATCGCCTGGATCGGCTGATAGACCAGCGCCAGCTCGCCTTCGGCCACCGCTTTGCGCAGATGCTGCTCGATCGCCACCTCGCGCGTCGTCTGCCCGACCATCGATTCGTCATAGCAGACGAGGCAGCCGCCTCCCAGCTTCTTCGCGCGGTACATCGCCAGATCGGCGTTCCGCAGGAGTTCGCCGCCGCTGGCCGCATGTTTCGGATAGAAGCTGATGCCGGCGCTGCCCGTGACGATGAATTCGTGATGTTCGAGCCGAATCGGCTCGCGCAGACGTCCGAGCACCCGCTCCGCTTCGGCGATGCCTTCCCCGGGGGCCTTCAGCGCTTCGAACAGCAGGACGAACTCGTCCCCGCCCAGCCGGTACAGCCGCTGGCCTTCGCGCAAGGCGGCGCCGAGCTGGCCGGCGGCCGCGATCAGCAGCCGGTCGCCGACGTTGTGGCCCAGCGCATCGTTGACGTTCTTGAAACGGTCCAAATCGATGAGCACGAGTCCGATCAGCCGGTCCTCGGAGAACGGATGGCTGCGGATCAGCGCGTTGAGCGCCTCCCTGAGCTGCAGCCGATTCGGCAGCGCCGTCAGCAGATCGTGTCTGGCCGCGTGGCTCATCTGGGCCAGCCGCTTTTTCAGATCGCGGAACCGGGAGGCGAAGCCTTGATGAAAAACGTACAGCAGAAGCAGCAAAACGGCATCCAGAAGGGCGAAGCCCGCCGCGGTCCGCCAGAAGCCGCTGCCCGCCGATGCCAGCAGCAGCCGGCCGGGAGCGGCGGCCGCGAGCGTCCAGGGCGTACCCGCCGCCTTTCCGTATATTAACAGAAAATCTTCACCGTCCCGCTCGAACCGGATCACCCCGGAATCCGCATCGTCCCGCGAGCCGATCCGGCCGGCCAGGCCGGGATCCTCCGCCGGCCCGCCGCCCTCCGTCAGCCGAAACGCGGCATCGCCGGCCAGAAAGTAAACCGTCTGTTCCTCCGTCAGCGTGTATGTATAAAAAGTCTCGTGCACCCAGGCCAGCGGCACGAAGCTGCCCACGGCTCCGCCGGGCGCCCCGTCCGTCCGCTCAACAGGAAAGGCCAGCACGAGACCGGTCTCGCCGTGCGGGCCGTCGACCGGGCCGTAAAGCATCCCGCCGCCGTCCGCTTCATGCGGGACTGCGCCGTCTTCCTTCACGGACGCCGATGATCCGTCCGGAAAGACGATCGTTCCGTCCGGACCGATCAAGCCCAGGAGCGGAAGGTCCGCGTGCCTCGTCCGTTCTTCGGCCAGATAGGGCAGCGCTTCTTCGTCATTTCCCGACCGGACGGCGGTTGTGCCCGCCATGACGCGCAGCTCGGCGATCCGCATCTTCGTCCAGGCGGCGAATTCGTCCGCCCATGCGGCGACCGCCGCCGCGGCTTCATATTCGAGACGTTCGGTTTCGTCCAGTTTCTGTTTCTGATAAACGATCGTTCCGACAGACAGCACAAGCCATGTCGTCAAGACAGCGGCGCCCCAGAACCATCGGTGCATCCCCTTGTCCTCCACGTATGTTCCTCCCCACCGGCTGCCGCCTGTCACCATTATAACCGAAGGACCGGGGATCTGTAAGATTCATCCTGTCGATTCATGTCGAAGTTTGCAAATTGGCCTAATCCCCGCCGGCCGCGCTTTCCGTCGGTTGCGGCCGGCCCGGGCGAATGCCTATAATAACCCATAATCCCTTATACAGGAGCGATTCCGCCGTGAAAAAAGAGCTTATCGAACGCCTCACGCGCTACGTTCAGGTGGACACCCGGTCGAACCCGGACAGCGGCACCTGTCCCTCGACACCCGGCCAGCTCGAACTCGGCCGCATGCTCGTGGATGAACTGAAGGCGATCGGGTTGACCGACGCGGCCATGGACGACAACGGCTATGTCATGGCCACCCTCCCGGGCAACACGGACCGCAGCGTGCCGGTCATCGGCTTCCTCGCCCATCTCGACACGGCCACCGACTTCACCGGCAAAAATGTCAAGCCGCAGATCGTCGAAGCGTACGACGGCGGCGACATCGTGCTGAACGCTGAGCAGGGGATCGTACTGTCGCCGCGCGACTTCCCCGAGCTTGCCGGTTACCGCGGTCATACGCTCGTCACGACCGACGGCACGACGCTGCTCGGCGCGGACAACAAAGCCGGCATCGCGATCATCATGACGGCAATGCATCATCTCGTCCGGAATCCCGGGATCAGGCGCGGCGCCGTGCGCGTCGCCTTCACGCCCGACGAAGAGATCGGACGGGGACCGCACCGGTTCGACGTCGCGAGGTTCGGCGCGCGGGCGGCCTACACGGTCGACGGCGGCCCGCTCGGGGAGCTGCAGTACGAAAGCTTCAACGCCGCCCAGGCGGTGATCGAGATCCGCGGCAAGAACGTCCATCCCGGCACGGCCAAGGGCAAAATGATCCACGCCGCGAAAATCGCCATGGAATTCCACGCGAAACTGCCGGCCGATGAGGCGCCCGAATATACGGAAGGACGCGAGGGCTTCTACCATCTCATCTCCTTCGAAGGCGGCGTCGAGCACGCCAGAATGCAGTACATCATCCGCGACTTCGACCGGGAGAAGTTCGAAGACCGGAAAGCGTATCTCGCCCATATCGCCGCCGAACTGCAGGCCGCATACGGCGAAGAACGGATCCGGATCGAAATGAACGACCAATATTACAACATGCGGGACAAAATCGAGCCGGTACGCGAAATCATCGACATCGCCGAGGAGGCGATGCGCAGCCTCGGCATCGAGCCGGTCATCCGGCCGATCCGCGGCGGCACCGACGGCTCGCAGCTGTCCTACATGGGGCTGCCGACGCCGAACCTGTTCACCGGCGGCGAGAACTTCCACGGCCGCTACGAATACGTGTCCGTCGACGTGATGGCGAAAGCCGCCGAGACGGTCATCGAGATCGTGAAACGGTTCGCCGAACGGGACTGGCCGCAATAACCCGAATCATCCTATGCGAGCCGAATCGGGGAACATGCGCGCGGCAGCCCCCGTTTCGTCCGGGTAAGGGCATACCCGGTCCATCCGGACGGCGGACGCGTTCCGGTCCTTGAACGTGACATGCTCCCGCCTGAAGCCCGCCGGCGAATCGAGTCCGCACGAAGCCGCCAGCATGTAGACGCCTTCGCGAACCGTCGTCAGGTAGTTGGCCGTGCGGAACCTTTTCTCCTCGATGACCAGCCCCTTCTTCAGCTCCGGCTTGTGGCTGGTGACGCCGGTCGGGCATTCGTTCGTGTTGCATTTCAGCGCGTTGATGCAGCCGATCGTGTTCATCGCGGCGCGGCCGACGTTGACGAGATCGGCGCCGAACGCCAGCGCGATCGCAATGCGATCGGCGGTGGCGAGCATGCCGCTGGCGATGATCTTCACCCGGTCGCGCACGCCGTGCCGCCGCAGCGCGTTGTCCGCGAGGAGCAGCGCGGAATAGACGGGCAGGCCGAGGGAATCGGCCATCTCCATGTTCGCCGCGCCCGTGCCGCCCTCGCCGCCGTCGATCGTCAGAAAGTCCGGTCCGGTGCCGGACTCGCGCATGAAGGCGGCAAGCTCCTCCATCGCCTGTTCGCTGCCCACGACCAGCTTGACGCCGACCGGCTTGCCGGACAGCTCGCGAAGCCGCTCGAGGAACGCGAAGAGCGACGGCAGGTCGCGGAAATCCTCGAACCGGTTCGGCGACTCCACATCGCCGTCGTAATCCATCGGAATGCCGCGGATGCGGCGAATCATCGGCGTCAGCTTGCTCTTCGGCAGCTTGCCGCCGCGCACCTTCGCCCCTTGCGCGAGCTTCACCTCGATCATCTTCACCTCGGGACGTCCGGCCGTCCGCATGAACGCCTCCGGATCGAACGTGCCGCGCGCGTCCGAGCGGGCGCCGTATTTGGCCGAGCCGATCTGGAAGATCAGATCGGCTGCCTTGCGCGTCAGCACGCCGGCGGCGGCCATGCGCTCCGCGGCTTGGATGTACGGATTCTCCTCCATGTCGAAGACGCGCATGTCTTCATGCGGAATGTCCGCAAGCTCCCGCAGAATCTCGAAATTCGAGACGATACGGCGCTTCCGCACGAAATCGAAAACGGCGGCTTCATGCCGGTCCCGCGGCCTTGCGGCCTGTCCGTCCCGCAGCTCGTACACCTTCGACAGGTGATAGGGCGACAGTCCGCCTTCCCCGGTGTTCATCCAGGTGTGGCCGGCGATCGCCGCGCCCTGGGCGAGCGCCAGGACCGCGTTGTCGGAGAGCGCGCCGAAGCTCATGCCCGAGATGCCGACGAAGCCTCGCGTCTTGTACGGCATCCGCACCTTGTTGTATTCGCCGATCACGACAGCATCCCGCTCGGTCAGCGCCCAGGGCAGCGATGTCGCGCGGATGCGCCGTTCCTTGCGGGAGATCAGTCCTTCGCTCAAGATTTGATATTTGTACGTCGTCGTGACGACATCCGTCTGGTCGACGGCCAGTTCGTCCGTGTTCTTCGGGAAGAGCGCGTTGTTCAGGAAGAACCCTTCCGTCTGGAAATCCCGGCGCGAGCCGAATCCGATGACGGTCGAACCGTATTTGCCCGCCTTGGCAATATACGCCTGCGTGTCCCGGTCCACCGGCCGCCCTTCCTTGTCGCCCCAGATGAAATATTGCCGGAATTCCGGTCCGAGCATCTCGAACACGTACCTCAGCCTGCCGATGACCGGATGCGTTTTCAGAACGGAATGCTGACGCTGAAGATATTTGTCCCAGACATACAACGCGATAAGGGCAACGGGCACCGCCAGCACGATGACGGTGGCGGCAATATCGAGCAATTGACCGACAATTTGCATGGCAACCCTGCCTCCTTGTCTTGATGACGTGATCCGACAGCGTCATTCCCGCGCGGCGGCTCCTCTGCCCCTGGACACATACGGATTGCCCGCTTCCCAGAACCGCCAGGGGTAGAACCGCGCTTCGCCGCTTCCTTCGATGCCGATCCGCAGGCCGCATGCCACCGCTTCGGCCGGTCGGCCTTGCGCGATGAACAGCGGCGGCGCGGTCAGCGGACGGCCGTAGTCCGCCTTCGTGATGCCGAGCGCCTTCGTCAGCTTGCCGGGGCCGTTCGTCAGATCGTACGGCCGCTTCACCGGCCCGCGCCGCGCCCGCATCAACTCCAGTCCCAGGACAGGCTCGACGGCGCGGACCAGCACCGCTTCGGGTTTCCCTTCCTTCCCGCTCGTCACATTGAACAGGCTGTGGGTATGCATGACATAGACATAGGCCCTTCCGGGCGGGCCGAACATGACTTCCGTCCGCGGCGTGCGCCGGTTGCCGCAGGAATGGGCGGCGCGATCCTCCGGACCGATATACGCTTCCGTCTCCACGATTCGGCCGGCGGCCGCGCCTTCCTCCGTAACGCAGACCAGCAGCATGCCGAGCAGCGCCTGCGCAAGCTCCAGCGTCGGCCGGTCGAAGAAGCCGTCCCGCACCGGTTCCATCCGCAAGCTCTTCCCGCCTCCTTGCATGTCGAGCGGCGGTCCTGCAGGACCGCTTCTGCCCCCAGTATAACATGGATGCGAATGGATAACCTACCGGCAGGCGATGCCATTTCTACACAGGCGGAGGGATGTCTCATCAATGAAAGCCGTCACGTACCAGGGCGCCCACAGCATCGAGGTGAAAGAGGTCGCCGATCCGCGCATTGAACGTCCCGACGACATCATCGTCCGGCTGACGGCAAGCGGCATCTGCGGCTCGGATTTGCATCTCGTGCACGGCATGGTCCCGGATCTGCCGAAGGATTTCGTCATCGGCCATGAACCGCTCGGCATTGTCGAGGAAGTCGGTCCGGAAGTCACCCGGGTGAAGAAAGGCGACCGGGTCGTCATCCCGTTCAGTGTCAGTTGCGGCGAATGTTTTTATTGCCGGAACGGGCTGGAAAGCCAATGCGACAACTCGAACGAAAACGCGGAAATCGGCGCTTATTTCGGTTTCTCCGACAAGGGCGGGGGCTATCCCGGCGCCCAGGCCGAATACTTGCGCGTGCCGTACGGCAACTATCTGCCGTTCCGCATTCCGGACGACTGCGAGCTGACCGACGAGCAGCTCGTCATGATCGCCGATGTGCTGACGACGTCTTACTGGAGCGCTGAAAACGCGGGCGTGATGCCGGGCGATACGGTCATCGTGCTCGGATGCGGTCCGATCGGTCTGGTGACGCAGAAGATTTGCTGGCTGATGGGAGCGAAGCGGGTCATCGCCGTCGAACCCGTCGGCTACCGGCTGGAGCATGCGAGGCGGACGAACAATGTGGAGACGGTCGCGTTCGAATCACCGAAGGAGACGGGAAAGCTGCTCAAGGAGATGACGCGGGGCGGCGCGGACATCGTCATCGACTGCGTCGGCATGGAAGGCAAAATGACGCCCGTCGAGTATGTCGAGACAATGCTGAAGATGCAAGGCGGTTCGTTGGGAGCGCTCATCACCGCCGCGCAGGCGGTGCGCAAAGGCGGGTTGATCCAGGTCACCGGTCTGTACGGGATGCGCTACAACGGATTTCCCTACGGGGAAATTTACTCCCGAAACATTACAATGAAAGGCGGCCTTGCACCGGTCGTCCACTACATGCCCGTCGTCTACAACCTGATGAAGCAGGGCCGCCTCGACCCGAGCGACATCGTGACCCACGTGATGCCGCTCTCGGAAGCGAAGCAGGGATATGAGATTTTCGCACAGCGGAAACAGCATTGCATCAAGGTCATTCTGCGGCCTTGACAGCCGGTCATCCGCGCCCTCTCCGCCTGGACAGCGGGACATCGGCGACCGCGCCGGCGGGCGTACGGACCGCGCCGCGCCTCCGGACCGCTTCGCGGAGCCGGTACAGCAGCACGAGCGCGAGGCCGCAGCCGACGCCGGCAATCAGATTGATGAACACGGTCAGGGCGAACGTCGCGACGAGCACGACCGACTCCGGCGACCGCTTCCGCAGCAGTTCCTTGAAGGCCCGCCGCTCGCTCATGTTCCAGGCGACGACCATCAGCACCGGAGCCATGGCCGCGAGCGGGATCTTCGACGCCTGCGGGGCGAGCAGGACGAGCACGAGCAGCACGACGACGCCGTGGATGACGCCGGACATCCGGGAAGCGGCGCCCGTCCGGATGTTGGCCGCGGTGCGGGCGATCGCGCCGGTCGCCGGGATGCCGCCGAACAGCGGCGTGACGATGTTCGCGATGCCCTGCCCGACCAGTTCGCGGTTGCTGTTGTGGCGCGTGCCCGTCATGCCGTCGGCGACGACGGCCGACAGGAGCGATTCGATGCTGCCGAGCGCGGCGATCAGCAGGGCGGACGGCAGCATCGTCACGATGGTCCCCCACGACAGATCCGGCAGCGCAAGCGCCGGCAGCGACGACGGAATCGCGCCGTAGACCGACTCGATCGTCGCGGTCCGGCCATCGAACAGCAGCAGGGAAACCGCCGTGGCGGCGGCAATGCCCGCAAGCGCCGGCGGAATCTTCGTCGTCACGCGCGGCAGGATGAGCATCACGGCAAGGCAGACCGACGCGACACAGACGCTCTCGAGGCTGGCGGCGGGCAGCCGCCGCAGCACTTCCCCGATATTCTGCAGGAAGAACTCGTGCTGCCGCATCCCCTGAAGTCCGAGGAAATTGCCGATCTGGCCCGTGAAAATGATGACCGCGATGCCCGCGGTGAAGCCGACCGTCACCGCTTTCGGAATATACGCGATGATCGAGCCGGCCTTGAGCAGCCCCATGATCACGAGCAGGATGCCGGCCAGCAAGCCGGCGGTCAGCAGACGCTCGTAGCCGTGCTCCAGCACGATGGCGAGCAGCACCGGAATGAAGGCGCCGGTCGGCCCGCCGATCTGGTAGCGGGAACCGCCCAGCAGCGAGATCAGCACGCCCGCGGCCACCGTCGTGTACAATCCGTACTCCGGCTCGACGCCGGAAGCGATGGCGAACGCCATGCCGAGCGGAATGGCGATCAGACCGACGATGATGCCGGAGACCAGATCCCTGCGGAATTTCTCCCACCCGTATCCGCCTGTACTGTCCGTAGGTTGCAACCCGGATGCGCCTCTTTTCTCTGTATTTATGTTTATCTAAATATTTAAATTTTCAAATATAAGAAACACAAGATGTATCCTACTCCCGCTTCCTCCTTCCTGTCAAAGGCGGAATTCGCGCGAAAACGGACGCGGCGCCCCGAATTTCCGATTCTTGTCCGCTCCGGGCTGTCCGGGCGAAGCTTGGAGCCCGCAGCCTGCCCGAAAGACGCGGAACGGCCCGGATTCCGCCATTGGAACCCGGGCCGTTCTTGCCTCTTCTGCCATTCACAACGGTTCGTTGCGAATCTCTTCGAGCAATTGAATCTGGTCGATCAGATGGTTGTCGAAAATCTGTCTCGCCACCTGCAGCAAATCTTTGATCAGCGGATCCCGCAAAGAGTAGACGACCGTCGTCCCCTCTTTCACCCCGTACACGACATTCTTGTTCCGGAGCACGGCGAGCTGCTGCGAAACGGTCGAGCCTTCCGATCGCAGGAGGTTCTGGATTTCGTTCACGCTGCGGTCGCCTTCGCAGAGAATCTCGAGAATGCGGATTCGCAAGGGATGCGCCAGCGCCTTGAAGAAATCCGCCTTGAACTGCTGAATGCTGTTGGCCATGTCCGATTCCCCTGTTCAGGCCTGCCGGCCCGTAATGCTTCTCTCTATAGTAACATATTGAAGCGCGGGGCAGGCAACCCCGGCGAAGGCGCGAGCGCCGCGCAGGGTGATGCGGGAACTCAGCTTTTGACCTCAAGCACCTTGTATTCAATGACGCCCATCGGAGCGGTGACGCTCACCTTGTCGCCGGCCTTCTTGCCGATGAGTTCCTTGCCGAGCGGGCTCTCGTACGAAATTTTGTTCTCGCCCACGTTCGCTTCCGCCGGGCTGACGATCCGATACTCGATCTTCTCGTCGAATTCGAGGTCGTGCACGAGGACGGTCGAGCCGATCTGGACCGAGCCGTCGCCCGCCTCGTCCGGGCTGACCACCTTGGCGGTCCGCAGCATCCGCTCGAGCTGCAGAATCCGCGTCTCCATGAACGCCTGCTCTTCCTTCGCGGAATGATATTCGCTGTTCTCGCGGAGATCGCCGTAACTGATCGCGACCTTGAGCCGTTCGGCGAGCGCCTTGCGCTTCGGGCCTTTCAGCTCGCGGAGCTCTTCCTCCAGCTGTTTGTACCCTTCCGGAGTCAATATCAGTTCGTCGTTCGCCATGGTTTTCCACTCCCCATTGATTGCATAACCCTCTATATTTTACCCCATGTCCGCCCGTTTCGATAATGGATTTGCTGCAAAAAAATTTCGCGGCTGCCCGCCTTTCCGCGCTTGATCCTCTGTTCACCGGCACGTGGTGCATTTTTGCACCAGATCCGCCGCCCTCTGCGAAAATCGCCCGCAGGTAGTGCATATTTGCACCATATCCGCCCCCTGCCCCCGCATCTCGCGAGGAGTCGACCGGAACGGGCATCCTGATGTACAATAGGGGGCATGGAGGAAGCGGGCAGGCGTGCGCCGGCGGCCGCTTCACACACTCAATGCTGCGACAAGGAGATCGATATGAAGTATATCAGCACCCGGGGCGGGGTCGCCCCGATCGGATTCACCGACGCCATCCTGATGGGGCTCGCGGACGACGGCGGGCTGCTCGTGCCGGAGCGGCTGCCGCGGCTGTCGGACGACGCGCTCAAGGCGTGGCGGAAGCTGTCCTACTCCGAGCTGGCGCTGGAGCTTCTGGCGCTGTTCATGGAGGAAGACATCCCGCGAGAAGAGCTGGAGCGGCTCGTCAATGACAGCTACGCGACGTTCCGCGATCCGCACGTCACGCCGGTCGTGAAATTGCGCGACGATCTGCACGTGCTGGAGCTGTTCCACGGCCCGACGTTCGCCTTCAAGGACGTCGCGCTGCAGTTCCTCGGCAATCTGTACGCTTACGTCTCGCGGAAGACCGGTTCGGTCATCCATATCCTCGGCGCGACGTCCGGCGACACCGGGGCGTCGGCCATTGAAGGCGTGCGCGGCAAGGAAGGCATCAAGATCTGCATCCTCCACCCGCACGGCAAGGTCAGCCGGGTGCAGGAACTGCAAATGACGACGGTGCAGGACGACAACGTGCTGAACCTCGCCGTCGAAGGTACGTTCGACGACTGCCAGCGCATCATCAAGGAACTGTTCGCGGACGTTCCGTTCAAGCGGCAGTATCATCTGCGCGCCATCAACTCGATCAACATCGCCCGCATCCTCGCGCAGACGGTTTACTATTTCTACGCGTACTTCCGTCTGGCGGAACAGGGGCATGCCGGCCCGGTCAACTTCAGCGTGCCGACCGGCAACTTCGGCGACATCTTCGCCGGCTACATCGCGAAGCGGATGGGGCTGCCGGTCGGCAAGCTCGTGCTCGCGACGAATGAGAACGACATTCTCGCCCGCTTCGTCGCAAGCGGCGTCTATCAGCCCGGCGAATTCCGCGGCACGTACAGCCCGTCCATGGATATCCAGGTGGCGAGCAACTTCGAGCGCTATCTGTACTACCTGTATGACGGCGATGCCGGCACGGTCGCGACGCTGATGGAACGGTTCAGGTCCGAAGGCCGGATCGAAGTGCCGCAGGACGTGCTGCTTAAAGTGCGGGAAGACTTCGCCGCTTACAGCGTGTCGAACGAGGAATGTCTCGACACGATCGCCCGCTATTACGAATCGTACGGCTATCTGCTCGATCCGCACACCGCCTGCGGCGTCGCGGCCGCGGACAAGCGGTCGGACGAAGGCGAGGTCACGATCTCGCTGTCCACCGCCCATCCCGCCAAGTTCGACGAGGCGATCCGGCTGCGGAACATCTCGCAAGTGTATCCCGAGCCGATCCAGGCGCTGTTCGGCAAGCCGCGCCGCGTCACGGTCGTCGGCAATGCGAACGAACAGGTGAAGGAACAGCTCGAAGCGTTCTTCGGCTGAATCGACGCCATCGCCGCCATCTGTCATCGGAGAGCAAGCCTGAACAGGCGGCTTTGGAACCCTCATGTTACGGTGGATGAGGAGGACGATGCGGATGGATTGGCTGGACAGAATGAACCGGGCGCTGGATTACATCGAGCGTCATTTGGAAGACGGGGTGAGCATCGAGGAGGCGGCCAGGGCGGCTTACTCGTCGGCGTTCCATTTCCACCGGCTCTTCCATATGGTGGCGGGACTCACGGTAACGGAGTACATCCGGCGCAGGCGGCTGACACTGGCGGCGCAGGAGCTGGCATCGACGCAGGCCCGGGTCGTCGATGTCGCGCTCAAGTACGGGTACGATTCGCCGGAATCGTTCGCCAAGGCTTTCCGCAGGCTGCACGGCATCGCGCCGTCCGAAGCCCGCAATCCCGGCGTCCGGCTCAAAGCCTTCCCCCGCATGGAATTCCAACTATCCTTGAAAGGAGTTCATGCGATGGATTATCGGATTGTCGAGCGGGAAGCGTTTCATGTGATCGGGAAAGTGCTGGATACGACGACGCGGGACGGCGAAAATTTCAGAGAGATTCCGAAATTCTGGAACGCCGGTTATGCGGACGGCTGGATCCCGCGGCTCGAATCGCTCACCGGCAAGATGGCGATGGGGGTCGTGCTGCCCATGGATCCCGGCCAGGAAGATTTTTCTTACATGATCGCCGTCGAAGCCGGACCAGAGATGGCCGGAGATGAATGGACCGGCTATACGGTGCCGGCGGCATCCTGGGCCGTATTCACTTCCGTCGGCCCGCTGCCGGGCGCCATTCAGGACGTGATCCGGCGCATCTTCCAGGAGTGGTTCCCGTCAACGAACTACGAGCATGCCCACGGACCGGAGCTGGAAGTTTACCTGGACGGAGATTCGTCCGCACCCGATTACCGCTGCGAGGTCTGGATTCCGATTGTGAAGAAGTAACGTGCAAAAGCAAGGGGCCGTTCCCCGGCAGCCAAGGCTGCCTGCGGGACGGCCCGTTTCATTGCCATGCGGCTTTCGCTCAGTGCGCCCAGATTCGGTACAGGATGACGGCGGCTTCCGCGCGCGTCAGACGGTTGCCGGGAACGAGCGTGCCGCCTGCTCCCTGCACAATTCCCGCCGCCACCAGCTTCTCGGCGCTGCTCCGGGCATATGCGGCCACGTCGCCGGCATCCTTGAACCGGAGGAGAGAGCCGCCTTCCGGAAGCGGTCTGCCTGCGGCCCGGAGCGCCAGATCGACCATCACCATCATGTCCTGGCGGGTGATGGGGCTGTTCGGATTGAACCGGTTAAGCAGGTTTCCGCTGACGATGCCGTGCTGTTTGGCAATCCTCACTTCGTCATAGAATTCGTCCGTCTTCGCCACATCGCTGAACATCGCGACGGTTTTGCCCGTATCCTTCAGTTCGAGCGCGCGGACGAGCAGGGCGGCGAATTCGGCGCGGGTGACGAAGGCGTGCGGATCGAAGTTTGAACCGCCGCTTCCGTCGATAATATCGCGGGAAGCCATCGCTTCGATCGCCTGCTTCGCCCACGGCACCCGGTCAATGTCGTCGAACGTCTTCACGACGTAAGCGACGGCATAGACGCTGAAATGGGTCGTGCGGAACACGACGGCGCCGGATTCGGCGTCGTAGCGGCCGTTCGGCACGGCCGTTGCGCGGCCTTCCCCGTCAATATACCAGACAACGAGATGACCCGGATTCGCGAGCTCTTCCGCCGTCGGCTCGTACGGGATGGACACGGTGACCGGCGCGTTCGGGTTGTTCCAGGCGATGGCCTCGCCGTCCGCCAGCACATTCAGGCTGATCGCCGGCCGATCGCCGATCCGGTTGCGCACGGCTTCATCCAGTTCGAGGTCGTCGACGCCGGAAATGGCGATGGTGATCGTCTCCGCATCCCCGGCAATGCCCGCCAGCATGTTCGACGGCAAGTCGACGATGCCCAGCGGCGTCCTGAGCCGGATGACATACGGCTCGTCAGCGGCCAGGAACCCGGCCGGCAATTCCACGTCGACGGCTTCAGCGTCTTCCGCATCGATGTCAAGGACGACGATCTTGCGGCCGGTGTCGTCCGCCGCCGCGAGTTCAAGCGCCTGCGAGAGCGTGCCGCCGCTCAGGCTCGCCTTCGCCCGGCCGTTCGCGATCGTCGGCTTGACGGTCACGGTGCCGTCTTCCGCCACGGCCGGCTCCGGAGCGGGCGCCGGCGAGGGCGTTGGCGACGGACCGCCGCCGCTTTGCGGCTTGCCGGTCAGGGTCAGCACGCCGAATACGGACGGATCCTGCCAGCCCTGGCCCGTCAGGTCGTTCCAGATCGCCACGCTCTGGCGCACGCCGTCTTTCGCGTCGTTGATCTGCGCGTCGAATCCGATCTTGCGGCCGTTCGCCGGCGTGATCGTCTTGAACGGAATTTTCATCTCGACGGTGTAGTTCGTGCCGTTCACGACGACCGCGGACTCGAACCCTTCGGCAATGCTCTCCGGATTGAACGTGGCGGCGTTCTCGTAGTTGACCCGGTACTGGCCGATCCCCGGGCCGTAGGACGGCGCCTTGCTGTTCGTCTCGTCAAGGAAGACTTCGACGGAATCCTGTTCGTACGGCAGATCGCTCGTCTGATCCAGCGCGGTATCCTGAACCTTGATCAGCACGTACAGATTCCGGTCATCCCAGAGCACCCGGGCCGTGCCGGTCGCGCCGTTGTGCGCCGTCTGGAAGCGTGCGATCGGCAGCTCCTCCGCCCGGCTCCATACCGCGTCCTCCGTTCCGTCCACGGCGGGTGTGCCGTAAGCGGCGGTGCCTTCCTGGTACTCTTTTTCCGCCGGCGGATGATCTTCGATGAACTTGGCGGGATCCATGACGGCGTAGTACGCCGGTTTCGCCTGATAACGGCCGTCGAACAGCAGCGGGCTGTTCTCCGATCGCCAGCTTGTGCCGTCGTCGACGCCCCAGAAGGTGACGCGCGTGATATGATCGGCATATTCCTTGTACAGTTGGAACAGCTGCGCGTACAGCCAGCCTTGCCGGATCGCCTGGTCCTCGGTGATCGTGCCGTTCGTTCCGGCCATGACGTCCAGCTCGGTGATGCCGACCTTCAAGCCGAGGCCGATGATCCGTTCGATCGATGCCCGCACATTGTCGGGGTTGGTGTTCAGGTTGTAGTGCGACTGCATGCCGATGCCGTCAATGAGCTTCTTGTCGCTGTTCGTTTCCGCCGCGTACCGCTCGTTGAGCTCTTTGACCATGTTGGCGATAGCCGTCGCCTTGTTCTGGTTGTCATCGTTGTAGTCGTTGTAGTACAGCTCGATGTCCCAGCCGTTCTCGTCGATCACTTCGCGAGCGGTCTTGTAAGCTTCATAGATGTAGTCCGGACCGATCGCGTAATACCATCCCGAACGGCGCAGCGAATCGCGCCAGTCTGCCGGGTTGGGCGGGTTGTCGTTCATCGCTTCGTTCACGACATCCCAGGAAATCACCCGGTCGCCGGTCGTCTTGACGACGGTCCGGATGTGGGTGCGGAGATTGTTCAGCGCCTCTTCCTTGTCCAGATAGAGAATGTTGCCGTTCGCATCCCGGAGCGGAGTGCCGTTGGCATCCACCTGGGTATGCAGCCAATCCGGTGATTGCGAGTGCCATACGAGGACGTGGCCATGCACCTTGAAGCCGTTCGCGATGGCCTGCTCGGCCAGCGCGATCTCGTCCGTCAGGTCGAACTCCCGGGTGCCCGGTTTGTAGGCGTACTCCGGCTTCATCGCGTTCTCCGCGGTCAGCAGATTGTAATGATGCTTCAGCATCTTCGACCGGATTTCGTCGTCGAAATTGCCCGGGTTCATGATGTTGCCGATCAGGAATTGGTCCTTGTAGATGTCCTTGATCGCCGGGAGCGTGAAATCCGGATTCGGTCCGGCCACCGGCCCGATGTATTTCAGTTCGAAATCGTCGATCAGGAAGGTTCGCGGCCCGCCGTAATCGTTCGCCACTTCCACATAGGCGTTCAGGTGATCGCCGGGCGTCACGGACTGCGTGTACCGGCCGCTCAGCTTCACCCACTCCCCATCCGTAACCGTAACGTTCGGGGATACGTTCGCAAAGCCGCTCTCGCCGTACTGGATGCTGATCCGGAGTACCGTCGGCTCTTCGCCCCGGGCCATTTTCACCCACGCCGACAGTTCATACTGATGACCGCGGGCCATCTTGCCGTGCACATCGAGCAGCGGACCGTCGTATTGGGCCGAAGCGGTCGTCTTCAGGCTGTGCTTGCCGCCCTCGGTGTGGTTGTCCTCCTGCGTCACCTCGATGCCGCCCGCGCCGAACCGGCGCACCCAGTTCCCGATGCCGCTCTCAAAATCGTCGAAAATGCCGCTCGTATCGACATCACCCGGATCCTCGCCGCCGGAGGTGACGTCCACGATCAGCACTTCGTCGATGTAAATGTCCGAGGTCAGCGTGTTGCTCTCGGCTGACTCGATCCAGAGCAACACTTCGCTCGTGTCGGCCGGAATCTCGACTCCCTTGGCCGCGAACGTCGTCCAATCGTTCGCCGTGACGTCCTGGTTGCCGACCAGCCACGGGTACTGGTTGTCCAGCAGCGGTGAATTGATCTTGGAGGCAATATGGAATTGTCCCGAACCTGCTCCGAGCCTCACTTTCAGCGAGACATCGTACGTGCGTCCCGACTTCATGACGCCGGTCGCGTTCAGGAGCGGTTGGCTGTCAGCGCTTTCACGATTCGTGAATTTCAGCGACTTGGAGCCGTCCGATGCGACATCCGAAGAAACTTCCAATGTGCCCTGACCGCCCCAGCTTTTGCGCGACCATCCGGTGTAGTCGCCGTCTTCAAAACTCTGGGACAGGACGACCTTGCCGTCCGGCTCGTCCGGTCCGCCCGTTCCGGTCAGGACGAACTTGATCTCGCCGATGTAGAAAGGAGTTGCTTTGCCGGCGGCATCCGTCTGGATGCGGAATGACTTGTCATGGTCTTCCACGGTGAACGTTTCGGTCAGCGTCGCCGGTTTGCCCGGCTCGAGCTCCACCGACTTTTGCTGCCTGTATTGATCGTTCTTCGTGACCACCGCGGCGACGATCGTAAGCTTGTCCAGACCGTTCAGATCGGCCGGATCCGCATACACCGACGCGGTGACGGTGTACGTAATCCCCGTCTGCAGCGGAATGGACGAGACATAGTAGTCCGCGGCATCCCACTCATTCTTGCGGTTTGTCACGTACAGCGCGCCGCCGTCGGTGTTCCCGTCGAAGTACACGCCCGTGGCGTGCTGCAGGCTGGCTCCGCCGGATTGCGCGGTTTTGCCGATGCCATGCTCGAACGTCTCGTGGTAGACGACCACGGGATCGTCCACCGCCGACGCGGGCGCGGCCATCCCGCCGGGGATCAGCAGGAGCAGCGCCAGAAGCGATGCAACATGTTTTCGCAGTTTGCCTCTCATGAAGACGTATCGGCCTCCAATCCACGAAAAATTTTAAGCGCTTACAATCCGCACCTTCTATATATACCACCTGCTGTTAAAATGTGGAGTTGAACAATTATAGATTTTTCTTTCAAAATCTTAGATGTTCGGGAATTGAGTCGATGGTCCCGGTCTGTGAGCCACGCGTGGAGGCCGACAATTTTCGCTATAATGGAGATCATCAGTGGAGATCAACGGGTTGCGGAAAAGGGGGGACACGCCATGAAGGAGCTGATCTCGGCCGCCGAAGCGGCCCGCATCCTGTCCATCTCGGTCGCGTCGGTGCGCAACTGGACGAAAGCCGGGCGGCTGTGCAGCATCCGCAGCGGCCGGACGCTCGCCTTCGACCGCGCGGAAGTCGAAGCGCTGAAGGAAGCGCTCGCTTCGGGCCTCACGGCGCGGCTCCGCAGCCGCCGCAACAAGACGGCGGCGGACGGCGCGTTCGTTCCGGCGGGCTACGTCCGGACGAAAGCGCATGAACGGCTGGCCAGGCAGGCGGCCGAGATCGCCGCGGACCGGCTCGATCCACGGCTTGCGCTCCTCGAGCTGGCGCTTAAGCTGCTCGTGAGCCGCGGGCATCTGCCCGCGCAGCCCGAAGCTGGCGGAGCCAGCCTGGCCGAGCGGTTCCTGGACGGCCGGCTGGATGCCGGCGGCTTCGCGCCCCTGCTCGACGGGCTGTGCGGGCGCGTCGGCGAGGACGAGGCCCCCGGGGACGGCGCCCCCCCGCTCGACGCGGACGCGCGGCGCCGGCTGCGCGAGCTGGCGCGGCTGCCCGCCGCGTACGCGGAGGGCGACGACCTGCTCGGCCTCGTCCATCTGTCGCTCGCCCGCCTGCGCCGGCGCAAGCAGACCGGCGCCTACTACACTCCTTCGGCGATCGTCGAATCGCTCGCGGGCGAAGTGCTGGACGCCTGGCCGGAGGATGCCGGCCTGCCGCGCGTCATCGACCCGTGCTGCGGGTCGGGCAACATTCTGATCCGCGTCTACCTGGCGCTGAAACGCCGGCTCACCGCCCGGGGCTTGAGCGCCCGCGAAGCCGACCGGATGCTGCGGGCGCATGGCGCACTTGCGGGCTTCGACATCGACGGGACGGCCGTGCATCTGGCGCGGCTCAACCTTGCCCTGCTCGCCGAACCCGACGGCGGCGGCATGCCGGCCGGCTTCCCGATCCGGCGGCAGGACGCGCTGCGCGCGCCGTCCAGGCATCCCGAAGAGCCCGAAGGCGGCCGGTACGACCTCGTCATCGGCAACCCGCCCTGGGGCTATCAGTTCGCCCCGGAAGAAGCGGAGCGGTTCAAGCGCCGGTTCCGCACCGCGGCGAGCTTCGGGACGGAATCGTTCGGCCTGTTCATCGAGGCGGGCCTGTCGATGCTGAAGGACGGCGGGCTGCTCGCCTACGTCCTGCCGGAATCGCTGCTTACGGTCGACCGGCATGCCGAGGCGCGCCGCCTCATCGCGGAGCAGACCGAAATGCTCGGCATCACGCTGGCCGGCAATCCGTTCGCGGGCGTCAGCAGCCCGGCCGTCACGCTGACGCTGCGCAAGCGTCCGCCCGGCCCCGGGCACGCCGTCATCGTCCGGGACGGCCGCGGCCGGGCGGACGCCATTCCGCAGCGGCGGTTCCGGGCGAACCCGGGCTGCGCATTCAACGTGTGCGCCGCGGACGCGGAACAGGCCGTCCTCGAGCGGATGCGCGCCGCGCCCGGCGTCTGGTATCTCAAAGGCCGGTGCGACTTCGCGCTCGGCATCGTCACCGGCGACAACCGCGCCCATGTGCGGGAATTCCCGGACGGCCGGGTGCCCGAAGGGTGGGAACCGGTGCTGCGGGGCGCCGATGTGTCCGTATACAGCATCCGCCATTCGGGGCGGTACATCCGGTTCGACCCGGACCGGTACCAGCAGACCGCGCCCGAGCCGCTCTACCGCGCCCCGGAGAAACTGATCTACCGGTTCATCAACGCGGATCTCGTGTTCGCCTACGACGATCGGCGGACGCTTACGCTCAACAGCGCGAACATCATCATTCCGCGCGCGCCCGGCTACCGCATGAAATACGTGCTCGCCGCGCTCAATTCCCGGCCCGCCCGGTTCTATCACACCTACGCGCACGCTTCCGTCAAGGTGCTGCGCCGCCACATCGAAGCGCTGCCGCTCCCGGCCTGCCCGCCGGCGGAGCAGGACCGGATCGCCGCGCTCGTCGACCGGCTGATCGCCTGCGAAGATCCGGCCGGGTGCCGGGAACTGTACGAGGCGATCGACCGGCGCATCATGGCGCTGTACGGCCTCCGGGACGCCGAACGCCGCCTCGTCGCCGGGCGGATCGGCCTGCCCGGAACGCTGTGCCGGCCCGGAACATGAAAGAAGGCTGCGATGCTTGTGTGCATCGCAGCCTTTTTCCTGCCGTTGGATCGGTGAATCTATCGGTTGACCCTGCCCCACGGCGTGCCGAGGAACGGAAGCGCCCAGCGGTCGAGACCGTACCAGCCGGCCACTTTCCAGGCCAGCACGAGCCAGGTCGCCAGAATGAACAGCAGCGGGTTCGTGCTCAGCGTTCCGGCGAACAGGAAGCTGACGTTCATGAACGAGCCGAAGAACGCCGCAATGCCGGTCAGCAGGCCGAGAATGAGGCCGAGGCCGACGAGCGTCTCGCCGAAGGCGACCATGTAGCTGAACACCTTCGCATTCGGCAGGACGACGTTCTCCAGGAACGATGCGTACCAGCCGGTCACATCCTGCCCTTCCTCCGCCTTGGCGAGCGCGCCTTTGACGAAGCCTTCGAGCGACTTGCCGGCGTTCTTCCCGACCCAGGTGTCTGAATTGATCTTGTGCCAGCCGGCGTCCAACCACTTCCAGCCGAGATACAGCCGCACGATCAGCCAGATCCAGGCCGAACGGGTGCTGTTGAACAGAAAATGCGATACGGGATTTTCCGGTACATGGATGGTTCTGCTCATGCCTCATCCCTCCGTCAACCATGTGTTCGGACGCCTTCGGCCGGCGCCATGGTCCAAGTATTGCCACAGCGCCATTGTATCATTGATGTGGGGCAAAGTATAAGGTCGATTTTTATCCGCTTTCTTTTCATCAAAAAAAGAACCGGCGGGGGGGACCTGCCGATCCCCTGCCGGCCATAGCCGCCCGTCCGTCAACGGGCCGGGTGAAGCTCCGCGGAACGCTCCTTGTCCGCGCCTTCCTGCGGCAGCCTGTTCGACGTGCGAAGCGGAATTTCCCGCAGGAAAACCGTCAGCACGCCGGCCACGGCGACGATCGCCGTGCCCCACAGGAAGACGACCGTCAGCGACGAAGACAGCGCATCCTTCAGCGCATTAACAACCTGTTCGGCGATCGGCTGCACATTCGCCGGGAACGACGCGATGACTTCCTTCAGCTTCGGCTGATCCAGAAGCATGTTCGGATCCATCAGCGCGGACAAATGCGACCTTGTCTCCTCGTCAAGCTGCGCCGCTGCGGCTCCGCTCTGCGCCATTTTCTCCTTCAGGTTCGAGCTGAGGCTCGTCGACATGACCGTCCCGAGCACGGCGATCCCGATCGTGCCGCCGAGGTTGCGGAAGAGCTGCGAGGAAGCGGTCGCGACGCCGAGATCGGCCGGGCTGACCGCGTTCTGCACCGTCAGGGAGAAGACGGGCATGCCGACGCCGAGTCCGATGCCGAACGTGATCATCGCGGCCACGGCAAGCCAGACGCTGTCCATAAACGCCATGATCAGCATGCCCGCCACCATGATCGGCATACCGAGCAGGGCGTATCGCTTGTACTTGCCGGATTTCGTGATCATCCGGCCGATGACGGTGCTCATGACCACCATCGTAATCGACATCGGCATCGTCACATAGCCGGCGTATGTCGGCGCGATGCCTTCGACGCCTTGCACGAAGAACGAAATGTAGATGAGCGCCCCCATCATGCCGGCGTTCATCAGGAAGCCGATGATGTTCGAGAGCGTGACGATGTCGTTGCGGAACAGCGAAAGCGGCAGCACGGGGCTTTTCGCCTTTCTTTCCACCAGCAGGAAAATAATCCCGAAGACAATCGCCGCCGCGAACAGTCCGATGATTTCCCGCGAACCCCAGTCATAGCGCGTTCCGGCCCAGGAGAACCCGAGCAGGATGGCGATGATCGTCAGGCTGAGGAACAGCGATCCGAGATAGTCGATCGTCTCGGACTCGCGCCGCGCCGTCTTCGGGAACAGCGCCAGAATCAGGACGAACGCGACAATTCCGAGCGGCAGGAAAATCCAGAACAGCCAGTGCCAGTCCATGTGGTCGACGAGCCATCCGCCCAGCGTCGGGCCGATCACGCTGGAGAAACCGAAAGCGGACATCATGATGCCGCTCCATTTGCCGCGCTCGCGCGGCGCGAACAGATCCCCGACGGCGGTGAAGGCCGTCGACATGATGATGCCGGCGCCGATGCCCTGAATGCCGCGGTAGGCGATCAGTTGAAAAATATTTTGCGACAGCCCGCACAAGAATGCCCCGACCAGAAAGATCAGGATGCCGCCGAGCAGAAACGGCTTGCGCCCGTAGATGTCGGACAGTTTCCCGACCAGGATCGTCGCAATGGTCGAGGTCAGCATGAAAATCGTAATAACCCAGGTATAATGTTCCATCCCTTGCAGTATGGCAATGATGCGCGGCATCGCCGTACTGACGATCGTCTGGTTGATGGCGGCAAAGAACATCGCCGCCAGAATGGCGGCCATGATGGCCATCTTGCGCTTGTGTGACAGTTCTTCCATGTTGTTCTCTCCTCACTCCCAAGGTGCCGCCGGCGTCCGGGATCGGATCACGTATCCGCTGCTGCCAGCCGTTCGAGCAGATCCGCAAGCTGCCGAACTTCTCCCTCATTCAGACGATCCGCAAAGCGGCTGAGCAGCTCGCTCCGCAGGTCGCTCGCCTTGCGCAGCACTTCCCGGCCCTCCTCCGTCAGCTCGACCCGCACGGCGCGGCGATCGTCGGGATCCTGAACCCGCTGCGCGAGCCCGCGCTTCTCGAGCCGGTCGACCATCACGGTCACGGCGCTCGGTTTCACCTCGATTTTCTCGGCCAGCGCCGTCAGCCTGATCGACCCGTGATGCAACGTCATGTTCAGCAGCATGAGCTGCGGCAGCGTAACCGGCATCTCCGGATGCTGCGCCAGGGCTGTATTGAGCTGCTTCTGCAGTCTCACCAGCGACGCGGCGATCCTGCGGACATCTGACTCCATGGTGACACCCCGTTTTAGTTCATCTATTTAAAATTTATACACTTTAACAATATAGATCGGCCCATCCGCGATGTCAACCCGCGCTTTAGTCCCAAAATAAGGACCTGCAACGTGCACGCCTCGGTTGCCGAGGTATCCGCACGGGATCTCCACTCTTCTCACCGGCGACGGGCGATACGTGCCGTTCTTCAATTGCCCGCACGTTTCCTTGATGAAACGCTTCTCCCCGACTTCTTCCCTGATGTACTGGATGGTGATCCGGTCGATTCCGGCGCTCCCTTTGTTGGCCTTCACCTGATTTCACGCGTGGGTCATGATGTCCTCGCGATAGATCTTGTCATACAGCGCGTGAAACCGCCTCGTTGGCTTTTCCTTGGCTGCAAGGTACAGGGATCTTTGAAGTTGTCGAGCTTTTGCTTTGGTGTAGTGGCCTGCGGAGTTGCTTCACATGCTTCTTGCATGCTTTTCGCAGGGCTTCTGGATTTCGCCATGAATTGCCTGCTAGCTACGAGGCAGCTTGGCCTTTTCCCCGGCTGGACTTGCACCAGCTAGCGATGCCTGGCTTGGCCAGGCGCACAGAAGAAAATTCTTCGCTTATTCGATGACGGGACAGTTCGGCAAAAGAAAACGGCCAACCCGGAATCAACATCCCCGGATTGACCGTTTTGCCATATCAACTATGAAAATCGCGTCCGTCTTTCACTTCTTTCACGTAGCCCGCGCGGATGCAGAAGTCGCCGAAACGCTCGCCTTCCCGCCGCTCCTTCGCGTAATGGAACAGAATCAGGCGCAGCTCGCGCAGGATTTCTTCCTCGCCGATATTTTCACGGTACAGCTTGTTGAGCCGCTGGCCGGCGAAGCCGCCGCCCAGGTACATGTTGTACTTGCCGACCGCCTTGCCGATGAATGCCAGCTCGGCCAGCGCCGGACGGGCGCAGCCGTTCGGGCAGCCGGTCATGCGGATGACGATGTCTTCATCCTTCAGGCCGGCTTCTTCCAGTATCGGCTCGATCTTGTCCAGCAGCGTCGGCAGATAGCGCTCCGACTCCGCCATCGCGAGGCCGCACGTCGGCAGCGCGACGCAGGCCATCGAGTTCCGGCGCAGCGCGGAGTAGTTCTTCCCGTCCGTAATGCCGTACGCCGCGATGATCTCCTCGATTTTCTTCTTCTTCTGGCTCGTGACGCTGCCGATGATCAGGTTCTGGTTCGGCGTCAGCCGGAAATCGCCCGTATGGATCTTCGCGATCTCCCGCAGCGCGGTCATCAGCTTGTAGTCGTCATCATCCTTGATCCGGCCGTTCTGGATGAACAGCGTGAAATGCCATCTGCCGCCCACACCCTTCACCCAGCCGTAGCGGTCGCCGTTGTGCTCGAAATGGTACGGCCGCGCCGGTTCCAGCTCCCAGCCGAGGCGCTTGTGCAGCTCGCCGATCAGCCAGTCGAGCCCGCGGTCGTCGATTGTGTATTTGAAGCGCGCGTGCTTCCGCTCCGCCCGGTCGCCGTAGTCGCGCTGGATGGTGACGATTTTTTCCGCCACGTCGACGACCCGCTCCGGCACGGTGAACCCGATCACTTTGCCGACCTGCGGATAGGTGGCCGGGTCGCCGTGGGTCATGCCCATGCCGCCGCCGACCACGACGTTGAAGCCGAGCAGCTTGCCTTCCTCGTGGATCGCGATGAACCCGAGATCCTGCGAGAATACGTCAACGTCATTGGACGGCGGAATGGCGATGCCGATCTTGAATTTGCGCGGCAGGTAGACCGGGCCGTAGATCGGTTCCTCCTCAGCGTCGTCCCGGCTGTCGTACACCTTCTCCTCGCCGAGCCAGATTTCGTGGTACGCCCGCGTGCGCGGGTCGAGGTGGCTGCTGATTTTCTTCGCCCACTCGTAGACTTCCGCGTGCACTTCCGACTGATACGGATTCGGGTTGCACATGACGTTCCGGTTCACGTCGCCGCAGGCGGCAAGCGTTGAGAGCAGCGCGTCGTTCACTTCTTTGATCAGCTTCTTCATGTTCCACTTGATGACGCCGTGGAGCTGGAACGACTGCCGCGTCGTCAGCCGGATCGTGCCGTTGCCGTATTTCCGCGCGAGCTCATCCATCACCAGCCACTGCTGCGGCGTCACGATACCGCCGGCCGCCCGCACCCGCACCATGAACTGGTAGGCCGGCTCCAGCTTCTGCTTCGCCCGCTCGTTCCGGAGGTCGCGGTCGTCCTGCATGTAGCTGCCGTGGAACTTGAGCAGCCGGTTGTCATCTTCGGGAATCGAACCGGTAATCCGGTCTTCGAGCGTCTCTGCCAGCGTGCCCCGCAGATAGTTGCTCCGCTTCTTGATATCCTCGACGTCGCTGTGGGGCTTGCTGTTCGGATTCAGCAGGTTGTTACCGAACATGTCACGTTGCCTCGCTTTCGCTAGTTTCATTTCAAGCAGGCTCTTAGTAAACGTCGCGCTGATAGCGCCGTTCCTGCTGCATCCGCTTCAGATACTCGGCGGCTGCTTCCTCGCTCAGACCGCCTTCCCTGCGGATGATCGTCTCCAGCGCCGCGTGGACGTCATGCGCCATCCGCGACTCGTCGCCGCAGACGTAGACGACCGCGCCTTCCTCGAGCCAAGCGTACAGTTCCTTCGCCTGCTCGAGCATCCGGTGCTGCACGTAGATCTTCTGCTCCTGATCGCGGGAGAACGCGACGTCCATGCGCGTCAGCACGCCTTCCTTCAGCCAGCGCTGCCACTCGACCTGGTAGAGGAAGTCGGTCAGGAAATGCTGGTCGCCGTAGAACAGCCACGTCTTGCCGGATGCGCCGGTCTCCTCCCGTTCGCCGAGGAAGGCCCGGAACGGCGCGACACCCGTGCCCGGCCCGATCATGATGATCGGCGTATCGGGGTCGGACGGCAGCCGGAAGTTCTCGTTCTGCTGGATGAAGACCGGAATTTCCGTGCCCGGTTCGGCCCGCTCGGCAACGTACGTCGAGCAGACGCCGTACCGCGTGCGGCCGTGCGCTTCGTAGACGACTTTGCGGATCGTCAGATGCACTTCGTCCGGGTAAGCCTTCGGGCTGCTCGCGATCGAGTAGAGCCGCGGCGGAATCTTGCGGAGAAGCGGCACGAACGTCTTCGCCGGCACGCCCTTCAGATCGAAGCCGCGGATCAGGTCGACGAGATCGCGTCCCGCGATATATTCGCGCAGCGCCTGCTCCTGTCCCGGCGCCGTCAGCTCCTTCAGCTTCGAGCTGCCGGTCAGCTCCGCCGCCTGCTGAAGCAGCGGTTTCGTCAGCTGCGTAATCTCGTAATGGCGGGAGAGCGCCTCGCGGAGCGGCAGCTCGCCATCCTTGCCGGCCGGCACAAGCTCGTCCGACCGCCAGCCCGCCGCCTCGATCAGCTCTTCGACGAGCTGCGGATGATTCTCCGGATAGATGCCGAGGGCGTCGCCCGGCTCATAGGTCAGCCCCGAACCTTCGAGCGAAAGCTCGAGGTGGCGCGTCTCGCGCGCGGAGCCGCGGCCGTTCAGGTTCAGGTTCTCGAGCACCGCGGCGCGGAACGGATTCGAGCGGGAATATTCGATCGCTGCCGGCGCCGCCGCGGAGACGGCTGCCGCGGCCGGACCCGCTCCCGCCGGAGCCGGTCCGGCCGACGCTGCGGCCTCCTCGCCGGCCAGTGCGGCGAGCACGCTGTCCATCCACCCGTTCGCCGCATCTTCGAAGTCGACATCGCAGTCAACCCGCGGCGCGATCCGTCTGCCGCCGAGCTCCTCGAGCCGCTTGTCGAAGTCCTTGCCGGTCTGGCAGAACTTCTCGTAAGACGTGTCGCCGAGCGCCAGCACGGCGAACGGCATGCCGTCGAGCTGCGGCGCCCGCTTGCTGTGCAGGAACTCGTAGAAGCCGAGCGCGTTGTCCGGCGGGTCGCCTTCACCGTGCGTGCTGACGACAATGAACAGCCGGACCACTTTCTTCAGCGTGTTCGGCTTGAAATCGTTCATCGCGCTGACCGTTACCTCGTATCCCTGGCCTTTCAGGCGTTCGGCCAGCCGGTTCGCCAGCTTCTTGCTGTTGCCGGTCTGCGAACCGTAGAGCACGGTCGCTTCCTTCGGCAGCGCGGGCGCCGCGGGCGCGGCGGGCTGCGCTTCGGCCAGCGCTGCCGCCGCCTGCGGCGCGGCAGGCGCGGACACCGCCGCGACGGCGCCGACGGAGGCGGCCAGATAGCCGCTCAACCAGATGCGCTGTCCGTCCGTCAGCGTCGGCAGCAGCTTGTTCAGCAGCTCCGCCTGATCCTGACGGAACGGGCTGTTCGTCTCGTGAAGAACCAACGTTTCCACCTCGCTGTGTTGCTTTCCGGTTTCTATTCCAAGTAAAGAGGTATGCATTATTTATTTAGAGTAGCACAGGGTAGAACAGGATTCAATGAAAAGGATCTTATCGAATTTATTAGTTTTCAATATAAATGAGAGAAGCCGGCGGAGGACCGTTTGGCCTTCCGCCGGCTTGTGCTTGCAACATGCCGTTGTGTGCGCTTTACGCGGCTGATCACCCGCCCGCGCCCGCGAGGGCGGCAACTTCGTACGGCTGCAGCGCGCCTTCATAGATGCGCAGCTCATCCATCAACCCCTGGTACGGCGGGTCCCACCAGTTCACGCCGAGCGCAAAGACCGCGTCCGGCACGGTGAACACGTGCGGGAAGTTCGCGCCCCTGAACCGCTCTTCGCCGTTCACGTAGACGACGAGTTCCCCGCCGTCCACCGTGAACGCGAGATGCGACCATTCGCCGGTCGGGATTGTGAGGCCCGCGGCGCCGTCATACCACGCGCTGCCGGACCAGACCATCGTCTGCCCGCCGGCCGGGCCGCGCGGCACGAGGCTGACCCAGTTGTCGGGATTTCGCGCGCCGAAGAACGTCGTCGTGTACATCGTGAGTTGCTCGGGCTTCAGCCAGACCGACACGGAGTACGCGTCGCCCTGAATCAGCCCGTTCGGCAGCCGGACGCCCGATGCACCGTCGAACACGGCGGCGCGGCCGATCTTCCCTTCGGCATAGCCGATCGTCCCGCCGACGCTGTCGATCCGGTCGCCGATTGGCGTGCCGGAGGCGAACGATTCCTTAGCATCGTCCAGATTGCCTTCGAACGCGTAGTGCGCGGCCAGCGTCGCCGGCCGGCGCGGCAGCACCGTGATCGGGAACGTCTTCACCGCGCGCTCCGGGCCGTACGTGATCGTCGCGGTCAGCACGGCCGAAACCGGTTCTGCCCCCGCCGGCGGCCGCGTCACGACGCCGGTCTCCGTTACGACGCCCGGATCGGAGGTCGTCCAGGCGATCCGCGCGCGGCGTGTTCCTTCCGTCGGCAGATTCAGGTTGCCGGTGACGCCGCTCGTATCGCCGAGCGCAAGATCAGCCGCGATGTCCTGCACGATCTGCACTTCGGTGCGGTCCTCCAGCTTGCTTCCCCAGATCGCCACGCCTTCATCCGAGATGGCGGTGAATGTCATCACCCAGGCTTCCGAAACCGGATCCCACTGCTTGACGAACACGCCGTAATAGGTCTTGCCGTCGATCGTCAGTTCCGCGTCGAAGTGTCCCGTCTTTTTCCAACTGCCCTGGACGTCGCCGCTGATCGTGTTGTTCGGGTTCAGCCGGATGTAGCCCGACCGCTCGATGGCTTCCGAATACGCCTTGCCGTGGTTGATGAACCGGTATTCTCCGATCAGATCCTGCCGGTTCACCTTCTCGAGCTTCTCGCCGGCATAACGGTACGGCGCAGCGACCGGCCAGCCCTTCTTGTTCAGGAAGAGCTGATGAACCCGGACCTCATGGATTTCGCCCTTGCCGGGGAAGCGCGCATGGAACACGAGGAACCTTTTGCCCGTCTCCTTATCGTAATAGACGGAGTTGTGGCCGGGCGAAACGTAGCCGTAGCCGATTCCTTCGCCGGGTTCGCCGATGCGACGCTCGAACAGGAAGTTGCCCATCAGCTTGATGCCGTAGGGGGTATGGTCGACGTTGCCGGGCAGCACGGCATTTTGCCCCAGCGTGTCCACATACGGCCCGTCCGGCCGTCTCGAACGGAACACCCGGATGTTGTAGCCGCCGTCCGAGCCGAGCCAGCCGTAGGACATGTACAGATAATAATAATCCGTCTCCCGGTCGTAGACGATGTACGGGCCTTCACCCGATTTCGTGTAGCCGCCGGCGATCTTCGTGCCGAAGTACCGGTCGATCATCCGGCCGTCGGGCGTCGTGCCGTCCTCGCCCGGATAGATCGGCCGTCCGGTCTTCTTGTCCAGTTCCAGAATGAAAATGCCGCCCGACCACGAGCCGTATGTCATCCAGAGCCGGCCGTCCTTGTCATACAACACGTTCGCGTCGATGGCGTTCGGATACAGGGTGTTGTTGTACGAACCGTTCGCGTTGAACCAGTCCGGATTCGGCCCGTCCAGGACGCCGCTCTCGACGAGCGCGGACAGGTTCGTGTTCGTCCATTTCTTGTTCACCCTGCTGTTCGCGTCGTACGCCTCGTCGCGGGTGAAGCCGGAATAGACGATCGTATCGACGTAGGTGTAGGGGCCTTCAATATGCTTCGATGCGGCGAAGCCGATCGCCGAGCGGATGTAGGTCGACGACGCGCTGTAATAGATCAGCCACGCCCCCTTCGTACCGTCTTCGTTCACGAAATGTTCGTTCCAGAAGACGTCGGGCGCCCAGACGGCGAAGCCGCCGAAACTGTCGGCGTCGTTCTCGCCCGCCCAGGCGAAGGAGCCGGCCAGGTTCGCGGACAGGTCGCCGTACAGCGTGTTGCCCGGCGTCGTGTAGCCGTTCGTGAACCGCGTCCAGTTCATGAGGTCGGTCGATTTCGCCGCCTCGATGTGCGAGCCGAATACATAATACGTGCCGCCGTGCCGGACGATGGACGGGTCGTGCACCGACACTTCCGTAAATGCCGGCGGCTGCGGATCGCGGGTCGGTTGCCCCGGCTTGCCGCCGCGATCGGCATTCGCTCCCGCGGCATGTACCGGCGCGGCAAGCGCTGTCAAGAGAAGGCACACCAGCATCATGAACAGCGGACGACGTCGACGCATGAAAGCATCCCTCCAATGTGGTGTTGGATCTGGATGTGTTTCAATGATGCGCAAAATGATGAAATCGTTCTCATGTGAATCAAACACACATCAATAATTCGGAATATTCGATTTTATTTAAGATTTTTGATAATCATTTCTTATTTATGAGAACGATTCGACCCTGCGCGGGGCCGGCAGACCCATCGCTTTCGGGACTTGCGGCACGGCTTTGCCCCAAAAAAGACAAGCAGTCTGCCCCGGGCCGCTAATCCCCGAAGCAGACTGCCGATTGCAAGCGGACGATTCAACCTTTGACCGCGCCCGCCACGACGCCTTTCACGATATGTTTCTGCAGCAGCATGAACACGATGATGGACGGCAGCACCGCCATCACCATGGCCGTCATCGCATACTGCCAATCGGTATTGTACTGTCCGACGAAGGTGTACGCCGCCAAGGTCAGCGTCTTCGTCGATTGCGAGCTGTTGACCATGAGTAGCGGCAGCAGGAAGTCGTTCCATATCCACATGACGTCGATGATAATGACGGTGGTGGTCACCGGTTTCAGAAGCGGCAGAATGATGGTGCCGAACGTCCGGAAGGAAGAGGCGCCGTCGATCATGGCGCTTTCGTCCAACTCCCGCGGGATGCCCTTGACGAATCCGTGATAGATAAACACCGCCAGCGGCACGCCGAATCCCCAGTAAATGACACCGAGCCCCCAGGTGCTGTCAGACAGCCCCATGTCCTTCGCCAGCTTGAGCACGGTGATCATGATGCTCTGGAACGGGACGAGCATCGGCAGAATGCAAACCAGATACAAGATGTTGCTCAGCCTGCTTCCGGTGCGGGACAACTTGTAAGCGGCGAGGGATGACAGGGCAATGATACCGGCCACCCCGACTACCGTGATGATGACGTTGTTGAGAAACAACTGCGGGTAATCGATGAACTTCCACACATAGATGTAATTTTCCAGGGTCAGCTTCTCCGGCAGCGCCACCACGTTCCGCATCACTTCGCCGAAGGTCTTGAACGAGTTGATCAGCACGAGAAACATCGGATACAGGAACACGAGGGCGGAAACGATCATGAACAATTCGAGCAGCGCAAGTCCGATTTTTCCGCGCTTCATCAGCTCTCCACCTCTCTCCGTTTGAAGTAGGCCAGCTGAACGACGGTGATGATCATGACGGCGAAGAACAGCACGAGCGCCTTCGCGGTGCCGTACCCGTACATGTTGTTCTGGAACGTATCCCGGTAGATGTCATACGACACGCTGACCGTGGACCCACCCGGACCGCCGGCGGTAAGGGACAGGATGACATCGAAAATTTTGATCGAGTTGGTGAGCGCCATGAACACGGCGATGGTCACCGACGGCGCAAGCAGCGGCAGCGTTACGCTGAAGAAGCGGCGAACCGGCCCCGCCCCGTCCACAACGGCCGCTTCCATGACGTCGGCGGGCACCGATTGCAGACCGGCGATGTAAATGACGATATAGAACCCGACGGACTGCCAGATGGACACCAGAAGCACGGAGATGAACGCCAGCGTATTTTCGCCCAGCCAGCTCCATTGGAAAATGCCCCAGCCGGTCTGTTCATAGAGCGATTCGAATCCCTGCATGAAAATGAACCGCCAAATGAAACCGACAATGACCAGACTGAGAATGTACGGGACAAAAAAAGCGGCCCTGAGCGCCGTCCGCGTCTTCAGCGGCCGGTCCAGCGCGAGGGCGATCAACACCGCCAGCACGTTGACGAGGATGATGTACAGAATCGAATATTTGAGCGTGAACAGGGACGCGTTCAAAAAGTTCCGGTCTTGAAGCAGCGCCCGGAAGTTGTCGAATCCGATGAAGTCGGGATTGCTGTTGATGCCGTTCCACTCGGTAAGGGAATACGCCATGCTCATGACGAACGGGATATAGAAGGCGAACAGCACGCCGATCACAGCGGGGATGACGAACAGCGAGAACTCCCATCCGGAGCGCGATTTGCGGCCCATGCTGAACATGATTTCACCTGCTTTCTTGTCGTTGCGTGCAAACTGACGGATAATACACATTATAGGCGGGCCGTAAGCCGCAAAAGAATGCATTTCTGTAATCAAATAAGGGGAATAACGTGTACTGCAACTGCTCCCGGAGGGGATTCCCATGCCCGACTGGATGAACCGCATCCGCCGGCTTGCCGGCAAACCGTCGGAACGGCTTGTCCGCAAACTGATCTTGCTGTTCGCCGGCCTGGCGATGCTGATCGTACTGCTGCTTACCTTCATTTCCTACAAAATGATTGAACGGCAGTCGGTAGAATCCTTCGTTGCCGGCAGCAAGAGCAACCTGATGCTGGTCAACAAAAACATCGTCCGCTACTTCGCGGAAATCGACCAGATGTCGACGCCCGGGCTGCAGTACGACGCACTGATCCAGGCGGCCGAGTGCGGGACCTGCGATTACACGGCCCAGATCTTTCTGGAGAATTACGTGCGCAGCATGTTTCATTCCCGAAATGACATCGAGAGCCTGTTTTTTTACCTGCCGTCCCATAACCAATACTACGCCATCAGCAAAGGCGAGCCGGGACGGACGGTGCGCATTGTGTCGGATGAAGAGGGGCGGATCGCGAGACAGAAATGGATGGCGATGGTTCTGGATCGGGACACGAACCGCCTGATTCAGACGCTGCTGCTGGATGAGTCCGTCGGATACGCCCGGACGAAGGACAGCTACATCGCCTATCACCGGGTCATTCGGACACTGCTCGAGCGGGAACCGATGGCGGTGCTCACGATTTTGTTTTCCCCCGGAGGCCGCGATGAGATTTTACGCGATGTCGCCCTCGCTCAAGGGGAACAACTGCTCTTGGCGGATGCCGAAGGACGGCCTTTCTATTGGAGCGACCCGGCTTTCTTCGAACAGGCGCCTCTGACGGAATGGCTGGCCGACATCCGGGCGGACGAAGACGGCGTCCTGGACCGGGTGCTGGGCGGCGAGCGCTACATGGTGATCGGTGATATGGATCAGACTACCGGTTGGACACTCGTCAAATGGACGCCGTACCGGCTGATCTACGCTTCAGCGCAGAAGACGCGCAACGTCAGCATATTGCTCGGGTCGGTCTTTGTGCTGTTCGCGCTTCTGGCCGTCTCGCTGATGTCCAACGCGATCACCCGCCCGCTCAAGGCGCTCACCCGCAAGATGGAAGCGTTCAGCCGCGGCAATTTCAACGTGATGGTCGAGGTCCGGGGACAGGATGAAATTGCCCTGCTGTCCCGCCAGTTCAACCGGATGGTCCGGCAGATTGAAGAGCTGATCAATGAGCGGTACCGCATGCAGCTCGCGGAGAAGAACGCCGTGCTCAAGGCGCTGGAGGCGGAGCTCAATCCGCATTTCATGTACAATGCGCTGCAGACGATCTCCACCAACGCGCTGAAGAAAGGCGTGCCGGAAGTGGCCGACATGGTGGACGCCCTGGCCGGGACGCTGCGCTACAGCATCAGCCGGCGAGACCGGGTGCTGCTCAGAGAAGAAATCCAACACATTGAACGCTATCTGGCCATCCAGAAGGCCCGATTCGGCGGCAGGCTGCAAGTCCGCTTCGAGCTGGACGACCGGTTGCCCGACGTGGAGATTCCAAAACTGTCCGTCCAGACGCTGGTGGAGAATGCCGTCAAACACGGCGTGGAGAAGACGTCCGTCCCGGTCTTGATCCGGATCCGAGCCTGGCCGGACAAGCTGGGCACGGTCATCGCCGTGCACGACAGCGGTCCGGGCATGGACGGAGAACAACTGGAGCTGCTGCGGGAGCGGCTGGCGCGCGATTGGGACGACCGGGAGCAGCAGGGGAATGCTTCCATCGGTCTCTCCAACCTGGCCGCCCGCCTGAAGCTGCTTTACGGCGATGCGGCGCGGCTCATGATTGATTCCGATGAATTGGGGACGGAAGTCCGCATTTTGATCCCTCGGGGAGGAAATGATGGCAATGATTCGGGCGCTGATCATCGAGGATGAACAACCGTCCCGGGAAGCGATCAAACTTCTGGGCAATTGGGAGAAATACGGCATTGCGGAGATCGACGAAGCGGAGAACGGCCGGGAGGGGCTTCGGCTTGTGGCCGCCCGGCGGCCGGACCTGCTGCTGGTGGACATGAAGATGCCGGAAATGGACGGCGTCGAGTTTCTGCGCCGGGTGTCCGCGGAACATCCCGAATGCGTATGCATCGTCATCAGCGGTTACGACGATTTCGAATACGCACGCACGGCCATCCTTTCGGGGGCCATCGATTATTTGCTGAAACCGATCAACCGGCACGATCTGAACGAGGCGCTGGCGAAAGCCGCGGCGCTGATCGGGCGGCGGAAACGGGAAGCCGGCGAGCGGATTGATCAGGGCATAGCCCTCAACCTTTCGCTGCCGAAACTGAAGGAGACGGTTTTCCTTCGCCTGGTGGAAGACGCGGGCGGCGTCACGCCGACCCACCTGTCCGTTATCGGTGCCGACAAACCCGCGGAGTATCAGGTGGCCGTCTTCTGCCTGCTGAACATGACGCAGGTGCGGCGGGAAAAATTCAAAGGGGATACGGAACTGTTCCGATTTGCCGTCGCCAACCTGCTGAACGAGTTGGAGCTGGACGGGGTGAACTGCTTCAGCTTCGCCAATCCGAAATCGGCACGGGAGTTCATTCTCGTGCTGACGTTGGACCCTGCCCGCCCTCACGGCCTTCGTCCCGATATCGAAGGATTGCTGAAGGAGGGGCTCGACCGGCTGGAGAAATGGCTCCATCTCGTCGCCTCCGGCGGGGTCGGCCGCCCGGTCCAATCCCATACCCAAATACGCGATTCCTACCTCGCCGCCCGGGATTTGGCATGGTCCGCCAACCTGGCGGAGACGGCCCATCGGCCGATATGGGCAGCTTCCGCCGAACAAGGGTCGCCGCCGCCGCTCATCGGAAGGATGCCGCTCATCCGGCACGGCCTGGAAGAAGGAAATGCGGCCTATGCCGCCGCCGTCGTCAGCGATTATGTCGCGGAGATCCGCAAGGCCGGCCGCCTGAGCCTGGCCGCCGCCGACCGGCTGCTGGACGATTTCGCGACGCTGCTGCATGAGCTGGCCCTCGACCTCGGCGTGCCGAACGGTTGGCAGCCCGACATGCGCTCTGCCGGCCATGATCCGGACATGCCGTACGACCTTACGTCGCTCAAGCAATTTGAAAGCGCGATGCAGGATCTGCTGGCGGACTTCGCCGATTATGTGCGGAGAACGGTCAAATCGGCCGCCCGCTTCCACGTAAGCGACATCAAGGCGTACATCGATCAACATTACAACGAATCGATCCGCATTCATACGTTTACGGAAAAATACTACCTGAGCCGCGAATACTTGATGAAACAGTTCAAGCAGGCATACGGCATGGGCATCTACGAATATGTGCAAAAAGTGCGCATGGAAAAGGCGGCGGAACTGCTCAGGGACCCCGAGCTGAAAATTCAGGACGTCTCCGATCTGGTCGGCTTCAAGGACAAAAATTATTTCAGCAAGGCGTTCAAAAATCATTTCGGGCTGTCCCCCACAGAGTACCGCAGCAAGGAACAGAACGCCACTTTTTTACCCTGAAATCTCTACGATATCGCCTTCTTTCGGACTCTCCGCGTTCTTTACAATGAAAAGGCAAACATCCAAAAGACGGAGGGGTTGAAATGTTGAAAAAAACGGCACTCGTGTTGTGCGCCGTCCTGCTGGCCGGCATGGCCGCGGCATGCGGTTCCAAGAATAACGCGGAACAGGGCGCGAACACGGGAGAAGGCGGCGGAGCGAACGAACAGCCCGTCAACATGCGCATGTTCATCAACATGCCGGAATACACCGACGCCTTCAATGCTTTCGTTGAAGAGTACAAAAAAGTAAAGCCGAACGTCTCGATTGAACTGGAAATCATGCAGGCCGACTACCCGACCATCCTGAAATCGAAAATCGCGTCGGGCAACCTGTCCGACGTGTTCGCATCGACGGCCGGCGGGGAAATCGATCAGTACGCGGAGTATAGCGCCGACCTGACCAACGAACCACTTGCGCAAGCAATGAACGACGCGGTGAGAGCGAACATGACGTCCAGCGACGGCAAGGTGCTCGGCCTGCCGGTGAAGGACAACCTGTTCGCCATCATCTACAACAAAGACCTGTTTGAGAAGGCGGGCATCGAATCGTTCCCGAAAACGATGACGGAACTGAAGGATGCCATCGCGAAGCTGGAAGCGATCGGCGTAACGCCTTTCGCCAACGGTTACAAAGAGTGGTGGGTGCAGAAGCATATCTTCCAGCACTTCATCAATGCGGCGGCACCGGGCAACACGAAAGCGCTCGTTCAGGACTTCATCGCCGGCAAGACGACGTTCGCGGATCATCCGGAATTGATGGCCTTCTTCGACTTCATCGACCTGACCGTTGAGCATGGCATGCCGAAGCCGCTGGAACGTGACCTGTCCGCGCAAATCAGCGACTTCGCGACGGGCAAGGCGGCCATCATGACCGGTCAAGGCGCCTGGACGGAAGAGCAGATTCTGAAGATCGATCCGAACCTGAACATCGGCGTGGCCGGCTATCCGGTCAGCGAGAATCCGGAGGATGCCATGATCATTACCGGCGCCGATCAGGCGCTTCGGATCAACAAGGATTCCCCGGTGGTCGACGAAGTGCTGGAGTTCTTCAACTGGCTGTACACGTCGGATTACGGCAAATCGTGGTTCTCGGAAGTGGCGAAAGTCATTCCGCCGATCAAGGACGTCCCGTTCCCGCAGCTGCAGATGCCGCAGCAAATGCAGCAAATCATGCAGACCGAGAAGACGGGCGAACTGGCGATTATCTATTCGCTGGACAGCTTCCATCAGCGCTTCGGCGAGATCATGCAAGCCTACATCGCGGGCAACACGACGCGCGAACAGGCCGTCAAAGACATCGAAAACGCCTGGACGCAGCTCGGCGCGCCGAGATAACCGGAAGACAGAACACCCAGCATCTTGAACGATGCCGGGTGTTCTTGTTTGTGGAACGCTGCCGGTTGGCGTACACTGATGGTATCGAAGGAGGCGAACTACATGTCCGAACACAGCAGCACCCCGAGTCAAGATAACGAACCTGCCGCCGGCATCGAGATCGGCATCAGCACCTTCCTCGAAGCGACGCCCGACCCGGAGACGGGCGAGCGGATCAGCCATGCGGAACGGCTGCGCCGCGCGGTGGAAGAAATCGTCGTTGCCGAGCAGGCCGGCCTTGACGTCTATGGCGTCGGCGAGCACCACCGGCCCGACTACGCCTGCTCCGCGCCGGCCGTCGTGCTGGCGGCCGCCGCGCCGCTGACGAAGCGGATCCGGCTCACGAGCGCGGTCACCGTCCTGTCCTCGGACGACCCGGTCCGCGTCTATCAGCAATTTGCCACGCTGGACGGCATTTCGAACGGCCGGGCGGAAATCATGGCGGGCCGCGGCTCGTTCATCGAATCGTTCCCGCTCTTCGGCTGCAAGCTGGAAGACTACGATGAGCTGTTCAACGAGAAACTGGAACTTTTGCTTGAAGTGTGCCGGAACGAAATCGTGACGTGGCGCGGCGGACACCGGCCCGCAATCGACGGCCGCGGCGTCTATCCGCGCGCCGTGCAGAACCCGCTGCCCGTCTGGATCGCGACCGGAGGCAATCCGGAATCGGCCGTCCGGGCCGGCCTGCTCGGCCTGCCCGTCTGCTTCGCGATTATCGGCGGCATGCCGGAGCGGTTCGCACCGCTTATCGAGCTGTACAAGCGCGCGGCCGAGCAGGCCGGCCACGATGTGTCGAAGCTGCAGATCGCGACGCATTCGCACGGCTTCGTCGCGGACACGGCCGAGGAGGCGGACGAGAAATTCTATCTGCCGACGCAGGCGCAGATGAACCAGATCGGCCGGGAACGGGGATGGCCGCCGTACACCCGCGAGACCTACGACGCGGCGCGCAGCCTGCGGGGCGCGCTCTACGTCGGCGACCCCGAATATGTCGCGGAGAAAATCGTCCTGCTGCACCGGAACCTCGGCGTCACCCGGTTCTTCCTCCACGTCAACGTCGGCACGATGCCGCACAAGGACGTGCTGCGCGCGATCGAGCTGCTCGGCACACGCGTGGCGCCGATCGTGCGGAAGGAGCTGGCGCGCTGGACGGGACGCGCGGGGGATGCGGAGTGACGAGCCAATCTTTGGCTTGATTGCGCGCCCTTGATATGCCACAATCATCGTGAACACGCATTCACAGCGGCGCAGCCCGCCCTGCGGCGCGTTCGATTCAACACCTTATCGCCGATCACAAGGAGGCTATCCATCCATCATGCGTACCATTCAACTCGGCACCAGCACGCTTCAAGTGCCCGTCGTCGCCGTCGGCTGCATGCGCATCAACCGGCTGAGCAAGCCGGAAGCGGAGAAATTCATCCGCACGGCGCTCGAAGAAGGCGCGAATTTCTTCGACCATGCGGACATCTACGGAGGCGGCGCCTGCGAGGAGATTTTCGCGGACGCCATCGGCATGAACGCCGAAATCCGCTCGTCCATGATCCTGCAGTCGAAGGTCGGCATCCGCAAGGGGATGTTCGACTTCTCGAAGGAACATATCCTGTCGTCCGTCGACGGCATCTTGAAGCGGCTGCGGACGGACTACCTGGACGTGCTGCTGCTCCACCGTCCGGACGCGCTCGTCGAGCCGGAGGAAGTGGCGGAGGCGTTCGATCAGCTGCACAGCTCCGGCAAAGTGCGCTGGTTCGGCGTCTCGAACCAGAAGCCGATGCAGATCGAGCTCTTGAAGCGCTATGTGCGCCAGCCGATCGTCGCGAACCAGCTGCAGCTCAGCATCACGAACGCGACGATGATCGCAAGCGGCATCAACGTCAACATGGAGAACGACTCCGCGATCGACCGCGACGGCAGCGTGCTCGACTACTGCCGCCTGCACGATATCACGATTCAGCCGTGGTCGCCGTTCCAGTACGGGTTCTTCGAGGGCGTCTTCCTCGACAACCCGAAGTTCCCGGAGCTGAACAAGAAGATCGACGAGATCGCGGCGAATCACGGCGTCTCGAACACGACGATCGCGATCGCGTGGCTGCTCCGCCATCCGGCGAAGATGCAGCCCGTGACCGGCACGATGAACATCGACCGCCTGCGCGACTGCTGCAAGGCGAGCGAAGTGCATCTGTCCCGCGAAGAGTGGTACGAGATCTACCGTGCCGCCGGCAACATTCTGCCGTAAATGCGAAACGGCCGCCAAGGATGTCAGGTCCTTGCCGGCCTTTCTTTTTTCTTGTCGGGCCTCATTCCTGCTCTTATGCCGATGCAACCAATTCCGCCAGCTTGCGCGCCGCCGACTCGCCGGACTGCGGATTCTGGCCCGTCACCAGCTTCCCGTCGACTTCGACGTGATCGGCCCATTTCTCCGCGGGGATGAACGCCGCGCCCGCCTGCCGCAGCCGGTCCTCGAGCAGGAACGGCATCGCCTGATCGAGCTTCACCGCGCGCTCTTCCTCGTTCGTGAACGCCGTCACCCGCCGGCCTTTCACCAGATGCGTGCCGTCGGACAGCCTCACGTCGACGAGTCCGGCCGGACCGTGGCAGACCGCGCCGACCGGACGATCCGATTCGATGAGCGTCCGGATGAGCGACTGCAGCTTCACGCTGCCCGGCAGGTCGAACATCGTCCCGTGTCCCCCCGGCAGGAAAAGGGCGTCGAACCCGTCCGCGCTCACCGCGTCAATCGGCACCGTATCGTCGAGCACCCGGATCGCCTCCGCCCATTTGGCTTCCGCCTCCGCCGTCAGGCTGCGCGGATCGATCGGCGCTTTGCCACCTTTGATGCTTGCAACCGTAATCTTGAACCCGGACGCGCGGAACACTTCATACGGCTCGGCGAACTCGGACAGCCAGATCCCCGTCCGTTCGCCCGTCGGCATTTCGCCGTGGCTCGTCACCACCATGAGCACATGTCGTTGGGCCACCATCCATCCCTCTTTCCACCATGGAATATGCATGCAGCCGGCTGCCACGCTTTCAGTGTATGCCATCGGCTGCTATAATCCAAATAAAGAAAAATGCATGGTGGTATTAAAATTTTTATGGCCGACTTCGAATGGTTCCGTTCCTTCGTCGCAATCTACCGCCACGGCTCCGTCTCCGCCGCCGCGGCGTCCCGGTACATGACCCAGCCGGCGCTCAGCCAGCATCTCGCCGCGCTCGAGGCCGAGATCGGGGAGCCGCTGTTCCGCCGGACGCCCCGCCGCATGGTGCCGACCGAGCGCGCGAAGCAGCTCTACGCGCAGATCGCGCCGGCCGTCGACCGCCTGGAACGGGTGGACGACGCCTTCAAGCTGCCGGGACGGGCGCCCGTCCTCCGTCTCGGCGGACCGTCCGAGTTCATGCACGAGCGGATCATCCCCGCGCTGCCGGACTCGCCGTACCGGCTGATCTTCACGTTCGGCGAGACGCGCCCGCTGCTGCGCCTTCTGCAGGACGGCGAGCTCGACCTGCTCGTGGCCACGCAGCATGTGGCGACGACCGGGCTTGTCTTCTCCCGGCTCGCCGTCGAGACGTTCCTGCCGGTCGGCGCCCGGCCGCTCGACGTGCCGCGCGGCGCGGGCAGAGAAGCGATCCGGGCCGCGCTTGAGAAGGAGCGTTGGATCAGCTACGGCTCCGACCTGCCGATGATCCGCCGCTACTGGATGCAGGCATTCGGCGTCCGCTGCGCGATTCTGCCGGACTGCGTCGTCCCCGACTTGCGGGTCATCAAGACGATGGTGCTGCGCGGGTTCGGCGTCAGCGTGCTGCCGGATTACCTGATCCGCGATGAGCTCAAGGCGGGACGCCTCCACGTGCTGCATGAGCCGGATACACCGGCCGTGAACGAGCTGTGGCTCGTCCGGCGGTCGGCGGACAGCGGCGATGAGCGGCTCTCGGCCTTCGCCGACGCGCTCGCCGCGGCTGCCGCCCGCTGAGAAAATATCTAGCAGCAATCGCGAAGGTTGTGAAAATTGTCGAAATTGATATAATCAGATCAGTAAATACATTATTTAACAGGAGACGTCGCCAATGTACCTGGTTTACGTAGATGAGAGTGGGGATATCGGACTCACAAATTCACCTACACAATTTTTTGTACTGAGTGCATTGGTAGTACATGAGTCACAATGGGAAAACTTGTTGAATGATGTATTACAATTCCGTTCAGATATGCGGAGTTTCTATGGTCTTAAATTAAGAGAAGAGATACACGCTGCACACTTCTTTTCGAAGCCTGGCAAGTTGGCACGAATCCCAAAACACGAAAGACTTCAAATTTGTAAAAAAGCAATTGATTTTCAGGAGAATTTAGGTTACATCCGCTTAGTCAATGTAGTTGTCAGAAAACTTGGGAAACCATCCACATATGATGTTTTTGAAAAAGCATGGAGTCGCTTAATTCAAAGAATCGACAATACAATACAATATGGTAACTTTCCAAATGGCCATGGTAGAGAAAGAGATAAGGCTATTATCATACCAGATCAAACTGACAACAAAAAATTAACGGGTCTGGTTAGAAAAATGAGAAGATATAACCCTGTGCCCAATTTGGGCGCCCCAGGGTATAGAATGCTACAAACTATCCGAATCATAGAAGATCCTTACTTTAAAGATTCTGCTAATTCCTTTATACACCAACTAGTAGATGTAAATGCCTACTTTTTGTACCAAATGCATCAACCAAATTCCTATATACGTTCCAAAAAGGCGCAAAATTATTTCAGAAGATATAATAGTATCTTATGCAAAGTTGCTTCGCGAACAGATCCAAATGGTATAGTTTACGTTTGAATAGGCAAAAATAAAAGGCCCGTAAGGGCCGGGTGGAGCCTACTACCAAGTCTGGCTTGGGTTCAGTTCCAATTTCATTGTATTCAGATATTGACAAAATGTCAAAAAGAAATTACATTGTTGGCCACCAAATTGTGGCCTTTATTATTTGTTACTGCTATATACACTTGGCATGCTATGATGGGACCGGGAGGCTTCCAATCATGACCGCTTACCATTCCGCACAGAACGGCCCGGAGGCGGCCGTTGCCGCGCTGCTCCGCTGCCCGGTCTGCGGACAGACCGTCCGGCTGGACCGCCGGAGCATCGTCTGCCCGGCCCGCCACACGTTCGACCTGTCGAAGCACGGATACATCAATCTGCTGACGCGCCCGGCGCGCGCGAAATATGACAAGCGGCTGTTCCAATCCCGCAGGGCGGTGCTGCTCGGCGGACTGTACGATCCGCTCCATGAACTTGCGGCGGCGAAGATCCTGCAATCTTGCGGCGGCAAGTCCCCTCTCCGCCTGCTCGACGCGGGCTCCGGGGAAGGCTCGCATCTGGCCCGCATCCGCGGCAAGATCGCGGCGGAAACGGGACAAGCTATATGGGGTGTGGGCATCGACCTCGCGAAGGAAGGCGTGGAAATGGCTGCGCGATCGTATCCGGAGCTGCTCTGGTGCGTCGGGGATCTGGCCCGCAGTCCGCTGGGCGCCGGCTGTTTCGACGCCGTCCTCAACATCCTCTCTCCGGCCAATTATGAGGAGTTCAGCCGGCTGCTGGCGCCCGGCGGCGTCGTATTGAAGGTGATCCCCGAGCCGGACTACCTCATCGAACTCAGGCGGTTGCTGCAGCCGGATGCGGATCGGCCGGTCACCGCCGGCAGCCGGGCGAAGGCGCATTTTCGGGAGCGGTTCACAATGATCGACGAGGACCGGCTCCGCTGCCGCGTCCGGCTGGACCGCCCGCTGCTGCCGCACCTCGCCGCAATGACGCCGCTGAGCTGGCAGGCCGGCGAAGAGGCCCTACAGCGCATCGCTGCGCTGGACCAGCTGGAGATGACGATCGATCTGGCCGTGCTCATCGGCCGCAACGCCGATTGAACTGCGCGGCTCCGGCTGAACCGTGCATAGCACATGCCCCCTCCTCGCGCAGTGATGCCGGTCACAACGGACGATGTCCAACATTTGCTACCATGAAATCAAACGAAGAGCGAGGAGGCATACCGGTATGAAACTGTCCGGCAAAGTCGCCATCGTCACCGGCGCGGCATCCGGCATGGGCAAGGCCATCGCCGAACGGTTCGCGCAGGAAGGCGCCAAGGTCGTCGCATCCGACCTCAATGCCGAAGGCGTGCAGGCCGTGGTCCAGGGCATCGAAGCGAAAGGCGGCACGGCCATCGCCGTGGCGGCCAACGTCGCCAAGGAAGAAGACGTGCAGAACCTCGTCGATACGGCCGTTTCGACGTACGGCACCGTCGACATCCTGATCAACAATGCGGGCATCATGGACAACTTCGTCCCGGCGACGGAAATCACCGACGAGCTGTGGGAACGCGTCTTCGCGGTGAACACGACCGGACCGATGCGGACGACCCGCAAAGTGCTGCCGATTTTCATGGAGAAGAAGAGCGGCGCCATCGTCAACATCGCCTCGATCGGCGGCCTGCAAGGTTCCCGGGCGGGCGCGGCCTACACCGCTTCGAAGCACGCCGTCATCGGCTTTACGAAGAACGTCGGCTTCCAGTACGCCGAATACGGCATCCGCTGCAACGCGATCGCGCCAGGCGGCGTGAACACGAACATCGGCACGACGATGAACAACCCGAGCCAATTCGGCATGGGCAAGGCCATGTCCGGCGCAAGCAACAACCCGCGCACGGGCGAGCCGGAAGAGATCGCGGCCGTCGCGCTGTTCCTCGCTTCGGACGACGCAAGCTTCGTGAACGGCGCGGTCGTGACGGCCGACGCGGGCTGGACCGCATACTGATCCAGGATTGGCTCCACTCCCCTTCCCATCGAAACCATCGAAACGCGAAATGGAACCGCTCAGGTTCCATTTCGCCGTTTCACCGGTTCTCCGCCATCCATTGCGCGGCGAAGTCCACCGCCTCCTTCATGTCGAAAAGCCGGCATTCCGCCTGTCCGACCGTCCCTTTCCGCACGGAAATGCTGCCTTCCATCTCCCTGCCGATCCGGTTGAAATCATCCGCGTCGTAGGCATAGCTTCGAACCACCGCCACACCCGCTCGCCGTTTTCCCGGATCGCCGCCCCCATCCGCTTGACCGGCATCGAAGGGAGCCGGGTTTCGGCCAGATGAAAGCTGGTGCAGGCATGGTAGCCGACGCCGAGCAGCAGCACCTTCGCCCGCATGCCGTACATTTTGCCGAGCGGCGAGGGCATGCCGAACTGCGGGGTGAGCGGATGTTCCGACACGATCGCATCCGCATGCCGCCCGTTCGCGCAGAACGACACCTGGGGATGGCCGGACCGCTTCGTCCCCGGGTACGTGCGGAACAACTCGGCGATCCGCCCCATCCCGCGCGTCGGCGTCACATCCGGATCGAACGCGGGCCACTCCCGGTGAATGATTTCGTGCCAGTCCGCCGGCACCGGGGGATTCTGCCATTCGGCCGGATCGCTCCAGTCGCCGGTTTGCGCCGGCATGACCAGCGTCCCCTCCCCGCCGACCGCGCGGAGCAGCGCATCCACGACCGCCTGCGGTCCGCCGCACACCCAGCCGATGCTCGACAGCGACGAATGGACAAGCAACACATCCCCGTCTTCGACCCCGAGCCGCCGGAGATCGCGCACCATCCTTCCGGTCGTCACCGGTTCGGCCGTCCGGGCGACGACATCCTTCTCGCTCATGCCGATCCCTCCCGTACCTATGTGCATATCCGTTCGCCGCAGCCGGGTCCATCCCCTTCCCGTCCGCCGCGGAAACCTTGATTATAGTGGAAAAATTCGCCGCCGGAATGTCATTGACAACCTTTCTTCCGGCCGCTATCATCATATTGTCGAAACTGATAATCATTATCATTTCGTCAAACCATCAACATACATAGCAAGTTGAGGAGTGGAGCATCATGCGCAACATTTTGTTCCCCGTCCTGCTGGTGCTGGCGCTCGCCGTCACCGCATGCGGCGGCGGGAATCAGCAGTCGGCCCGGGAAAATCAACCGCCGGCGCAGGAGAACCCGCAATCCGCCCAGGGGAATGAGCAGCCCGCACAGAGCGGCACCATCACCTACGAATCGGAGACCGGACCGATCGAAGTTCCCGCAGATCCTCAGCGGGTCATCTCCCTGTCCGGCTTCACCGGCAACCTCATGCATCTCGGCGTGCCCGTGATCGGCACCGACGTATGGTCGAAGAGCGCCCCGCAGTTCGCCGAGCAGCTGAAGGATGTCGAGGAAGTGTCCGAAGAAGGTCTGGAGAAAATCATCGAGCTTGAGCCCGACCTGATCATCGCGCTGTCGACCACCAAGAACCTTGACAAGATGAGCCAGATTGCACCCACCGTCTCGTACACCTGGGGCGCGCTCAACATTTTCGACATGCACATCGAGGTCGGCAAGGCGGTCAACAAGGAGCAGGAAGCCCGGGAATGGGTCGAAGGTTTCCGGAAGCGTCTGGAAGAAGCCGGCGCGAAAATCCGCGAGAAAATCGGCGAGGACGCCACGGTCACCGTCATCGAAGTGTATGACAAGGCGATCTACGTGTTCGGCGACAACTGGGCGCGCGGCACGGAGCTGCTCTATCAGGAAATGAAGCTCGGCATGCCGGAGAAAGTGAAGGAGAACGCGCTGGCATCCGGCTACTACGCGCTGTCTCCGGAAGTGCTGCCGGAATTCGTCGGCGACTATCTGATCATCAGCAAATATTCGAACGCCGACTTGTCGTTCCAGGACACCGAAACGTACAAGAACATTCCCGCCGTGAAGAACGGCCGGGTGCTCGAAATGACCGGGGAAGGCTCTTCGTTCTCCGACCCCTACACCCTGGAGATGCAGCTGGAGCTGTTCGAAGATTTCTTCCTGAACAGCCCGTGACGGAGAGGATGACGCTTCGTGATGAACGTTCCGGGGCGCCCGCGCAGGGCCGCATACGGATGGACGATGGCCGCCGGCGTCGCGGTCATGGCAGGGATGTTCGTCGTGTCGCTCGTGTACGGCGCGGCGAACATCCCTTTCCGTGATGTCTGGCAAGCTCTTTTCTCCCGGGAGGTCAATGATCAGATTCTGATCATCCGGGAAATCCGGCTGCCGCGGGAGATCGCCGCGATGGTCGTCGGCGCCGCATTGGCCGCCGCAGGCGCGATCATGCAGGGGATGACGCGCAATCCGCTCGCCGACCCCGGGCTGCTCGGCATTACGGCGGGCGCGAACCTGGCGCTCGCCGTCGGGTTCGCGTTCTTCCCCGCGCTCGGCTACTTCGGCATGACCGTCGCCGGTTGGATCGGCGCAGCGTTCGGCATGCTGCTCGTCCTCGGCCTCGGCGCCTCGCGCAGGGACGGCTGGTCCCCGCTCCGGCTCGTGCTGGCCGGGGCGGCCGTCACGTTCTTCCTGTACGCCCTCGCCGAGGCGATCGGCATCGCCTTCAAGGTGACGAAGGACGTCTCGATGTGGACGGCGGGCGGCATCATGGGCACGACCTGGCGGCAGCTCGCCATCGTCGTCCCGACCGTCGCCGCCGGCCTGATCGCCGCGTTTCTGTACGCCCGTCAGCTGACGGTGCTGTCCTTGAGCGAAGAAGTCGCCGCCGGGCTCGGCCAGCGCACCGCCCTCGTCAAGGCGGCGCTGTCCGCCGTCGTCATCCTGCTGGCCGGCGTATCCGTCGCCCTTGTCGGCAGCATGGCGTTCATCGGCCTGATGGTGCCGCATATCGCGCGGGCGCTCGTCGGCACGGACTATCGGCGCGTCCTGCCGATGGCGGCGGTGGCGGGCGCCTCGCTGCTGCTGCTCGCCGACACGCTCGCCCGGACGATCAGCAAGCCTTATGAGACGCCGACGGCAGCGATCATCGCCGTGCTCGGCATCCCGTTCTTCCTGATCATCGCGCGGAGAGGGGGGCAGCGCTCATGATTCCGAAGGCGCTCGTCCGGAAACAGCGCCTCTGGCTGCTTGGCCTGCTCGGCCTGACCGCGGCCACCGCGGTCGTCAGCATGGGCCTCGGCTATGCTTCGCTGTCCTTCGACCGGCTCATTCCGACCTTCCTCGGCCAGGGGACGTTCAAGGAAGAATTCGTGCTGTTCTCGATCCGGCTGCCGCGCATCGTGATCACGCTGCTCGCCGGCATGGCGCTCGCGCTGTCCGGCGCCATCCTGCAGGGGGTCAGCCGCAACGAGCTGGCCGATCCCGGCATCATCGGCATCAATGCCGGCGCAGGCGTCGCGGTTACGCTGTACTACCTGTTCTTCCCGATCGATGCCGGCCTGTTCCTCTATCTGGTGCCGGCCATCGCCTTCGCCGGCGCGCTGGCCGCCGCCATCCTGATCTGGCTGGCGGCGTACCGCCGCGGATCCGGCCTGCACCCGCTCCGGCTGGTGCTGATCGGCGCCGGCAGCTCCATCGCGCTGAACGGCCTCATGGTCGTGCTGATCTCGGCAGCCGAGCCGCAGAAGGTCGATTTCATCTCGAAGTGGCGGGCCGGCAGCATCTGGGGTGCGGACTGGCCGTTCATCCTGGCGCTGCTGCCGTGGCTGGTCGTGCTCGTGCCGTTCGTGCTATACCGGGCGCGCCGCCTGAATTTGCTGGAGCTCGGCGAATCGGAAGCGATCGGCATCGGCGTGCCGCTCACGCGCGAGCGCGCCGCATTGCTGCTGGCCGCCGTCGCGATGGCCGCGTCCGCCGTCGCGATGGCCGGCAGCATCGTATTCGTCGGCCTGATGGCGCCGCATATCGCCAAGCGGCTCGTCGGGCCGCGCCACCAGTTATCCCTCCCGATCTCGATCCTCGTCGGCGGCTGGCTGCTGCTCGTCGCGGACACGATCGGGCGCAACGTCGCCCAGCCCGAGGGCATCGCGGCCGGCACGATGGCGGCGCTGATCGGCGCGCCGTACTTCCTGTATCTGCTGCTGCGCAAGTAAAACCAAAAGGCTCGGTCCCTGAATCCCTCAAGGCCGAGCCTCTTTCCGTTTCACCGCCGGAGCGGAATGCCGTACATCCGGGCGAACGCCTCGCGCAGCGTCTCCGGTCCGTCCGCGCCGTTCTGCCCCGCGCTGCTGTCGAACATCGCCACGCCGTCCCGCAGGAAGACGATCCGGTCGGCCGCCGCCTCCGCGATCTCGAGCTGGTGCGTCGAGAACAGCACCGTCTGCCCCCGCTCCGCCGCCTCCCGCACGAGCCGGATGAAGCTCTCCATCCAGAATGGATCGAGGCCGTTCGTCGGCTCGTCCAGCAGGACGAGCGGCGGCCGCGCGAGCAGCGCCTGCGCGAACAGGACGCGCTGCCGCATCCCCTTCGAGAACGACGCCACCGGCTTCGTCCCCGTGTCCGACAGCCCGACCTCGGCCAGCGCCTCGGCCGCCCGGCTCTTCGGCAGCCCGCGCAGCTTCGCCCAGAACGTCATCGTCTCCATCGCCGTCAGCCCGCCGGGGAACCGGTAATCGTCGGGCATGTAGCCGACCCGCTCGGCGTACCGCAGCCGGCCGTCCTTCCAGCGCAGCCCGCCGACGCGAATCTCTCCCGCGTCCGGGTGCAGGATGCCGGCGATCATCCTGAGAATTGTGCTCTTGCCCGCGCCGTTGCCGCCGAGCAGCGCGATCACCCGCCCCGCTTCCGCCTGCAGGGTGAAGTCCTTGATGACTTCCTGCCGGCGCATCGACTTCCGCACATGTTCCATCACCAGCACCGGTTCAGCCATGCCTCCGCCCCCTCTCCCAGAGCCATCCGGCCAGGCCGAGGCAGACGGCGACCCAGGCCAGACAGACGACCGTGAACACCATCGTCCCGCTCCCGCCGCGGATCCACGTCACCCACTCCGTGTAGTCCGCCCCGAGCATCGAGCCGCCGCCGAGCTTGATGACGGCAAGCAGCCGGGCCAGCTCCGCCGGATTGAACAACGTCAGCATCGACACGCCCGGCTTGATCCACGGATACGGCAGCATGCCGAGCACCGCGATCAGGAGCGCCGGCCAGGCCATGACCGTGAAGAACCAGACGGCGGCCGAGATGGTCAGCGCCTGCCACCGGTTGCGCGCCAGCGCGCCGACCAGCTGCGACACCGCAAGATACATCAGCGCGAGGCAAAAAGAAAACGCAAGCAGCACGACATAAGTCCGGAAACCGAAACCGCCGCCCGCCGCCCAGCCCGCGACGCCCGCCAGGCCGAAGCCGAACGCCGCGATGGCGAGCAGCACGACGGCAAGGCCGATGTACTTGCCGATCAGGTAGGCGCCGGTTGTCAGCGGGTAGGTGGAGAGCAGTTCCCATCCGCCGTCTTCTTTTTCACCCGTGAGGGAGAAGGAGCCCAGCATCAGCGTCATGAGCGGCAGCAGGTACAGGATCAGATTCAGCATCGTGCCTGTCACGCCGGAATACCCCTGCACGTATCCCTGCCGGTTGATCAGCAGCAGGGCGAGCATGAACAGGGCGAACAAGGCCAGGAACGAATAAGCCCACGGATTGCGGAAGCCCATCCGGATTTCCCGGCCCGCCACCTGCAGCATTTGCGTCATGCCCCGGCTCCGCCTTCATGCGCATCCCCGCCGGCTTCCCGGCCGTGGCCGCCGCCGTCGCCATGGCCGGTGCCGCGGCCATGCGTGCCATCGTCCCCATGCGCGCCCTCGCCATGCGTTTGTCCCATATCGCGATTCACTTTCCACGCATGATCCGGGAGTTCGTCCGCCGCCATGAGCACGCCCTTGCCCTGCTCCGCGATGAACGCCTCGGCGTCCGCCTTGTCCGCGAACGACAGCACGCCGTACGCCATCGGCGTCTTGAACGACGCGTCGTAGACGTAGTACGCCTTCTCCGTCTTGACCCATTGGAGGCCGTGATAGTCACGGACGAAGGACGCGCCGACATCGCCGTCGCCGTGTTCCGCCAGCCAGGCGTACATGCATCCGATATCGTCGAACATGAGCGTCCGTCCGTCTTTCATCACGATCTGCGTCGCATGGGCGTCGTCCGCCACAGCCATGTTGCATTGCGCGCACCGGTCCGTCTCCTCGTTCACCGCACGCGCCGAATATTCGCTGCGGCCGCATGCCACACTAAGGACGGCTGCCATGATGATCGCGAGTGCCAAGGTCATCCGCCGATTCCTCATGTCGTTCTCCTCCTCGAAATGATCATGACGGCGCAGGCCGCCGCAAGCAGAAGCGCGCCTGCGGCTCCTGCGGCCCGTCCCGATTCCCGGCTTGTCCTGTCCGTCTCCCGCGCGGGCTCCATGAGCGGCGCGGCGTCAACCGCCCACCCGCTCCGGTCCGCACCGTACAACCCCTCCAGAAACTTCATCCCCGGCGATTGGAACAGCAGCCGGAACACCGGCCGACGCTCCGTGACCGACAGGAAGAACGGATTGACGGCATAGCGCAGGTCGCTGGCGCCGTCGCCGTCCGCATCGACGCCGCTGAACGAATCCCAGAAATTCCGCTCGATCCGGTTCGCTCCGCTGCGCTGCGCGCCGGCATCCGCCACGTTCCCGATCCATTGGTTGCCCGTGACGGCGTTCCCTTCGGAATCGAGAAGCTGCATCCCCATGAAATTGTCCAGAATCTCGTTGTTCTCGATCCGGTTGTCGACGGATCCTTCCACGTAAATGCCGACCCGGTTGCCGGAAACGACGTTCCCGCGCACGACCGAATTTTTGGCCGCGAACAGCAGGATGCCCTGGGAGTTGACATTCTCGCTCTGCTTCGCAAAAATGTTCCCCTCAAGCAGCACGCCGTCCACCGTCATCACCATCGCGCCGGTGACATTCATGCGGCCGTCATTGCCGGCAATCACCGTGCCGTCCGAGTACATGACGTGGATGCCGTACCGCGACGACTCGACCGCGTTGCCCGTGATCCGCACGTTGTCGCTGTTCTCGATATAGATGGCGTCATACATCGACGCGACCGTGTTGTCCTGGATTACCGCGTCATGCGTCTCGTACAGATCGATGCCGTTCCGCCGCTCCGTGAACCGGCCGCCGGACGGCCGGGAAGAACGGACCATGCTGCCGCGCACGACCGACCGGTCGGCCCGTTCGAGGCGGATGCCGTAGCCGTCCGTCACGATGTCGAGCCCTTCGAGCGCCGCCCCGCGAGCCGTGACGAGTACCGCCGGGCTGTCTCGACCGCCCGCTTGCTCGATCCGAAGCCCGCGGACGGTGACGCCCGCCGCCGTAACGGCGATCGCGGGACGCTCGTCCGCGCTCGCAACCGTCACGGCGCCTTCCGCCTCCGCTTCCACCGTCAGCGGCTTGCCGATGACGGCCGGCCCGGCATACTCGCCCGGCGCAAGGCGCAGCACCGCCCCCTCCGGCGCCGCGTCAATGAGCGGCTGAAGCGGCCTTGGCTCCCCCGTGTCCGCCGCGCCCGCCGGCCGGGCCGCCAGCGCCGCGCCGATCACCAGAAGGGCGGCGGTCCGCCTCATCCCGCGGACAAGGCTCGTCCGCGTCATTGCACGTTCACCTGTTTCTTCTTGTAGATATGGACGTCCTCGTAGTACAGATGAAGATCGATGTCATATTCGCCCGGCTGCTCGAACCGGTACTCGGCCGTGAACGTATTGTCGCCTTCGTAACGGTGTTTCACCGTGGTCGGCTCACCGTCCGCGATGACGACGAACTGCACGTTTGCATTTTCGTCCAGTTCGACGCCGGTAAACACCGCTTTCATCTGTACGTCTTCACCGGCCCGGGCTTGCGCCGGCTCGATCTCGAACGACGCTTCGATGCCGACCAGACCGATCTGCTGCAAGTTCTCGCGCGAACATGCCGCAAGAACCGCGAGCAGCACGAACGCCGCCGCGAGGATTCCCGCCGCTTTCCGCATCCGCATCGGTTCTCCGCCTCCCCTCACCCTCATGATTTCATCGTAGAACGCGCGCCTTCGGACCGCATGACCATTTCGGGCCAGGAGTTGTGGAGATTCCATGAACATCAAGAGCATGGTTTTCGCATATCTCGGACGGGCCGCATCCGTTATGCGCAGCAAGATATACCCTAGTATGCACGGTTTGGACTGCCGATCATTCGGCGGTCTTTTTTTCGCCTCATATAGCAAGATTTAGACATGATTTTACACGATATAACAAAATCTGAATATTGATGCAATTATTATAGTTATTTATAATAATTTTATATTAATAGTAAACTCTCAAATTTGACAAAGATTGGAGGAATCTTGACGTATGTGGAAGATTTCCAAGATGAAGTGGAGCTCCATCTTATCAGCGGTGCTGACAATGGCGCTCGTCGGAACGCTGCTCGCCGCCTGTACCAGCGGCAACAACAATAACGGCGGCCAAAACCAAAACGGCGGCGAAACCGCACCGCCAAGCGGCAATTCGCCGAGCACCAACACCCAAACCGGTGACGAATCCAATGCCGAACCAACGGGTGGGCTCAAGGAATTCCGTTTCACTATCAGCAGCGAACCGCCGAGCCTGGATCCGGCGCTGTCTACGGACTCGCAGTCTTACATTTTGGGTCTGGGGTTGTATGAAGGTTTGTTTCGCTTGAACCCCGAAGGAATTTCCGAACCGGCGCTGGCCGAGTCCATCGTGGTTTCCGCCGACGGCAAGACCTACACCTTCAAGCTGCATCAGGGGGCGAAATGGACCAATGGGGATCCGGTGACCGCCCACGATTTCGAATATTCCTGGAAACGCACGCTGGCGCCGGAGACCGCGGCCGACTACGCGTACATGCTGTACTACCTGGAAAACGGCGAGAAATACAACGCCGGCGAGGCTTCGGCCGACGAGGTCGGCGTCAAGGCGCTGGATGACTACACGCTGGAAGTGAAGCTGGAAAGCGCGACGCCTTACTTCCTGGACATCCTCGCCCACAGCTCCTACTGGCCGGTCAACAAAAACGTCGTCGAAGGCAGACCGGATTGGGCGACCGACATCAAAACGCTCGTCACCAACGGCCCGTTCAAGGTAACCGAATGGCAGCACGGCGGCAAGCTGGTGCTCGAGAAAAATCCGGACTACTACAACAAGGACAAGATCAACTTTGACAAAGTGACGGTCTTGATGGTTGAAGAAGACTCCACCGTCTTCAACCTGTTCAAGACGGACGAGATCGACTGGATCGGCGCCCAGGCGGGATCGGTGCCGACGGATCAGGTGACGCAAGCGCTTCAAAGCGGCGAAGCGAAGGTCATGCCGATCGCTTCCACGTACTACTACATCTTCAATACGACCAAAAAACCGTTCAGCAACGCCAAAATCCGCAAAGCGTTCGCGATGGCCATCGATCGGCAAGCCATCATCGACAACGTGACGAAAGCGAATCAAGAGCCGGCGTTCGCCCTCGTTCCGCCCAGCATCAGAGGCGTGGAAGGCAAATCGTTCCGTGAACTGTACCCGGACAGCGGTTACTTCCAGGAGAATGTGGAAGAAGCGAGAAAACTGCTCGCCGAAGGCCTGCAGGAAGAGGGGCTTTCCAAATTCCCCGAAGTTACGCTGCTTTACAACACCAACGAGGGCCATAAGGCGATCGCGGAAGCGATCGTGGACCAATGGCGCAAGAACCTGGGCGTGGAGGTGAAGCTCGGCAACCAGGAATGGGGCACGTTCCTGGAAACGCGGGACGCGCTGCAGTACGATATCGCCCGCGCCGGCTGGGGTGCGGACTACAACCATCCGATCAGTTTCTCGTACGACCTGATTCACTCCAAGTCCGGCAACAACGACGGTGCTTACGCCAACCCCCAAGTCGACCAACTGCTGGAACAGGCGATCGCATCCTCCGATGAAAAAACGGTCATGGCCAACATCGCGGAGGCGGAAAAAATCGCGATCGCCGACGACATGGCGATCCTGCCGATCTACTACTACACAACGGTGACGATGATTAAGCCCGGCATTGTGGACGTCGTCTCGGACTACGCCGGCTATCTCAACTGGGTTTTCGGCGACAGACAATAAGGCGGCAAGCCGCAATCGAATTCATATCGTGACGGTCAATCAAGCAAAAACGGCTGGCGCCGTCCTCCCGGGCGGGCGCGTCCGTTTTGCGGTGAAAGATAAGCCGGTTATAAGCGTGAAACTTATAAAGTCTTATCTTTGAACAAAAGGGTATATATAGTCCCTATATATACCCTTTTGAATTTTGGCAAAAGGGTGGTGAACTCCATGGTCCGCTTCATCCTGCAGAAATTCGTCTTTATGATCGTGTCGCTGTTCGTGCTGGTCACCGCCACGTTCGTGCTCATGAACGCGGTTCCCGGCAGCCCCTTGCAAAGAGAGAAGGCAACCACACCCCAAATCCAAAAAAATCTCGAAGCCTACTACGGTCTGGACAAACCGCTGATCCAGCAATACGGCATCTACCTTAAAAATCTGCTGAAATTCGATCTGGGCATTTCCATGAAAAAGCGCTTCTATTCCGTCAACAAAATCATCGCCGATTCCTTCAAATATTCGCTCCGTCTCGGCGTCGTGTCGGTGATCACCTCGGTCATCGCGGGCTGCGTGCTGGGCATTATCGCCGCCCTGCATCACCGAAAGTTTCTGGACAATCTGGCGATGGTGCTGGCGGTGATCGGACTCGCCGTTCCCAGCATGGTGATGGCGCCGCTCCTGCAATACCTGTTCGCCGTGAAATTCCGCCTGTTCAACGTGGCGGGGCTTGAGCGTCCGCTGGATTACGTACTTCCGACGATCGCGCTTTCTTCCGCTTCGATCGCCTTTATCGCCCGATTGATTCGCACCACCATGACCGAGGTGCTGCACGCCGATTTCATCCGGACGGCGAAAGCCAAAGGCCTGCCCGGGCATCTGATCGTGTGGCGGCACGCCCTTCGCAATTCGATGCTGCCTGTCGTCACGTATTTGGGCTATCTGGTCGCGGGCGTCATTACCGGTTCCGTCGTCATCGAAGCGATCTTCGCGATACCCGGCATGGGCAAGTTTTTCGTGCAAAGCGTCGTCGACCGGGACTACCCGCTGATCATGGGGATCACGGTGTTTTACGCCGTCTTGCTGATGGTATGCCGATTCCTGGCGGACATCGCATACGCGTTGGTGGACCCGCGGATGAGAAACTTTACGAAAAAGGTGGCGTGATCCCATCGTGCGCATCGAAGGCAATACCAACACCGTCGTGCAGGCGAACGTCGATCTGTTTGCGCCCATCGGACGCGATCCGTCCGGAAAAGAACGCATCGAGCGCAAAAGCATGTCCACCTGGCAGCATATCCGCTATCGCCTGTTCAGCAACAAGCTGGCGATGACCGGGCTTGTCATCATCATCCTGATCACGTTGCTGGCCATCTTCGTTCCGATCATCTCGCCCCATGACCATTTCACCAACGACCTGGAAAACACGAACCAGCCGCCGAGCTGGAACCATTGGTTCGGAACGGACGACCTCGGACGGGACATGTTCGTGCGAACGTGGAAAGGCGCGCAGGTGTCCCTGTTCGTCGGCGTCGCGGCCGCCTTGATCGATCTGGTGATCGGCGTCGTCTACGGCGGCATCATGGGGTACTATGGCGGAAAAGTGGACGAAGTGATGAACCGGATCGCGGAAATCCTGTACGCGATACCGTATTTGCTCGTGGTGATCATGCTGCTGGTGGTGATGGAGCCAAGCCTGACCACCATCATCGTGGCCATGTCCATTACCGGTTGGATCAATATGGCCTGGATCGTGCGCGGGCAAATCATGCAGCTCAAAAACCAGGAATACGCGCTGGCCTCCCGGTCGCTCGGAGCAAGCTCCATGCGCATTCTGTTTCGCCATCTGATCCCGAACGCCATGGGGCCGATTATTGTGACCCTGACGCTCTCCGTTCCCAGCGCGATTTTCACCGAAGCGTTTCTCAGTTTCCTGGGACTGGGCGTTCAGTCTCCCGTCGCTTCCTGGGGGACGATGCTGGATGACGGGATCAACGCGCTCACGGTTTATCCGTGGCGGGAATTTTTCCCGGCTCTGTTTCTGAGCCTGACGATGTTCGCCTTCAATGTGTTCGGAGACGGGCTGCGGGACGCGTTCGACCCGGTCATGCGGAAATCGTAACGGACAGGAGGTTGCGGTCATGGGCAAAACGATTTTGGAAGTGCGCGATTTGCGCGTGTCGTTTGAGGTATACGGCGGTGAAGTCGAGGCGGTGCGGGGCGTGAGCTTCCACGTGCGCGAAGGGGAAGCGGTGGCGATCGTCGGCGAATCCGGCTCCGGCAAAAGCGTCACCGCGCAAGCGATCATGCGCCTGATCGCCATGCCGCCGGGGAAGTTCAAAAGCGGTTCCGTGATTTTCGAGGGCAGAGATTTGCTGACGATCTCCGAGAAAGAGATGCAGAAAGTGCGCGGCAACAAGATCGGCATGATTTTTCAGGACCCGATGACATCGCTGAATCCGACGATGACGATCGGCATGCAGATCATGGAAAGTCTGATCAAGCACCAGCGTCTGCGCAAATCCGCCGCGAAAGCGCGGGCGATCGAATTGCTCGCCATGGTCGGCATTCCCGATCCGGAAACACGGATGAAGCAATATCCGCACCAAATATCCGGCGGCATGCGCCAGCGGGTGATGATCGCCATCGCGCTCGCCTGCAACCCGGCGCTGCTCATCGCCGACGAGCCGACGACCGCGCTGGATGTGACGATTCAGGCGCAGGTCATGCAGTTTATGAAGGAGCTCCAGCAGAAAACGAATACTTCCATTATCCTGATCACGCACGACCTGGGGGTCGTGGTCGATCTGTGCGACCGCGTGATCGTCATGTATGCCGGTCAAATTGTGGAAACGGGAACCAAGTGGGAAATTTTCAAAAATCCGCAGCATCCTTACACCAAGGGATTGCTGAAGTCGCTGCCGCGGCTTGATCAGCCGAAGGACGAACCGCTCATTCCGATTTACGGAACGCCGCCCGACATGATTCAACCTCCGCAAGGCTGCGGCTTCTGCAGCCGGTGCGAAGCGGCCATGCGCATTTGCGAACGGCAAGACCCGGATTGGACCGCAATCAGCGAAACCCAGAGCGTGCGGTGCTGGCTGCAGTCCGCCGGTGAAAAAGCGGCGGCGGTGGTCGGCGGGAAGGAGGCGGACGCATGAGTGAGCCGTTTATCGAAGTCCAGGACTTGACCAAATATTTTCCCGTGGGAAGACGCCGGGTGCTCAAAGCGGTGGACGGCATCCAATTCACCATTCAAAAAGGCGAGACGCTGGGATTGGTCGGCGAATCCGGCTGCGGCAAGACGACCGCCGGCCGCACGGTCATCCGCCTGTATGAACCGACGAGCGGACGGGTGCTGATCGGCGGGACGGATATTACGCGGCTCAAGCGTTCCGGGCTGAAAGCGTTCCGCCGCAAGATGCAGATGATTTTCCAGGACCCGTACGCGTCGCTCAATCCGAGAATGACCGTGCTGGACATCATCGGCGAGGCCCTCGATATCCACGGATTGGTGAAGAGCCGGACCGAGCGGAAATACAGGGTGGAACAACTGCTGGAGCTTGTCGGTCTCAGCGCCGAGCACGCTTCACGGTATCCCCATGAATTTTCCGGCGGACAACGGCAGCGGATCGGCATTACAAGGGCGCTCGCGGTCGAGCCGGAGTTTATCGTGTGCGACGAGCCGATCTCCGCGCTCGACGTGTCCATTCAGGCGCAGATCGTGAATCTGCTGATCGACCTGCAGAAAAAGATGGGGCTGACCTACCTGTTCGTCGCCCACGATCTGGCGATGGTCAAGTACGTCAGCGACCGCATCGCCGTCATGTATCTGGGCAAAATCGTGGAATTGGCGCGCAGCGAAGATCTGTATGATGATCCCCAGCATCCCTACACCCAAGCGCTGCTGTCCGCCATTCCGATTCCGGATCCCGAAGCCGAAGCGAAGAAGGAGCGGATCATTTTGCGGGGGGAGCTCCCCAATCCCATGAATCCGCCGAGCGGCTGTCCGTTCCGGACGCGTTGTCCTCACGCGAAGGAGCGCTGCGCTCAGGAGGCGCCCGCGTTCCGCGAAGTGCGGCCGGGGCACTGGGCGGCCTGCCATTTGCACGCTTGATCGACGAAATCGGATCGCCCCAACGGCGAAAACGCCAAACCGCAGAATGCGCGGTTTGGCGTTTTTCATTTGCGCGGAGCCCGTCAGAACAGGACGGGTACCTCGACCAGATCCTGTATGCTGCCGTCCCGCGCGCTGCGGGTGTACACCTGGATCGCGCCCGCCGGCGTCCCCGGCGCCGCGTCGAAAGCGATCGGCGCGCTGAAGGCGCCGAACGCCGGCGCGCCCTCCGCCGCCGTGACCGCCCGCTCCCGCGCGACGATCCGGCCCGCGTCGTCCCGGACCCGGTACAGCACGTTCGCTTCGAACGCCCGGGCGCTGCCGGCGAGCGGCGTGCCCGCGGCGATGCGCGAACCGGGCAACGGCCGAAAGACGACGATATTGGTCGACGACGGCAGCGGAATGACGAGCCGGTAGCCGGGGTAGAGCACATCCGGCGAGAAGCCGGGCCGGCTTGCGTTCGCGCGCGCCAGCTCGCTGATGCTCGACCCGAACCGGCGGGCGATCCGGTAGAGGGAATCGCCCGCTTCCACCTCGTATACGAAGGCGGGGATATAGAGAAGCTGCGCGACCCGGAGAATATCCGGCTGCTCCAGCCGGTTCAGCGCCGCCAGCATGTCGACGCCTGCGGAATAGCGCTCCGCCAGCCGGAAGAGCGTATCCCCTTCCGTCACCTGGTGCAGGACGGTGCTTTCCTGCGAGGTGCCCGGCACGCGGACGACCAGTTTCTGCCCCGGGAAGATGAGGCCGGGGTCCGTGACCGGCGGGTACAGCGCGTTCGCCCGCTCAAGGTCGGCCAGGGACGAGCCGAACTGGTTCGCGATCGAATAGGGCGAGTCTCCCGGCCGGACGGTGTACACCGCATAGGTTCCCGGTGATATCGGCATGTTCCAGACACTCCTGTCTCATGGGTTCTTCCCCATCCTATGCGGGTGCCCATGCGGGAGTGTCTAGTCCGATGCCGCGGAGATCCGCGGGGCCGGCGGCGCCTCCTCCGGCGCGGTCGCCTGCGGCAGCTCCGCAGCCTGCAGCCCGCGCCGCGTCAAACGCTCGTAATGTTTGTACAGCGCATGGAATTTGCCGCTGTACGAACGGCTCCAGGGCTTCTTCTTGCCGCAGAAATGGAGGATGACGGTGCGGTTGATCACGTAGTCCATATCGCACTGTCCGTTCGTCTTCAGCTTGTAGTACAGGTAGAACCGGGCATCATAGTTGTACAGCGTCTCGTCCAGCGGTTTGATTTTCTTCGAGTAGAGCGCGTTCAGGATGTCCTGGTCGGGCATGACGAGCCGCGAGCGGTTTTTCTCGACGAACTGATAGATGATGTCCTCCTTGATCTGCTCCCGCTGCAGCTCAAGATTCATCAGCAGCACGCCCGAGTTGTAGTAATAATCGATATCGTAAGGCATCAGCCGGATGCGGTTGATCTCCTTGACGGAAAATTTGTCATGGTAGCACGCGGCGTAGAGGCAGCCGTCCAGATCCGTTTCGTAGAGCGGCCGCACGGCATTGAGCACGAGGATGTCCGGATCGAGATACAGGATGCGGTCGACTTCGGGGGGCAGGAAGCGGTGCGCAAGCAGCCGGTAGTACATTTCCTTCGTGTAGTGCATCAGCACCGGCGCGTCTTCGAACTCCCCTTCGCCGACGCGGATGATCTGCAGCTCGCTGCCGTGCCGCCTGATATAGGTGCCGAGCCGCTCGAGCGCGCCGTCGTCGATGCTCGAATGCATGAGGTAGATCGTGAAGCGTTCGCCCGGATTGTTCAGGAAGAGCGACGTGAGCATGGTCGTCAGCGGCCCCAGATAGTTGGCGTTGAGCGTAACGAGAATGTTCATGTCATTCAGCCCCCAGTGTTCACAAACCGTGGCGCGCGCGGAAGGCGAGCCGGTCGGCGGCAGCCCACAGGCTTGCCGCGAGGATGAACTCGAACAGGTTATGCAGGGACGGGATGCCCGTAAGCGGTACGAGCGCCGAGCCGATCAGCATGATCAGCGAACCGGCAAGCAGCGAGGACGGTCCGCCGCGCCGGAGCAGGATCCACCCGGCGGCCAGCAGCGCGGCCATGACGACGGCGATCATCACGCCTCCTGCCCAGGATCGCCCGACCGGCTCATAGGTCAGGATGCCGTGTTCGAAGACGGGCCTGAGCCTCGGGCGGGACACCGACGCCGCCAGCTCCAGGACGATCAGCCCGATCGTCACGAGCAGAACGGTAAGCGCCGCTGCCGGCCGGTTCGCCCATTCCGCGCCGGTCTGCCGGACGAATTCGTATGAGACGGGCACAAGCAAGGGCGTAATGCAGGCGTGGAGCAAGAACCGGGTGGAATGCACCCGCTCGAACCCTTCGCTTGCCCGGACCCATGCGCCGGCGCTGAGCACGAGATTGTCCCAGAGCAGCGCCGCGGTGACCGCCAGCAGCATGACGCTGAGACTCCAGGGGGCGCCGCGGCGCAGGATGGCGATTCCCCAGCCCAGCAGCCCCGCGTAGGCAACGGTCAGGATCGGATACAGAATGGCATTCATCATCCGCACCTTCTATAACGGAAGTATCGTTCTCCTCATCATGGCCCCGCCGGCCTGCGGATATACCGTTTTGCCAAGTTAAAGATGCATTATGTCAGGACCGCGTCCGCTGCTCCAGCACATTCCGCAGGTACGGGACCAGCGCCTTCGCCGCCGCTTCGTGCGCCGCCGGACCGGGATGGCTTCGCGCCCCGACCGTCTCGTCCGTCATGCCCGGCAGCTCGAAGACCGAGACGTTCCGGTCGCCGGTGCGCCGCGCATGGGCGTCGACGGCCCGGCGGATCGCGGGCATCATCGGCGTGCCGAGCATGCCGTACGCCCAGACGATGTGCGCCTTCGGGTTGCACGCCCTGAGCTTGCCGAGAAATTGCTCCGCCGCCCGCTCGAACGCCGCGAGGTCTTCCGCGTTGAACGTGCCGTCTTCGTTCAGCCGCTGCTTGTGCCGCTCGCCGGTCGCTTCGTCGCGCCATTCCGGCGAATGGAAGGCGCCGCCGTCGTTCGTGCCCAGATTCACGACGACGATGTCCGGCTGCCAGGCGGCGAAGTCGTTCCGCTCGAAGGCGCCGGGCGCTTCGTTCTTCCCGCCGGTGAGCAGGCCGCACACCTGCTCGTAATATTCGGGCATGTTCGTACGCGGGTTGTTGTCCCAGCCGGTCAGCACGCCCCAGCCGCTCTGCGACAGCACCCGGTATTCGGCGTCAAGGGCGTCCGCCGTCAGGGCGGTGTAATTCAGCACCGCGCTGAACCACATCGGAATCCAGTCGGTCTCTGCCCCCGCGCCGATCGCGCCTTCGCCCGACGTGATGCTGTCGCCGATGAACTCGATCTTGTACGGCCTGGCCCGGACGGGCAGAAAATCGCCGTCGGACTCCACGCCGTGAATGTGCAGCACGCACCCGGGGTCCGCGCTCATCGCCTGCGTGTCCTTGACGATGCGGACATTTTTCACCGCATCCGGGTTCATGCCCCGGAAGACGCAAATCCGGTGACGGCCCGCCGTCACCATCTGCCGGGCGACGGGCGCTCCGTTGATCAGCACGCTGATCCAGGGTTCGTACGTGCGGTAGTCGGCTTCGACGTCCATCCACAGTTCGGAGCCTGTCGCGTTCAGTTCGATGCCGCTTGCCGTCCAGAACAGCGTGAGCGGCGCAAGACGGCCCGTCGTGCGGCCGTGCACCTTCAGATGCGCGATCTCCTTCAATGTGTACGCTTGCAATTCCCTGTGCCGATTCATGGGCGTCTCCTCCGGCTCCGTCGGCATGTGCCGGCTTGTCAGCATATGCGTGTTTGCTCCCAATTATACCATGCACGATGCGGCTTGCGGCGCCCGAACGGCAAAAACGGCAGGCCGCGGCGCCTTTCGGCGCGGCAGTCTGCCGTTATGGACATGCGCATTCAGCTGGTCGCGGTGGACGCGTATTGCCGCGCGGGATGCGCGCTGCGGTCCAGACCGAGCGTCTTCGCCGTTTCTTCGTGCAGCTCGCGGACCAGGTCCGGGTTCTCGGACAGCTTGATGCCCCAGGACGGCACCATCTCGCCGATCTTCTCCCGCCATGCGTTGAGCTGCTCCGGGAAGCACCGTTTGATCACTTCGAGCATGATGGCCACCGCGGTGGAAGCGCCCGGGGAGGCGCCCAGCAGAGCCGCGACGGAGCCGTCGGCCGCGCTGATCACTTCGGTGCCGAACTGCAGCGTCCCCCGTCCGCCGGTTTCCGTATCCTTGATGATCTGCACGCGCTGGCCGGCGACGATCAGATCCCAGTCCTCGCTCCGCGCGTGCGGGACGAACTGCCGGAGCTCCTCGACGCGCTGTTCCTTCGTCAACATGAGCTGCTTGATCAGATAGGTCGTCAGCGACATGTTCTTGACCCCCGCCGCGATCATCGTGACGAGGTTGTGCGGCTTGACGGATTTCAGCAGGTCGAGATTCGATCCGAATTTCAGGAACTTCGGCGTGAAGCCCGCGAACGGACCGAAGAGCAGCGACGGCTTGCCGTCGATGAACCGCGTGTCGAGGTGCGGCACCGACATCGGCGGAGCGCCGATCGCCGCCTTGCCGTACACCTTCGCGTAATGCCGCTTGGCCATCTCAGGGTCGCGGCACACCATGAACAGGCCGCTGACCGGGAAACCTCCGATGCCGCGCCCTTCGGCGATGCCGGACTTCTGCAGCAGATGGAGACTGCCGCCGCCGGCGCCGATGAACACGAACGGAGCCGAGTACCGTTCGACGGCGCCGCTCTCCACGTTCCGCACTTTCAGCTCCCACTTGCCGTCCGTCGTCCGCTTCATATCCTGGACGTGGCGATGGTACAGCATTTGTGCGCCGCTGTTTTTCAGATGAGCGAACAGCATGCGCGTCAGCGCGCCGAAGTTGACGTCCGTACCCGATTCGATCCGGGTGGCCGCGATGGGCCGGTCCAAGGTGCGGTTTTCCATCATCAGCGGAATCCATTCCGCCAGTTTGTCCGGGTCGTCGGAGAATTCCATCCCTTCGAACAGCGGATTCGCCGACATCGCTTCGAACCGCTTCTTCAGGAAGGCGACGTCCCGCTCGCCCTGCACGAAGCTCATGTGCGGCACCGGCATGATGAACTTCTGCGGGTCCCGGATGAGGCCGCGCCGCACCAGGTACGACCAGAACTGCCGCGAGAGCTGGAACTCTTCGTTGACCTTGACCGCTTTGCTGATGTCGATCGAGCCGTCCGCTTTCTCGGTGGTGTAATTGAGCTCGCACAGCGAAGCGTGGCCCGTGCCTGCGTTGTTCCATTCGTTCGAGCTCTCTTCGCCCGGCTGCGAGCGTCTCTCGAGCACAATGATGTCCAGGTCCGGCGCCAATTCCTTGAGCATTGTGCCAAGCGTCGCGCTCATGATGCCGGCGCCGATCAAGATGACATCTGCGCGATTCTGTCTGTCACCCATAGATAATCGTCCCCATGCTTTCAATTTTGCGGTATGCGGACACATCAATTTAGGCGCCGCAGCAAGCCGGGGCGCCGAACATGTCTCGCATCGTCTCCGAATCTCGTCGTTCCATAATAGTTTAACACTAATGATGTAAGAATGAAAGACAATGCAAATGCCGTCCATCCGAAGATGAACGGCATTCATGGAAGACTCTTGCAGAATTGTCAGGGCTGTTCCGCGTTCCGGGCGGCCGGCTTATTCGCAGGCGAGAACCAGCCCAGCAGTGCGATCGCGACCAGCACGCCGTAGAAAATGATGGTCCAGGTCGTGCTGTGGGGAAAATCGTGGTCCAGCACGCCGATGTCGTGATGGGCCAGGGTGATGACCGCCAGTTTGACGCCGACCCATGCCACGATGGCATACGCCGTCGTCTCCAGCGCCGGGCGTTTGGCGAGCAGCTTGATGAACCAGCCCGCGGCGTATTTGATCAGCACCAGACCGGCAATGCCGCCCAGCACCACGACGGCGAATTTGCCGCCGTCCATCCCGCCGAAGTCGCCGAAAGGCGAATCCGGCAAGCCGAGCGCGAGCGCCACCGCGGCGAGGATGGAGTCGATGGCGAATGCCAGGTCGGCCAGCGCGATCTTGCCGACCGTGCTCCAGAAGCCCTTCGCCGACCCGGACGGCTTCTCTTCCTTGTGCGCATCCTTCTTCCCGAAGCGGGCCTGGATAACGTGCTTGAGCCCCAGATACAGCAGATATGCGGCGCCGATTGCCTGTACCTGCCACACATTGGCGATGAACGAGATCGCGAACAGGGCGGCGAACCGGAAAGCGAAGGCCAAGATGATGCCGTAATTAATCGCTCTGGTTCTCTGATTGTCCGGCAGATGCTTCGCAATGACGGCGAGCACGAGCGCGTTGTCCGCCGACAGCAGCCCTTCCAGTCCAATCAGAATCAAGAGCGCCCATGCGTACTCCAACCAAATGTCCAACGAACGTTCCTCCTTCGAGCGTCGGCTCCGTAAGGTTTCCCCGCGCTGCGGCCGTCATGCGGGATTTCTGCCGTCGGTCTGCGGGAAAACGGACATTCTTCTATACGATTTCCTGCCGCGTGCGTTTCTTGCATTTTATACGGCATCATGCCGCCGCCGCAACAGCAGGTTCAGCCGTTCCGTGGCGAGCAGCATCGCGGCGGCCATCAGGACGATGTACAGCGGGAAAATGCCGATCGTCCAGTATCCGGCCAGCATCCCGAGCAGCGGAGGCAGCAATGCCGCCCCCGTATAGGCTGTCGCAAACTGATACCCCATAATCCTCCCGGCGTGGGCTTCGCCGAACCGGACGGGCGTCTCGTGCAGCATGCTCGGAAAGATCGGCGCCAGTCCCAATCCGGTAATCAGAAATCCGGCCAGCGAGAAGCCGGCGGGAAGCGGCAGCAGCAGGAGCAGCGCGCCGGCCAGGGTCGTGATCTGTCCCGCCCGGATCAGCGTCAGGCTGCTGAATTTGAGTGTGACGAATCCGTTCACGAACCTGCCGATCGTAATGCCCATGAAGTAGATCGAGATCCACAACGCCGCATCGTCGGCCGAGATGCCTTTGACATTGACCAGATAACTGCTGCCCCACAAGCCGGCCGTCGCCTCCACGCCGCAGTAGAACAGGAACGTTCCCAGCGCGTACTTGACGCCGGCCGCATTTTTCGGCTTGCGTCCTTCGTCCGGCCCGCGCGCGGGCGCATCCGCCTGCGGGGCCCGTCCGCCGCCGGCCCGTTTCTTCTCCATATGTTTCCAAAGGGGCAGCGACGCAATCAGCACCGCCGCGATCGCCGACTGGATGAAGCCGATCATCGCGTATCCGTCTCTCCAGGCGCCTTCGGACAGGTAAACGGACAGAATCATCGGGCTGACCGTAACGCCGACGCCCCAGAAACAGTGCAGCCAGCTCATGTGGCGGGCTTCGTAATGCCCCGCAATGTAGTGGTTGAGCGCGGAATCGACGGCGCCGCCGCCGAGTCCGAGCGGTATGGCGAAGACCATGAGCCATGCGATGGACGGCGCGATCGAGAAGCCGAGCAGCGCGCCGGCCGTCATGGCCACGCTGATCAGCGTGGTGCGCGCCGTGCCGATGCGCCGGACGACGCGGCTCGTGGCAAGGGCGGACACGATCGTGCCGATCGTGACCGTAAACGACAGCACCCCCGCCATGCCGATGGGCGCTCCCAGATCATGCCGCATGACGGGCCATGCCGCGCCAAGCAGGGAATCCGGAAGGCCGAGACTGATGAAAGTGAGATAAATAATCAGCAGCAATAAGGTCGCCATTCGGGTTGCTCCAGTTGTCCGTGATGCAAGTGCGTCCCTCCGAATGCTTTCCGGCGGAAGGACATGCGCTTGTTCAAATGGCATTATTATAGCATGCAGCGGCTGAAGGTGAATACCGCTTTTGTCTGATCTCCGCGCCCGGAACAAGCAAACGGCCGTCCTTCGCGGACAGCCGTTTCACGTTTTGGCATGGATCACAGCGATCGGACGGCCTCCATGACATCCCAGACGGTGCAGACATGGACGCCGATGTTTCGCATCTCCCGTATTCCCTGCTCGTAGACTTGCGACATCGCATCGAACACCATCACGATGCGGAAATCGCGCTCGCTCGCCTCATAGATGGACGTGCGCGGACAATTCGGATAATTGCACCCGATGAAGACGATCGTGTCGACGCCGCGGTCCCGGAGAAACCGCTCCAGATCCGTCCCGTAGAAAGCGCCCCAGCGCGGTTTGTACATCGCCCATTCGCTGCGGCCGACCGGCTGAAATTCGCCGTTCAGCAGCCGCTCCGCATGGAGCGAAGCGTACTGCGCCGGTCGGATGTCCCGGACCAGTTCGGCGCCCTCCGTGTTCGGCGCCACGACGCGCAGACCTTGCTCGATCGCTTCTCTCCTGCACAGGTCGACGTTCGAACCGTCTTCCTTGTACAGACGGACGGCGTGGATGATCGGCAGCTCCCTTGCGCGGTACGCCTCCAGCACGGAGGCCATCCGGGGCAGCGCCTCGTACGTGCCGTCAATCCGGGCGGGAGCGTCCGGCAAGGTGAAGTCGTTACAATATAATACATGATAACCAGAATCACTCCAAGGAAAAATATGCTGAATGGTGATCCCGTGTCAGACAAGTATCCGGACGCCCCAGGCTCCCCAGTTGTCCGATACGTCAAAATGCCGGTTAATCGTGGTCAGCGCCGAGCTGATGATGCCGTTGTCGAGCTGCGCCATGAAGACGCCGACAGCGAACAGCAGCAGCGACCAGAAATGCGAGGTTTGCGGTTTGCCCAAGCCGGCTCACCCTTTCCACAGTATGATGAAAAAGCCCGTTCCAGATTGCGTGATCCCAATGTGACACAAGCGTTACTTTCAAATATAATGCTATTTTACATCAAGGGCTATTCATAATCAAAGCGGTTTTGTCACTATTCCGACAATTCATACTTGACTACTAAATATTTAACTTCTTAAGATAGGGGTAACCAGTACATCCTGTTAGGAGGGCGTCTTCATGGCGGGCAAACGGATTGACCATGTCGGTGTCATGGTGAAGGATCTGGACACGAGCATCCGCTTCTATACGGAGGTTGTCGGGCTCGAGGTGAAAAGCCGCTTCACGCATACGAACGGCGTGCTGCAGCTTGCTTTTCTCGGTTTCGGCGGATCCGACGGGACGGAGGTTGAACTGATCCAGGGGTACAACGACAGCTTGCCGACGGAAGGCAAAGTGCATCACATCGCATTCAACGTGGACGATATCGAAGCCGAATATGCGCGCATCAAGCAGCTGGATGTGTCCTTCATTCCCGGTTTCGACACGATCACCACGCTGCCGAACGGCCACCGGTATTTCTTCATCTACGGTCCGGAGAACGAGTGGATCGAGTTCTTCCAGCGTTGATCGGGCTTCGGGATTCCGGGTGCCGCCCTGCCCCCCGCGCTCACGACGACGCGGGTATGCAAACCTGCGATGCAGCCCCGGAATCCCGCCCTGTCAATCCGAAGGCTCGGTCTCGACCATCCCCTCCCCTGATTCAATCGCATGAATGTCAACCAGCGATATCCCGGTATCCAGAAATTCCGGGATCTCCTCCCCTTCGCAGGCCTTGAGCAGATGTTCGACGATCAAGGCTCCCCAGCGGTGTTCATTCAGGGACACCGCCATCGTAATCTGACCGTTGCGAACCGCTTCCGCGATTTCGGGCATCAGGCCGAAGGTCAGCGCGTACCGGTTCAATCCCATCGCTTTCCATACCAGAATGGATGCGGCGCCGGATACGAAGTCCAGGGCGACGAAGGCGTCGAAATGCGGGTGATCGTCGATCATCCCTTCCAGATCCGCCAGCGCCTGCTCGGGAACGCCCTGATGATAACGAACCTCCAGCACGTCAATATTCGTCTCACGGTGGATGTATCCGAGAAACCCTTCCAACCGTTCGCGCAAATTCAGGCTGTCCGACTGCCCGGTGGACACGAGCACCATGCCGCGTCCCTTCAGCAGCCCGTCAATGGCTCGTCCCATCCTTTCCCCTGCCTGGATGTTGTCCGTTCCGATATAAGAAACTCTCCGGCTGTCCGGCGCATCGGATTCAAAACAGATGACGGGAATCCCCGCCTCCGCCGCCTTGTCGATCAGCGGCCCGAGCGCTTCCGAATCGATCGGGCTGATGGCGATCCCGTCCACACCCTGCTTGATCATCGTCTCCATCATGCGGATCTGCTGCTCCAGATTGGCTTCGTCCGGCGCCTTGATGATCAGCCGGACGCCCGCCGATTCCGCCGCCCGGGCCGCGCTCTCCGTCACCGCCTCATAATAGACATCCGCCATCGGGTAGATGATGCCGAACGTGCGCCGCGGCATCACTTCCGCTTCGGCTGCGGCGGACACGCTCTCGCGGGAAGGCGCCGGCTCCCGGCAGCCGGCGAGCGCCGCAGCCGCCAGCAGTACTGCGGCCAGCGCGGCCGTTCCCGTTTTCCTCGCCGCCCGCTTCGCCATATGCCGGTTCACGAATGCCCGCTCCTCCGGACGACCGGCTGCCCCGCCTTGCCCCGCTTGCGAAAATCGCGGATCGTCATCCCGGTCAACCGTTTGAACACGTTGGAGAAATAATGCGGATCCTGGTACCCGACCCGGCAGGCGATTTCATACGATTTCGCTTTGGTCGACAAGAGCAGCTCCATCGCCTTCTTGATCCGGGTTTCCATCACATATTCAATGAACGTCGTTCCGGTCTCCTGGCTGAACACTTTGCTCAGGTGGCTGGGGCTGACATTGACATGTCTGGCCGCGTCATGCAGGGACAGCCGTTCGTCCCCGTAATGCTCTTGCACAAATTGCTTTACCCGGGCAATCAGGACGCTGTAGCGGTCGCTGGACAGCGAGCGCCAATGCCAGAACAGCTCGGCGAGCTGACCCAGGTATTCGCATGCCGCCTCCCATGAACGGATGGCGCTGATCCGGCTCTTCATCTCCGGCAGCCAGTCGTCCGGCCGCACCTGCTCGCCGTACTGCTCCCCGGCTTCCCGGAATACGGTAAGCGTCAGGTCGTGGAGCAGGAAAAATCCGTACAGTGACGACTCCCAATCGACATTCTCCAGACCCTTCGCGAAACGCCGGATGTGCGGCTCCTTCTGCTCCGGGGAACCGACCTTCAGAAATTCGACAAACCCTTCCCGGTCGAGGCTGAGCGGATAATCCAGCGATTCGTGTCCCAGCAGGTCGATCCGGCCGGCAGGCAGGGACCGATGCGTTTCGCTCGCCTCTTCCTTGGCGCTGATGACCCGGAGCACCCGGATGATGTCTTCGGCGCTGACCGGCTTCAGGCAATAGTCCTCGACTCCGATGCGGATCGCCTGCCGGGCGTATTCGAATTCATCGTGGCCGCTCAGGATGATGATTTTGATGCCCGGCTGCATTTTGCGGACGATCGCGCTCAGCTCCAGACCGTTCATGAACGGCATCCGGATGTCCGTAATCAGAATGTCCGGCTTCAGCTTCTCGATGAGCGGCAGCGCCAGCTCGCCGTCGGGCGCATCCCCGCAATACACAAACCCTTCCTTCTCCCAATCGATGCAGTTTCGCATGTTCTCGCGAACGACAATCTCGTCATCCACCAGGAACACTTTCTTCAAGGTGCGTCCCCCCTTGAACCGGAATCGTGATCTCTACGGTCGTGCCCGCGCCTTCCCTGCTGTCGAGCACAATGCCGTATTGCGGGCCGTAATACAGACGAAGGCGCCGCTGCACGTTGAGCAGTCCGAATCCGCTGTCGGGCTCGCTTTCCCCCTGCGGCACCAGGGGATCGTCCAGCAGACCGCGAAGCTCGGCCAGTTTTCCGGCGCTCATGCCGATGCCGTTGTCCGCGACCGAAAGCCGGATCGTCCGGTCCTGATCGGAAGCGCCGTAGATCCGGATCCGCCCCTTGCCCCGCTTGTTCTTGATGCCGTGATACAAGGCGTTCTCCACAATCGGCTGCAGCGTCATCTTCAGAATCGGTACGGCCCGCAATTCCTGCGGAATGTCAATCTCGTAATCCAGGATGTCGGAATAGCGCATCTGCTGAATGACCAGATAATTGCGGACATGCTCCACTTCTTCCCCGACCGAAATGAGATCCCGCCCCTTGCTCAGACTGATGCGGAAAAAACGGGACAGCGCCTGCACGAGCCGGATCACTTCCCGATTCTTCCCCGCTTCCGCCATCCATACGATGGAATCGAGCGAATTGTAGAGGAAATGGGGGTTGATCTGCGCTTGCAGCGTGCGCAGCTCCGCCTTCCGGACCTGTTCCCGCTCGCGGATGCTGCGCTCCATCAGCATGCGGATCTGCTCGATCATGATGTTGAAGCTGTTGCCGAGATCGGCCAGCTCATCCGTGCCGGCGGGCCTCACCTTCACTTCGAAGAACCCCGAAGCCGCCTTGCGCATCTTGTGTTTCAAAATCTGGATCGGCCGGGTCAGCCGCGAGGTGAGGTAGACATAGAGGCCGATGGTGAACACGATGCTCAGTCCGACGCTCAGGAAGATGAGCCGCCGGATCTCGCGGGCATCTTTGACAATCTCGCGGAGCGGCGCGATGCCGATCATTTTCCAGCCGGTATCCGCCGAGGTCGTGTATGTGATGAAGATTTGCCCGTCAGGTCCGTCTTCCACGAAACTGTCCGACTTCCGGTCCAATCGCGGCGCAAGATCGGCGGCGGACGGAAGGAGATGCCCATAAGACGAGTCCGCGGCGAACAGCGGCTTGCCGGCAGAATCCGCCACATAGAAATACCCCGCATGTCCGGCCATTGCATCCCGGATATAGCGCAGCACCGTATCCGCGTCCAAATCGATCACGATAAAGCCGATCACCTCGCGGGTAATCCGCTGCCTGACGGTCGTCATGATCGACACGACATGCTCCGAATCGTATTGAAAACCGTCCAGCCGGTCCTGGGGCAGCATCTCGTCGGGCGGAACGATCAGCACCTCGTCCGGCGCGTTCATCAAATATTGAAAATGCGGGTTGCGGAGCGGATTCTGGTTCAGGGCGAACACCCCCCGCCGCTCGCTGATGCCCCGGCCGTACAGATTGACCATGGAGATGTTCAGCACGCTGTCATTTCGGTACGTCTTGCGGTAGAGGTCGAACGCCTGCAGAATGTCCTTCGCATCGGCGTAGGAATCGGTCTGGGAGAACAGGAAGCGGAGCACGGCCTGGTGGTTTTCCAGCTCGAGCAGACGCGCGGTATCCTGAAAGAGCACATCGATGTCCCGGGCCAGCCGGTCCGCGGTGAGCAGGAAGGAAGCCTTGCTGTGTTCGGAGATCGTTCGGAACGATTTCTGGTAGGACACGATGCCGACGGCGATCAGCGGAACGATCGTCAGCATCACGAACATGGCAAGCATTTTGACCCGCAGACTGGACAAAATCCATTGCGACACCTTCTTCATGCCCGGTCCCATTCCTTCTCCCCCGCCTGTCAACTACCTGTATTTTATACCAGGACAGGTTGTAAGCGTATGCAGCAATAAAAAATTCCACCCTTTCAACAAAATAAAAAACATTTCCGTCCCCTCGCGCTCCAACTTCCCAAAAATGCGAAACAAACTCCTTTCATCCTCCATATTTTCGAAATTTGAAAGCGGTTAAGATGGGGGTGTGCCTCGTACGAGGATGTTCATTGAGGGAGGTTGACCCATTTGAAAACACGGAAAATCATGCCGATTCTGCTGCTCGCCGTCTGTCTGGTCATCAGCGCATGCGGCGGCGGCAGCAAAAATTCGGGAACGGGCGGCGGCGGAGACAACAAGCCCGCTTCCACGAATGCATCACAAGGCTCCGAGACGCCGAATGAGCCGACACCCCCGGCAGGCAAGAAGATTGTGCTCGGCTTCGCCCAGGTCGGCGCCGAGAGCGGCTGGCGCACGGCCAATACGGAATCGATCAAGGAAGCGGCGGCCGCGGCCGGCATCGAGCTGAAATTTTCCGACGCGCAGCAGAAACAGGAGAACCAGATCAAGGCCATCCGTTCGTTCATCCAGCAGAAGGTCGACGTCATCGCTTTCTCGCCGGTCGTCGAATCGGGGTGGGAGACGGTGCTGCAGGAAGCGAAGGAAGCCGGCATCCCCGTCATCCTGACCGACCGCGCGATCGATTCGGAAGACGAATCGCTGTATGTCTCGTTCATCGGCTCGGACTTCGTGGAGGAAGGGCGCCGCGCCGGGCGCTGGCTGCTGGAGCAGTTCAAGGACGCGACGGAACCGGTCAACATCGTCGAGCTGCAGGGAACGACAGGCTCCGCTCCCGCGATCGACCGCAAGGCCGGGTTCGAAGAGGTCATCAAGGAGAACCCGAACCTCAAAATCATCGCTTCGCAGACCGGCGACTTCACCCGCGCGAAAGGCAAGGAAGTCATGCAGTCGTTCCTGCAGGCGCACAAGGACATCGACGTGCTGTACGCCCATAACGACGACATGGGCCTCGGCGCGATCCAGGCCATCGAAGCGGCCGGCCTCGTTCCGGGCAAAGATATCATCATCATTACGGTGGACGCGGTAAGAGACGGCATGCAGGCGGCGGCGGACGGCAAGATCAACTTCATTGTGGAGTGCAACCCGCTGCTCGGGCCGCAGCTGATGGACGCCGTCAAAGCGGTGGTGGAAGGCAAGGAAGTGCCGAAGCGGATCGTCACCGAGGAAGGGACGTTCACTTCGGAAGAAGCGAAGGCCGCCCTGCCGGACCGGAAATACTGATCCGCTTGCCGACCGGCATCAGCACAACGATCGGCCGCCCCAACCCCCGCACGGGGGCGGGGTGGCTTTGTTCAAAGATAAGCATTTACAAGTCTCACGCTTGTCATCGGCTGATCTTTCACCGCAAAACGGATGCGTCCGCCCATGAGGACGGCGCCAGCCGTTTTTGCTTGCTTCAATTCCTGACAAGGGGGCGGCAGCATGAGCGAAAACCGACCGATGCTGCAAATGTCCGGCATCCACAAGCGGTTCCCCGGCGTCCACGCGCTGAATGACGTCCGTTTCCGGATGTTCGCCGGCGAAGTGCACGCCTTGATGGGAGAGAACGGCGCCGGCAAATCGACGCTGATCAAGGTGCTCACCGGCGTCTATCCCGTTGACGAAGGCTCGGTGGAATGGGAGGGCAGGCCGCTGCATCTGCGGAGTCCGCTCGAAGCGCAGCAGGCCGGAATCAGCACGGTCTATCAGGAAATCAATCTGTGTCCGAACCTGTCCGTGGCCGAGAACATCTTCATCGGCCGGGAACCGCGGAAATTCGGCAAGATTTCATGGAAAGCAATGAACCGCGCAGCCGAGGCGCTGCTTGCGGAACGGCTCAACGTGAAGCTTGACGTGACCAAGCCGCTGGACACCTATTCTGTCGCCGTTCAGCAACTGGTCGCGATCGCCCGAGCCCTCAACATTTCGGCCCGGCTGCTCATCTTGGACGAACCGACCTCCTCCCTCGACCGGGACGAGACGAACAAGCTGTTCGAGGTCATGCGCCATCTCAAGAAGCAAGGGCTGGCCATCCTGTTCGTCACCCATTTTCTCGACCAGGTCTATGAAGTGTCCGATCGGATTACGATTCTGCGGAACGGACGGTTCGTCGGCGAATACCTGACCGATGAACTGCCCCGCGTGGAGCTGGTGCAGAAGATGATCGGCAAGGATCTGGAACTTCTCGGCGGCATGCCGAAACGGACCGCCGCGCCGGGCGAGGCGAAGCCGCCCTATCTGCGCGCATCCGGGCTGGGACGCAAGGGCGGCGTGGAGCCGTTCGATCTGACGATCGGCAGCGGCGAGATCGTCGGACTGGCCGGGCTGCTCGGATCGGGGCGGACGGAGACGGCCCGGCTGCTGTTCGGCGCCGACCGCGCCGATCAGGGAAGGCTCGTCATCGAGGGCCGGGAGATACGGCTGGACTCGCCGCGCAAAGCGATCGACCGGGGCATCGCCTTCTGTTCAGAGAACCGCAAGACCGAGGGGATTATTGAAGATTTGACCGTGCGGGAGAACATCATTCTGGCGCTGCAGGCCCATCGCGGCTGGTTCCGCGCGCTGTCCCGCAGACGGCAGGAGGAAATCGCCGACGAATATATCCGGGCGCTCGACATCAAGCCGCCCGATCCCGAACAGTTCATCCGCAATCTGTCCGGCGGCAACCAGCAGAAAGTGATCCTCGCCCGCTGGCTGCTCATGAATCCCCGGCTGCTCATTCTGGATGAGCCGACGCGGGGCATTGACGTCGGCGCCAAAGCCGAGATTCAGAAGCTGGTCCTGTCCTTGTCCGGAGAAGGGATGGCCGTGCTCTTCATCTCCTCCGAGCTGGAAGAAGTCGTCCGCGTCAGCAGCCGGATCGCCGTCCTGCGCGACCGGCGGCATGTGCGGCACTTAACCGGTGACGACATCCAACAGACGACCATTATGCAGGCCATCGCGGGAGGATGACGCCATGAGTGTCCGTTGGTGGAACAAACCTTTGTTCTGGCCGCTTGCCGTGTTCGGCTTGCTGCTCTTGCTCAACCTGATCTTCAAACCGGAGTTTTTCGCGATCCGCTACCAGAACGGCCATCTGTACGGCAGTCTGATCGACATTCTGAACTTCGGCTCCCCCCTGGCCATCGTCGCCATCGGGATGACGCTGGTCATCGCGACACGGGGGATCGATCTGTCGGTGGGGTCGCTCGTCGCGATCTCCGGCGCAATGGCCTGCCTGACCATCAGCCGGGGCGACGACCAGCATGCCTTGAGCCTGGTGCTCACCGCCGTCCTGCTCGCGCTGCTCGTCTCCATCGCCCTCGGCCTGTGGAACGGACTGCTGGTGGCCGGCGCGGGCATCCAGCCGATCATCGCGACGCTCATTCTGATGGTCGCCGGGCGGGGCATTGCGCAGCTCATCACGAGCGGGCAGATCATCACGGTGACGAGCAAGCCGTATAATTTCATCGGCGCCGGATGGCTCATGACCCTTCCGTTCTCCGTCTATCTGGCCGCCGCGGTCTTTCTCTTCGCCGCGTGGATGACCCGCAAGACATCGCTCGGCATTTTCATCGAGGCGATCGGCTGCAACCCGACGGCAAGCCGGCTCGCCGGGATCCGTTCCCGCTCGATCCTGCTTGCGGTGTACATGTTCTGCGCGCTGTGCGCCGGCATTGCCGGGCTGATCACCAGTTCGAACGTCTCGAGCGCGGACGGCAACAACGCCGGGCTGTGGATTGAACTGGACGCCATCCTCGCCGTCGTCATCGGCGGGACTTCCTTGAGCGGCGGCCGGTTCTCGCTGACCGGCACCCTGGCCGGGGCGCTGCTGATCCAGACGCTGACGACCACGATTTACATGCTGGGCGTTCCCCCGGAAATCACACTGGTCGTCAAGGCGTTCGTCGTCCTGGCCGTCTGTCTGATCCAATCGCCGTCGTTCCGCCGTTCACTGACGCGCGGCATTCCATGGAGCCCTGCAGCATCGGGACAGGAGGTGAGCAGACATGGTTGATCGCAAATATGTCCCGCTGCTGGTGACCATCGGGCTGTTCATCCTGATGTTTCTGGCCGGCTCGCTGCGGTATCCCGGATTTTTCTCGCTGCAGGTGTTCATGAACCTGCTGATCGACAACGCCTTCCTGCTCATCGTGGCCGTCGGCATGACGTTCGTCATCCTGTCGGGCGGCATCGATCTGTCCGTCGGCTCCGTGGTGGCGCTGACCACGATGCTGTCCGCCAGCCTGATCACGGAAGCCGGCTGGCCGCCGGCGGCCGTCATTCCGCTGGTGCTTGCCGTCGGCATCCTGTTCGGCTGGATGATGGGCGCGATCATTCATTACTTTCAGATTCAGCCGTTCATCGTCACCCTGGCCGGCATGTTTCTCGCCCGGGGGCTGTGCTACGTGATCAGCATCAATACGATCACGATCAGCCATCCGTTCTATACGCATATGGCGCTCGCGAAAATCCGCCTGCCGGGCGGCAGCTTCATCTCGATCAGCGTCGTCATCGCCCTCCTGGTCGTGGCGCTGGCCGTCTATCTCGCGCATTACACCCGCTTCGGGCGCAACACTTATGCGATCGGCGGTCATGAGTCGTCGGCGGTGCTGATGGGGCTTCCGGTCGGCCGGACGAAAATGCTCGTCTACGCGTTCAGCGGATTCTGCTCGTCCCTGGGCGGCGTCGTGTTCACGTTCTACATGCTGTCGGGTTACGGGCTGCATACCGTCGGCCTGGAGCTGGACGCCATCGCGGCGGTCGTGATCGGAGGGACGCTGCTGACCGGCGGCTCCGGCTATGTCATCGGCACGTTCTTCGGCGTTCTGATCCAGGGCGTCATCCAGACGATCATCACGTTCGAAGGCACGCTCAGCTCCTGGTGGACGAAAATGGTCATCGGCTTGCTGCTGTTTCTCTTTATTCTGCTGCAGCGGATCTTCACCGCGCGGTCTACGCGGAGCCAGTCTGTGTAAGATATAATCGGATTTGGGGAGGGGATTCGATTGCTGCGGTCAAGCCGAACGGCACTTGCCTGTTTCAACCTGCTGCTCGTGTGCCTTGCGATGCTGGCGGGCTGCAACCGTGAAGCGGCGGCGCCGCGCGAGGAGCAGCCGGAGACGATCGATTCCCGCATCCCCGATCTCCCGTCCGATACGGTCGCCGCGGACAAGCACAAGATCGTGCTCGGCTTCTCGCAGCTCGGCTCCGAGAGCGATTGGCGCAACGCCAATACGCGATCGATCCAGGAAGCCGCGAAGGAGGCCGGCATCGAGCTGCTGTTCGACAATGCGGAACAGTCGCAGGAGAAGCAGATCGAAGCGATCCGCCGCTTCATTGAGCGGAAAGTGGATGTGATCGCCTTCGCGCCGGTCATCGAGACGGGCTGGGAAGACATCTTGACCGAGGCCAGACAGGCCGGCATCCCGGTCATTCTGTCCGACCGCGCCGTCCAGATCAGCGATCCGTCCCTGTATGTGACGTTTATCGGCGCGGATTTCTACGAAGAAGGCCGCAAGGCGGGGAAATATTTGCTGGACAAGAAGCGCAACGATCCCGGGCCCGTCGTCATCGCGGAGCTTCAGGGCACGGAAGGCTCCTCGCCGTCCATCGAGCGCGGCAGAGGCTTCCGGGACGTCATCCGGGAGCGCGCCGACATGACGATCGCCTATTCCGCGCCGGCCGACTTCACGGTGGCCAAAGGAGCCGAAGTCATGCGCGGGTTTCTGCGGGAAAGCGGCGGCGGCATCGATGTGCTGTTCGCCCACAACGACGACATGGCGCTCGGGGCCATCGAAGCCATCGAGGAATTCGGCCTGAAGCCCGGAGAAGACATCGTCATCATTTCCGTCGACGGCACGCGCAAAGCGTTCGAGATGATGGCGGAGGGCAAAATCAACTGCGTGGTGGAATGCAATCCGCTCCTCGGTCCGATTCTGATGCAGGCCGTCCGCGAGATCTACGAGGGACGCACCTTGCCGAAGCGGATCGTCCCGCCGGAAAGTGTGTTCACCGAAGTGCTCGCGGAGAAGGAAGTGGCCAATCGACAATATTAGGAGGCGATACCGGCTTTATCTTCTCCGCTGCTTGCCGGCTCGGCGGCCGCACCCCCGATTCCGTCCATTGCTGACGAAAAAAGCAGACGCTGTCAATCGTCTGTGAAAATGTCACCTTAACTCGTCTGTGAAAATGTCACTTTTTGAATGTACCAAGTCACCGGTCAGGTGACTTGGCCTGGCGCGAAATTTGTGTTACGCTGAAGCTGCTTTGGACTCCATGCCAACCTCCATGGATGGTTGGCGGCGGGCTTGCGGGGTGGCGCAGGTTCCGCCTTTTTTGTTGGAGTCGCAGGATCACGTACCGGCTTTTCCGTCTCCTTCAGCGCGATGGCCTGACCATGATGCCATACGAGCACCTCACCGGTGAGCGTCTCACGCACCTCAACCGTTGCTCTGGCGTCGAAACGGAACTTGCAAGGCTTGGCGAACGTATACACCTTCCCGTTGTATGAGAGCGTGTTTCCGTGTCCCAGTTTTCGGTACTTGCGGGCCGTGAACACATGCTCCAACTTGACGGACGGATCCGGCTCCATGTATGCCGATTCCGCTTGTTTGGGCTGGACGGCAAACTTGCGATTGTGCTTTTCCAGCAGCTTGGGCAGCGCTTCGTTGGCCTCCTCGATCGTCTTCACGCCGAGCAGCCGCAGCTCAATCACCAGGCGATCCTGAAACGTCCCCCAGAGGCGTTCGATGCGGCCTTTCGCTTGCGGCGAGAGGGCCTTGATATGCTCGATGTGCAGCTCCGCCATTGCCTTGCCGAAGTCGGATAGCGGTTTGGTTTCGCCTGCCAGTTCCTGCTCAAGCGACAGCGTTTCATGGGGTGACCGGAAGATGGTATGTTTGTCGCTGTAAAGCCCCAGCGGCACGCCGTAGTTCCGGATGCCTTGCATCATGACCAGCGAGTAGCCTTCGCGGCATTCCGTGGGCCTGAACACGGCGCCAACGACGGTACCTGTCGCATCGTCGATGGCGGCATGGAGGGTGAAGGACGGTGCCCGATCCTCCAGCCAGGCGTAAGGCGTCGCATCGATCTGCCACAGCATGCCCGCTTGCGGCTTTCGCTGGCGCGGTTGATGAGCCTTCTTGCGCCGACGCGGTTTGGCTTGCTTGATGCCTTTGGACAGTAAAATGCGTCTTACGCTGGGTGTGCTGAGCTTAATCGATTCGTGTTCCTCCAAAAGCTCCGCAAAGTGGCAGTTGTTGCTGCCGTGATACGTTGTGGTGTACAACTCGACGACGTGATCTTTGACTTCCTCCGGGATCGCGTGTTTCGGCTTTCTTCCCCGATTACCGTGGGCCAGTGCCTGGGCGCCTCCTTCTTCCACATATTTCTTCTTCAGCCGAATCACTTGCCGGACGCCGAGTCCGAGTGCCGCCGCTCCTTCCGCGTTGGTCATGTGTCCGTCGAGGATTTTCTCCACCACAAGTACCTTTTTCCATTCTGCTCTGGTCAATGTCACTCTCTCCTGTCCCATAGTGACATTATCTCAGAACAGTTATACCGTGACATTATCACAGAACAACGACAACGAAAAAAGCAGACGCTTGTCAAAATTTGATAATTTTGATAAGCTGTCTAATACCTGAATCCGTGATCATTCGACGAATAAATACAAGGAGAAAGCAGGCAAATGCAGCCCCGAAGACGAATCATTCAGGTATTCGAAGCTTCGCAACCATTCACCTGCGGGGTGCTGTATGAAAATCAAGTTTGTTCGGTCCAAAGAACTCATTCTTTCCACACATGCTGGTCTTGCGACGGTGGGAGCCTTACTTGCCCATACCGGATTAACGAAACGCCTGAACCGTTCACGCCTCACGAAGGCGGAAAGTCCGTTTCATTCCCACTCCGACGTGATGAAAAGCTACATCGGCTTGCTGTGTCAAGGTAAAAGCGATTTCGATCACATTGAGCCGTTTCGGAACGACGATGTATTTCCGATCTGTTTGCAACTGCAGAAAGTGCCCTCCAGCCCGACGCTCCGGCAGCGTTTGGAACGCGCGGCCGAAACGGAAGAGGCGGGATGGAATGACATTCTTCTTGAGGAATCGGCCGATCTGCTCCGCCGCGTCCAGGCGCCATTGACAGGGCTTCAAGCCGGAACGGACATCTACGTACCGCTGGATATTGACGTTTCCCCTTTCGACAACTCGGGCACGAGGAAAGAAGGCGTTTCCCGAACGTACAAAGGCGTGGACGGGTACGCGCCGATCTTTGCTTATCTGGGCCAAGAGGGTTACGGCGTCAATGTCGAACTGCGGGAAGGCCGCACGCACGTCCAGAACGGAACCGTTGATTTTTTAACCCGGAGCATTGCGTATGCGCGGCGCATAACGGAACTGCCGATTCTCGTCCGCATGGACGCGGGAAACGACAGCATCGAGAATCTGCATGTGTGTCACCGTGAAAACGTGGACTACATTATCAAAGCCAACCTTCGCAAGGCCCCCAAGGAGGCGTGGCTCAGCATCGCCGAATCCTCGGGCATTTGTTGCGAGCAACGCGAGGGCAAGAAGGAATATGTCGGGTTCATCGAGTTTCCCGAGAAAGGATTTAACTCCCCCCTTCGGCAAGTCTTCCACGTGATCGAGCGAACGATTGACCGAGATGGGCAAATCCTGCTTGTTCCCGAGATTGAAGTGAGCGTGTACTGGACTTCGCTTCGCTGCGGACCATGGCGGGTCATCGAGTTATACCGGGATCACGGCACCAGCGAACAATTTCACAGTGAAATCAAGACGGATCTGGATTTGGAGCGGTTGCCATCCGGGAAATTTGCGGCCAATAATCTCGTACTGCACGCAGGCGTGTTTGCTTACAATCTGCTGCGCATCATCGGTCAGGAGAGCCTTCGCAAGGACGATGCGCCCATTCGCAACAATGTGAAACGTCGTCGAATCCGAACCGTCATTCAAAATATGATTTACATGGCTGTTCGGTTGGTACGACATGCGCGCGGTCTATGCTTTAACTTCGGAAAGCACAGTCCATGGTCACCCGTTCTGGAGAGGGTTTATCGGGCGTTTGCATGAATCCGGATGAACATGAATCGTTTTGTTCATGACCTGCGGTTCGCCAGGTTTATTTGGCATCCACTGATTTGGATTTCAGGCCATTATGAGGCTTCAAGTCACATTGAATATTCCATCATCACAACCATCTCAGGAGAGAAAGGCATATTAAGGCATATTTTTGCATCTGTCACTTCAAAACGATAAGGATGTTCACGGATTCAGGTAATATTAAAATTTTTAATCCGGTATCCGGGGTGATCCATTCGTATGGATTTGGTCGCAATGAAGAGCCGGCTCGACGCCAGACAACTCATGATCGTGGATTCAGAAGTCAGAAACCAGGGGAAGAACATGATTCTCGCCTACGTGCTGTGGTACTTCCTCGGTATATTGGGCGGTCACCGGTTCTATATGAAGAAGACAGGCTCCGCGATCGCCCAGCTCATTCTGAGCATCACGCTTATCGGGCTGATCGTCACCACCATCTGGTGGATCGTGGATGCCTTCCTGGTACATACCTGGGTAAAGGATCACAACCGCGAGCTGGAGTATCGTCTCGTCTCGCAAATGATCGCCCACCAAGGTCCGCCGGCTCCGAACAGCTTCTGATGACATGAACAAGCGCGACCTGACGCTGGAACAGCTTCTCGTGCTGCAATCGGAAATGCGGCACGCCGAGAAATCGCTCGCGCTCGCGTATTTCATGCTGCTGGGCGGACACTTGGGAGTCCACCGATTCTATCTGAAGCGGTATGTAAGCGGCACTATACAGTTGATCCTTTTCCTGGCAGCCACATTCAGCTATTTTACCGCTGCCGCCTTTAGCGGCGTCGATGAGGTATTGAACGCCCCGGCTATCATTTTCCTCGTCATCATGCTCCTGACCGGCTTGGCACTGTTCATCTGGATCATTGTCGATCTGTTCATCATGCCCCGCATGGTCAGAGAGTGGAACGAGGCGCGGGAAGCCGAGATTATTCGCAAGTTGACCGGACCAAGGCAGTCCTGATTTCGTGAATCCACAAGCAAAAACGGCTGGCGCCGTCCTCCCGGGCGGGCGCGTCCGTTTTGCGGTGAAAGATAAGCCGGTTATAAGCGTGAAACTTATAAAGTCTTATCTATAGGAGCTCGGAATTAAGCAGTCGTTCTGAGTCCGAATGAGGGGTGAATGAGGCAGAAATGTCGATGAAGCGGCGCCTATGAAAGCTGTTTTCAAGAATGTGCATGCCAAAGAACCCTCAAAAGGGCATTTTTTAAAAAATGCTATGAAGTCCTTTGGCGTTAAGCTGCCGCCAAGCCTTCCAGCCATTGCTCGACAGAGACGAGCTGCTTCTGCTTCTTCGCTTCTTCCAGCCACGCGTCGGCATGCTGGCACATGGCGATCAAGTACACGCGAATGTTCCAGTGGCGGGAACTGCGCCCGCGCGAAGCTTCCAGGTTGTAATCGACTTTCTGGCGCTTGATGCAACGCTCCACTCCGGTTCGCAGCGCGTAACGCTTTCTCCATTCCTTGCTGTCACGGCGGATGCGCGGGAACAGGCGCGGGTTATCCGCGGTGGATGTGTAGAACGTTCTTCCATAATCGGAAGGCGAGCAGGGAGTCGGGCATTCCCATTTGCCGACTTTGGCGGGACAGCGCCATTTGATGCGCTGTCGCCCGGAACACTTGCCCCAGCAGACCATCTTGCGTCCAATGGGGCAGACAGGAACGCCATCGGAGCCAATTTTCATTTCATTGTATACCGTATGCCCGGAACGCCTGAGATTCAGGTCGATGATGGCGGAAACATCATCGTGTTCCAGCATGGTATAGATCGGGAGGGCGTCGTGGGCCGAATCCAGGAGCGCCTCTCCCACCTTCCAGTCCGAGTACCAGTGACGCAGCTCGCGGTAGCCGCAGATCCATGACACCGAGTCATGTTGGCTGGCGCGAAACAATCGCGGGTACACGGGCAAATTGTAAGGACTGTCGGCTGCGGTGAACATGTAGAGCGTACGCCCGTAGTAATATTTCTCGCGATAGCTGTCCCAGCCCCAATCGGCATCCGGATCGGAAAATTGCCGTTTGCAGGAGCATTTCCAGTTGCCCGACTTGCGGCAATCGCAAAGGAACTTGCCGTACGAACGCGCGCCGGTTTCAACCGGAGATCCGTCGCCGATGACGCGGAAAGCGCTCGTATCGCCAAGCAATCCTTTTGCCGCAGAAGGCAGGACAAACAGGGATTGGAACAACTGTTGCAGCAGGTCGTGCTCCTTGGGGGCGTAGTGGATCTTGCCCTCGCGCAGGATGCGGGAGACGAGTTTCTCCGTAATCTTGGGGTTTTTGGGCTCTTGCTTTTCGTTCTTTTTGCCCTTCTTCCGCGGCTTCTTCAAGCGGCGTTTGACGCGCCCGGTCTTATGCGGAGTGGATGCCCGCCAAAGCCGGGGGAAAAAGTCGTAGAACGTTCCGACACCCGGCGTCTCACCGGGTTTAAAGCCGCAGACAATGGCATAGACCGGCGTCGTTCGCAGCGCGACGACTCCGTCATCGACACTGAGCCCGAGCTTGGTGAAGAGCAACATGCAGCGGAGCATGTCGGCGGGATCGTGGGGCTTGCGGCCTCTGGGATTGGAGGAGTAAGCCGAACGCATCAAGGAAGCGGTGGCGGACAGATCGATCGGCGTGATCCAGAAGATCAAGTCGCGATAGAAGTGTTGCAAGAACAACATGGCTTCCGGGGTGTCGAACTCCTTGCGCAGTTGATCGCTTACGAAGGTCAAGTAGTCCTGGTGAGAACGAGAAACGATTTTCACACAATCACCCAATTTTCTAGAGATAGGCAGTAAAAAAAATGCCTTCTCGGCGATTGTTGGGGAGTTTCGAAAATGTCAAGAGGAAAGTTTGTTCGCATCCCTATTTTGGGGGTGAAACAATAAAGGACCCTGGCCAGAAAGCTAGAGTCCACAACGGAAATGAATTTCCGAGAAGCTTATTATCTTTTAAAAAAGGGGAGCTTCGACTGCGGCGTCGAAGCCCCTTTTACTTTTCGGCAACGTCGCCCGGTCTGGCATCGATATGTCCGGAATGGTGAGCTCCTCCTTCTTGTGCGTCTGCGGCTTGCTTTTTTACAAAATTTTAGCCATCGCTTGAATCATGCCCAGGTGCAGGCTTTCGTGCGCAATCAATACGTGGAAGAGCTCGCCGACGGTTTTTGCCTGAAGAAAATTGCTTTGATCCGCAACGGGGTGCGTCAGCCTGCCTTCGAATGCATCGCCGATCTCCGCCATTTGTCCCTCCAGCCGCCGCAGCAGCACATCGATTTCCGGGGGCGCATCACTCCAGCCTGACGGATCCGTTCCTGATGCGAACCAGGTTTTATATTCCGCGGGAATGCGGGATCCGGCTCCCGAAAATTGAAAGATCAACTCGTCGGTTACCGTGAGCACATGTCCGGCTTGCCAACGCATGTTGTTTCGGAATCCCGGGGGAATATGGTCAAGTTTGTCCGCAGGCAGCCCGTGCAGAGTATCCAGAATTTGCCGTCTGACATCGGCAAACAAGTTGAGGATATGGGCATCCGAACTTGAGCGGGGGTAGTCCGCGGCCAGCGCTTCAAATACTTCAATCTTCCCGCCGTATTGCAGCTCGGGCCAATCGGTCGTGAGTGAGACCGCTTCTTCCAAAGATTCCGCTTCCATCACCGACACCCCAAAAATGTCGCCTTGATAGTCCTCTACAGCATGCGGGGAAACCGTCTTCCGTCCGAATCCGGCAAACCGCACTTTCTCATATCCTCTTGCCTTCAGGTTGTCCAGCCAGTTCCACAGGTCGCTGATGTTTTGCTCCGCCTGATCTTCGGGAACGACACCGCCATGGTAAACGAACAGATAATGCATTTCCGCCCGCCCCTTTCAGTTGCATTTTGAAACTGATTTGAGTATAATGAAGCTATGGCACATCAGTCAAGGAGCAACGCCATGAGAAAAACCATCAAACGTCGTTCCAATTGCCCGATCGCCTTTTCGCTCGAAGTGGTCGGGGATTCGTGGACGCTGCTCATCATCCGGGATATCGTTTTTGCGGGGAAAAGAACATTCGGGGAGTTCCTGGCCTCGGATGAGAAGATCGCGAGGAACATCCTGGCCAGCCGTCTGGCTCGTCTGGAAGAACTGGGGTTGATCACGAAGAAGCCCCATCCCACGGACGGAAGAAAGGATTTGTATGAACTGACGGACGCCGGACTGGATTTTATCCCTGTTCTGCTGGAGTTGTCTGCCTGGGGGGCCAAATATGAACCCGAAACAGCCGAGGCGGCCGCATGGCTGCGCGAAGTCCGCATGGACAAGGACCGCCTGATCCAACTGATCCGGGACACCGTCAAAAACGGAGGTTCCGTGTTCGCCGGCCCGGACAATGTGATGGACCGGCTGAAAGCCCGCTAACCTGTCCGCTTCACCCAACTACAACACACCGACGGCCAGCAGCACCCAACCGGCGATGAATGCGAGTCCGCCGAGCGGGGTGATCGGTCCGAGCCAGCGAATGTTGCGCACGCTGAGCACATACAGGCTCCCGGAGAACAGCACGATTCCCGCGGCAAGCAGCCATCCGGCGGCCTCGGCATCCGGATGCTCGCCGGCCAGCATGCCGGCCGCGATCAGGCCCAGCGCGTGAATGAGATGTTATACGAGGCGAAAGGAGGCGAATGTACATTCCCCAAACGCTGAAAAGCCTTATGTAGCAAGGGATCCACGGTTGGAATCGTTTCCCATCCAAGCGGAAATAACCCGATTTTTTATCAAAGTTATACGCAATCGTATATCGGAAAGTTTTACGCAGTTCCCCCGCAGCTTCGCATATCTTTGTTCCGCGCATTACTCCTGAAGGAGGAAATGCGAGCTATGTCAACAAATTCGATCTCGTTCAGAGGAAAACAACCCAGGACAAATCAAACTTTCAATGATCTCGTCATGCGTTTCTTACAGGAATGCAGAATGCGCAATTTAACAAAAGAAAGCCTCCGCCGCTATAACAACGGTTTGAAAAAGTTCCTAAAGCATCTTGAGGCTCAGCAGTTAAATGTAAATACGTTAATCCCACATGATCTAACCCACCAAATCATCCCCGCCATGCTGGCAGAGGGATTGGCGTTGCGAACGGTCAACTGCAATATCTGTATTCTCAAGGAATTTTTCAAATTCCTTGCAAGCGATGGATGGCTGAAAACGAATATTGCCGCGGAATTAAAACCTTTCAAAGTACAGCCATCCTTGACCCATACCTTTACAGACGAACATTTACAGCGATTATTTGCTCAGCCGGATCGGTCAACTTTCACTGGGTATCGCAATTACGTTATGATGCTGGTACTGCTGGATACCGGCATCCGCCTGAAAGAACTGGCCGACCTCCGGGTGACGGACATTGATTTTGAAGAACAATCCCTTCGAATTCAGCAAGGAAAAGGGAGAAAATCTCGTATTGTTCCCATCCAGCGCACCTGCGTATGGGAATTAAAATACTACTTGCAGGAACGAGGAAAATTAGAACACGACTACCTTTGGGTAAACCTGGACAATGAGCCGTTTAAGGCTTCCGGCATACGGATCATGATTAGCCGATATTGCAGAGCAGCAGGCATCCGGGACGTACAATGCTCTTGTCACACATTTCGCCATACGATGGCCAAACAATATCTGTTGAACGGCGGTGACATATTCACGCTGAAAAGCATTTTGGGGCATGAACGCATGGAAACCACCGAGGCGTATATCGAACTCTTTTCCCGCGACCTGCAAATCCAGCATGAAAAGTTTAGCCCCGTCGAACATCTTGCAAAGGACTTCCCTTCTTCCATCGAGGAAAGCGAGAGGAGTGAATTTTGACCAAGCGCAGGCAAAATGTATTGGTTTCTGTTGATTCGTCCAGCCCCGCTAAACGAAAGTTAAGCCTGGACGACCTGCTTCAATCTTTTATTCTCGATTGCAAGGCGAAAAACCTTTCAATACTCACGCTTAAAGTTTATGAAGATAGCGTATTGCGAATGAAAGAAGCTTTTCAAGAACAGCAAATGCCACTGGACATTTACACTGTAACTTCCCGCGATATCAAGAATTATTTTATCGCCTACATGATAAATCAAGGCAAATCGGACAATACGGTGAACAGCAGGATCAAGGGAATCAAGCAATTTTTCAAGTATTTGTTCACAGAGGGATGGATCACACAAAATATTGCAGACGAGCTTCATGTCGTGAAAGCAGAGAAACTGATGATTCAGACTTTCACCAAAGAACAAGTGGCTGACCTACTTGCACAGCCAGATCGCAATACATTTACCGGTTTTCGGGACTACACCATGATGATGATCTTGCTTGAAACCGGTATGCGGATCAGCGAATTATGCAATCTGAAGATCGGAGATATTTTCTTTAAAAAATCAACATACAAAATAAGGCTCAACATCAAAGTTAGTGCTTGACTTTATGTACCAAATCGTTCACGGTTACATTCGACCAGAAGTCCTTGTACGTAACGTTCCCGGTTCCGGGTGAAGTAATGTCGGCGTTGAAAGGCTTTCATTCGGTTGTTTCTTCCTTCAACCGCCGCATTGGTCCACCGACAGGAGTGATAATTGACGATCTCCGTTCGCCAGTTTCGCATCGTTTTGATGCAGGTGGCTACTGCCGGATGCTGAAAATGTTCCCCTTGTCCCAGCCAGCGGTCAAACCAGATGGCAGCTACTTTGGCGTCCGGTGCACCGTCGTACCATTCCCCAAGCGCTTCTTTCCAGGCATGAACCTGCTGTAAAAGCGACGAATAGCTGAGGATTTCTTGTAACTCCTGCTGCTTTTCAGGGGGCAACGATGCTGCCTGGGGGTTTAGAAGCCGGTGTTTGGCTTTGAGGTTTGCCCGGGCTCTGGCCGACAGCGAACCCTGTACGTCTTTTCGGACCGCCTGAAGGGCATCGATCACGTAACGCGTCACGTGAAACCGGTCCGCGACTCGAAGGGCATCAGGAAAACATTCCTGAATCCAGGCATGGTAATAGGGAGCCAGATCCATCACCACCGCCTTGGGACGAAGCGCCAGAAACTCCGGATGCTTATGCGCATAATCCCGCAATTCTTCCAGTTTGCGTCCGGGCAAAATATCCAGCAACGTCTCGCCTCGGAGGTTATGGATGCCGGTATTGTAGGTATGACCTTTTCGAATCGCAAAATCGTCGATGCCCAGTACGAGATGGCGGCTGCTGGCGGCCTCTTTCCACGCCAATTGCCGAAGCCGTTCACTTTCCACCGACAACCATCGTTGGTGTTTGATCTGCAAGGTGCTGGCCGGCATGCGATGAATCTCCGCACTCTGCTTGACGGTGGAGACCGACGCGGTGTGAATGGCCTGTTGCTCGGACGCGGTACTGTAGCGTTTGCCAGGACCGACAAACGAGTACCGCCAAACAAAACCGGCATGACAACTCTTGCAGAACAGACGAATGGCCGGAGCCAGGAGATAAACGATTTTGCCGAAAGCGTCAGCATGCCGAATTTTCCGGGTTTGGTTGCTGCCTTTGCGAATGACCGAACGATCCGAACGGCAAATGGCGCAAGCCTGCTTGCGTGACTTTGGAACAACCTGAATATGGATCGTTTGCTCATCAATTTCCACAATCTGTTGAACATTTACCTCTGGTAAATTGACTAAAAGATCAGTATACTGGTTGTGCATCTGTCATTCCTCGAGTTGGATTGGTCGCACAACCATCTTATGGAATGTACAGATGTTTTTCAATTTTGGCTCTACATGTTGTCAAGCACTATGTTTGGTATAGAGCCCAAAATAAGCCCTTATTTTAATAAGTGCGTTATTCCAATCATGGTCAGCAAACCGATGATGAAAGAAAATGTAGACGCTCGTTCGTTGCCATCCCCATGACTTTCTGGTATGAGTTCTTTATATACAACGAACAGCATTGCACCTGCTGCAAAAGCGAGGCCATAAGGAACAATACCCGTAAAGCTTCCTGTAAATACATAGCCAATCCAGCAGAAAAGCAGTTCCAGCATACCTGTGAATGTTGCTAATAACAATGATAACCATTTATTCATTCGATGGGTAATCAGAAATAGCGCGGTCAGAAAGCCCTCGGGAATATTCTGAAGACCAATACTTAAAGCGACGATAGCACCCAGTTCATGAACAGAGCTTCCAAAGCTGACACCTACAGAAAGACCCTCAGGAAGATTATGAAGAGCCATGGCAGACAGAAATAGAAATGAGCTTGTTGCATGTGGAGATTTCATTTTCGAATGTTCAGGATCCTTGTGAGGGACAAACAGTTCCATTAAAGTGAGAATTATGGTTCCCAATAAGATACCGATTGCAAGAACAAAAAGATTAGATAATTTTAAAGCCGAAGGAATGAGTCCGTAAGTAGATGCGGAGACCATGATTCCGGCAGTAAACGCTAATAGAATATCTCTCCCACGGTGCGTTACATTCGTGAATAACATCGCTGGAAGAGCCCCTAAGGTTGTGCAAAGCGAAGTAGCCAAGCTTCCAATAATAATTGTATTCATACATGCCTCCTCTGCACGGACAAGCTTTTTACAAACATATGAGGAAGCATGCAGAATAAGACATGTTACAAGGTTGTTTACTTAAAGAATCCTTCGAATAAGTTTGATGACAGGACCGGTAGAGGTATTCACATCAATAGAGCTTTTTTCGAGAAAATGATCACTTGTTCGCCTATCATTTTCAATCGCTATAAATATACACACACTCCCCAATAAAACTAAAACCACAGTTGCGACCGGAAGTAGGAAACTCATTATAAAATCCCCCTTAAAGGAATTGTGCCAGGCGACAATGAGAATGATTATCATTATACAGCCTAAATTTTCGGGGGTCAATGAATTTATTACTTGAGCCTTTTGCATTAATCTGAACCCTTGAGCTTCAAGGTTTTTCCGACATAAAAAAGGGACTTCACCCCAACTTGGAGAAGTTTTCAAGTGACCAAAACCGAAAACTTTCAGGGAGTGAAGTCACTTTGTATATTCTCCAAGAAAGCTTGTTTTCCTTCGAGGAATTGCAAAAAATGCAGTCGAAAGATCGATTGCCGATCTTCTTTAGCTCGCTTGATCTAAGACCCTATGCCAAGGAACTGAGAAGCCGTTCACCCCGAGGCGCTGACGGGCATTGCAGACAGGGGGATTTTACGCGCGCTCCTGGCCGCGCCGTTTGAAGGAATCGATACCTTTACGGCTTTGCATCATCGGTTGAGCACCGACCTGCGGTTCCGCTACCAGTGCGGACTTTCGCTTGATCGGGAAGCGCCGTCCATCTCCACGCTCAGCCGCGTTTTTGCCGAAATGACGAAAAAGGAACTGGCCAAGCGGCTGTTTGAGGATCTGGTTGAGCGTTGCCGGCAAGAAGGCATCTTGGACGGCAGCCACGTGGCGATTGACAGTACCGCCATCCGTGCTTACGAGAAAAAGCAGCCCAAACGCAAGAGCGAACAGACCGGCAATGCCAACTGGGGAGCGAAACTGGATTCGTTCGGCAACAAGATCACCTGGTTTGGTTACAAGCTCCATCTGGCTGTCGATACGAAAAGCGAACTGCCGCTGGTGCTGGAAGTCACGCCTGCGCACGTCAATGATGGAGAAAGGGCGCCGAGCCTGATGGAACAAGCAGCATCCAAAGCCAACCCGCGTTTCTTCATGCTTGACGCGGGCTACGACCAATTGAAGGTTTACGAGGCTGCTCGAAACGTCAAGGCCCAGGCCATTATTCCGCTCAACCTCAGGCGCGAACAGGAACCGCCTGCCGGGACAACGGCCAATGGGACGCCGTGCTGTTCAATGGGCTATGCCATGACTTACTGGGGGGCGGACGGCGACATGCTCAAGTTTCGCTGTCCGCACGCAACGGGCAAAGTCGACTGTCCGCTCGGGATGGCAGCTTGCTCGTCCTCGAATTATGGCATGGTCGTGAAAGTGAATGTAAAGGAAGACCTCCGGCGGTACTGCAATCCACACCGGGACACAAAGCGTTGGAAAGAACTGTACGATGAACGAACCAGCGTCGAGCGTTGCAACTCTCGTCTGAAAAGCTACTTGACGGCAGATGCCCTGCATGTCCGCTGGATCAAGAAAGTCACGACTCACCTGTATTTGAAACGCCATAGTCCTGCTTGCATCTGCAGCCGGTAGCTGTCTCCTGTCAGGTGAATCACCTCGCTTCGATGCAGGATCCGGTCCAGAATGGCGGTTGTGACGGCCGGATCCCCGAGCAGTTCTCCCCAATCTTCCGGTCCTTTGTTGGACGTCAGGATGATGGAGGCCTGCCCATACAGTTTGTTGATCAACTGAAAGAACAAGTGAGCCTCCTGCCGATCCAGCGCCATGAACATCAGATCGTCCAGAATCACCAGATCGGAACGGATGATCCGATTCACCCGCAGCTGGGCGTTTCGGGAAATCTCTTGCGTCTTCAAGAGATGCAACAACTGATCCATCGTGACGAAACTGACGCTATATCCTTGATTCAATGCCTCGACGCCCAGTCCAATCGCCAGATGCGTCTTCCCGACGCCGGGCGGGCCCAGAAAGAGCAAGTTATAATGCTGCTCCAGCCACATCAGTTCCCGAAGTTGCTGCAACTGACGTTGTCCCAGGGACGGTTGTTCGTCGACCCGAAATTCGTCCAACGTTTTCAGTTCCGGGAACGCGGCGCGTTTGTACCGACGGGCAAACTGCTTTTCTTCCCGTTTTTTCAACTCGTACGAAAGCACGCGCTGCAAACACTGGCGGTAACTCCACTGCCTGGTTTCGGCTTCCATCAGGAGTTCGTCCAGCGCCCCAGCGGCGGCGGTTAACTGCAGCGCGCTGAATACGGACTTCAGTTCCATCGTCGCTTCACTCATCGGGCTCCCTCCAGGATGGCTTGATATACGTCAAACGGGCGAACTTGCGGCTTCATCTTCAGTTTCTGCCGTTCCGGCTCGCTGAGCAACCGGACATCGGTCGGAACGGCTGGTGCCGCGGCCGATTTCAGAGCCGCGTAATAGTGCAGGGCATCCACGAAATCCGTGGCCTGGTAGAGTCGATGTTTCAGACAATAGGCCAACGCTTGCGCCAGCACATCCGGATCCGCGTCTTTGGCGTGTCGATCGATCCATTGCAACTGGTCCCGAATGTAACGCGGTTTTTGTTCCCGGATGACCGCCAGATAGGATCGGGCTTGCGCCGGTTCTGGAAAGCGGGCGGCCACGTGTTCCATATAGGCGCCAATCCCTTTGGAACGATCCCGGGCATGGTTGGTGTTTTTGATGAGTTTGCCTTTACCCGCATGCAGCGGATGGCGGGCCAGTTCCTCGCCGGTTGCCGGATCGAACGCCACCAACTGCTTGTCCGGCGTCACGCGAATCTCCACAGACGTGTCCGTGCCGGTGTAGGTGCCAAGCGGCAGCGAGTACCGGTTCCCCTGAAAGACAATCGTATTGTCTTTTCGCACCCGTCTTGTTATACTGGGTGCAGAATTGGTTTGTATTTTTTCGGGAACCGGCAGGAGATGGCGCCGCTCTTCGGCGAACACGTCCGCCGGTATTTTTTTGGTCGTGTGATGCATCCGCCCGTTTCCGGTTCGGTTCAACCAAGCCAAACAGTCTTCGTTCCACCGGTCGATGTGGGTAAACGTCCGATGGCGCGCAAAGTTGCGTTTGACGAAACCGACGACGTTTTCCACCCGCCCCTTGCTTTCCGGATCTTGCTTGCGGCACATGCGAATCTGAAATCTGCGCTGCCGGACGTAGGCGGCAAATTCGGCCGTCAGAATCAGATCGCCGTGGTTTTCGCTTACAAGCAGAAGATGATCCTGGTCATAGACGATCTCGCGAGTCATGCCGCCGAAAAATTCAAAGGCGTTCTCGTGGCAGCGGACCACATCCGCCGTGGTAAACGGTCGATCCTGCCATTCCACGTATTTGTACCGGGAATGGGACAGGACAAACGTGATGCACCATAGCCGTACGGGATGCTGATGAAGATCGTGCGTTCTCGTTTCGCCGAAGTCAACTTGCATCTGCTGTCCCATGGGCGGGTCTTCCACCGCTTCGTACTGGCGCATCGGTTTGCTTTTCGGGATACCATGCCGCTCACGCAAGTGCCGGACGAAGTGCCGAACGGTGCTCTCGCAGACGTTGGCATCCAAGCGCCGTTCCTTCAACCAGTCATGAATCTGAGCGGCCGATAGGTCCGGATATTCCCGCAACCATTGAAGAACTTGGGATTCAAACGGATCCAGCTTCTTTCGCCGCGTCTTCACCGATTCGATGAATGCCTGCATTTCTTCCGGCGACATGTTCAGATATTTGTACACGGTGTTTCGAGAAATGTTCAGTTTTGCGGGCTATCTGTGAAACATTGAGCCCCAACTGTTTCAGTTGATAGATTTCAATGTACATAGGCCACCTTTCCGCAGATTTCATTCTCCTCACCCTACACTGATGAATTTCCAGCTTGATTATATCGGGTGAGGGAGAATCAGGGAATTCGTGTTCAAGATTATTTCGTGTTTCTTGTTAATTTTATTTTAGCGGTTACAGAAGCCCCGTCGTGTTGCGGTCATCCGCAAAGCGCAGATGGTCGATGACGGCCAGTCCCGCTTGATTTTCGATACAGACTGGCAGTACGAAGCGATCGTTACAAACCTCGAATGGGAACCGATTGACTTGTGGCGCTTCTACAACCAACGCTGCTGTATGGAAAACTACATCAAGGAAACCAAACGCGGTTTTTCCATTGATCGGATTGCGACGGGCAACTTTGAGGCGAACGAACTCGACCTGCTGGTCAAACTGCTTGCCTACAACCTCTATGAGCGGTTCAAGCGAGATTGCTGCGAACTGATCCACCGAGGGTACACGATTGCCCGATTTCGCTTAGAATTTTTCCATTGCGTCACGACGATCATCCAGCATAGCCGTAGGATCATTCTCAAACTAGTTCAGGACTTCCCGAACCGATACGCGTGGAAGCGAATCGAAGCCAGAGTGGCCATGATGGAATGACATCACCAAAATTTGACTTGGAAACCCGAAAGCCCCTTGTGATGGGGAGGGGGAAGGATTACCCATCATCGCCGATTTGTACCCGACGAACTGGAAACCTCCCTGTTATTTACAGCTTGTTCAGCGTTGATCCCTTATGATTTTGCCGAAACAGAGGGCTTTCGAAATTCAGGATAAATAACCAATGAAAGTTAACATACCGGTGCTTAATACACCTGCATGTTAACTTTCATTGTCAATTTAGCCCCCTTATCCACGTAATAACCGCAACCCATTCAAAATGACGAGAATGGTGCTTCCTTCATGCCCAACCACGCCAAGCGGCAACGCGATACCCGAGATAAAGTTCGCCGTAATTAAGCAGGCAATCACCGCAATGGCAAATATCATATTTTGTTTCACGACCGTTTTCGTTCGTTTTCCAAGTGCAATCGCCGCGGCGATTTTCTCAATGTCGTCGTTCATGAGGACAAGATCTGCTGTTTCAAGGGCGGCATCGCTTCCTGTCCCGCCCATCGCGATGCCTACTGTCGCCGCCGCTAAAGCAGGCGTGTCGTTCACTCCATCGCCTACCATAGCTACTTGGCCATACGTTCGTTTCAAGTCCTTAATGCGATTCACCTTATCTTCAGGCAGCAATTCGGAATACACCAAATGAATCCCGGCTTCACGGGCAATCGTTTGGGCAGTTCTTTTCTGATCCCCGGTCAACATCACGACTTCGATGCCGAGTTTTTTAATCTCGGCGATGGCTTGTTTCGCCTGCGCGCGAATACTGTCCTGCAGTGCGATAATGCCAACCACGGTATGAGAATTGTGAATGACCGTTACGGTTTTTCCCTGCTGCTCCAGCCGATCGATCACAGAATCTAATTCCGCAGTTAATAAATCATGTCCCAACATGGTCGGCTTCCCAATTCTCCATGTTTCCCCTTTCCATTCCGCCTGTACGCCCCATCCTGTCAGAGCCTGAAGTTCAGTCGGCCGTTCAAGCGGGAGCCCTTGCTCTTTTGCTTTTTGCACAATGGCTTTGGCAAGCGGATGTTCGGACAAGCTCTCAATGGAAGCCGCTGCTTGCAGCATTTCGGTTTCTGTATACCCCTGGAAGGCAATAAGATCTGTCACTATGGGACGGCCGTTCGTCAGCGTTCCTGTCTTATCGAATGCGATGACTTTAATCCGGGCAAGGTTTTCAAGATGCGCCCCCCCTTTAAAAAGCAGTCCTTTTCTCGCGCTGTTGGAAATGGCGGACAGCATAGCCGGCATGATCGATGCAACTAACGCGCACGGAGAAGCGACGACGAGGAAAACCATCGCTTTATACAGCGTCTGTTTCCACGACCAATCGAGAAGAAAAGGCGGAGCGGCAATCAGCAAAAGCGTCGCCAAAATGATGCTTCTCGCATAAATGCGTTCAAAACGCTCGATGAACATTTGTGAAGCCGGTTTCTCGCTTTGTGCCTCTTGAACCAAACGAATGATCTTGGCAAACAAAGTCGAATTACTGGGCTGCGTGACTTCTATGAGTAGCGCCCCTTGGCCATTTAACGTACCTGCGAATACATCATCCCCGGCCGTTTTATCCACCGGAATGGATTCCCCCGTGATGGATGCTTGATTGACGGCGGATGTTCCTTCTTTCACGATGCCGTCAGCGGGGATGCGCTCACCGGGTTTCACCAATACAAGGTCGCCCACCTCTAACTGTTCAACGGCAACAATGGTTTCCGTACCATCTTGGTAACGTATGGCCGTCTCCGGCTTTAAATCCATAAGGGAAGAAATATCCCGACGACTGCGCTCCATTGTGTAACTTTCCAAAGCACCACTTAATGAAAAAATAAAAATCAGCACGGCTCCTTCTGTCCAATAACCGATACTGGCAGCACCAATGGCCGCCACAATCATGAGTAAATTTACGTCAAGATCCCGCTCTGCGATGAGTGTATGCAGCCCTTCTTTCGCTTTGACAAATCCGCCAACAGCAAAAGCAAGCAGGTAAATGGCGACAGACCCTGCATGGGAAACATGCCCGATTCCCCAGGCGAGAGCAATCAGAATGCCGCTTGTCAAAGCGGCGATGCCCTCGGCATATCGTTTGAACAAGTCATATGCCTTTGTCTTGCTGGAAGAAGAATAAACGGATGCCTGTTCATTGATCAGACCTTCTGCAGTGCCGAATGAAGAAGGTTTCAAATAAATCCACCCCTGTTCATTGAGAATGATTCACATTATTACTGCCCTTAAAATGACACATGCTGCTCCATGTGGGGGAGCAGCACGCAAAACGGGAATATTCGTATTTTTACTTGGTTCAATTAATTTGTTCTAAGACAACTTTATAATAATGATTTTAATAAAGGATTATGGAAAAGTAAAGTAGTAATTTTTCCTTAGGTAAAGTTAGTGTAAAATCTCTGTGGGTGTAAGAATTGGAAAAAGCGGATATAGAAAAAGAGCTTCTCCCTTGGTAAAGTGATGTTTGCGCACAACACACCAAGAAGGAGGAAGCTCCTGTGAGCCACTTTACCACAACAATGCCGACGATGAAAGAGATTGAGCAATGGATTTTCCGGAAAATGCAGGAGGAATTCGCTCGTGCGATGAAGCAGGTGCTGGAGGCGCTGGATCAGCAGATCTTGGAGCAACGGGACCGAGAGCGTTATCGAGTAAAGGACGAGCGTGAAACAAGCGTCAACACAGTGTTCGGGAATGTGCGCTTTAAGCGGAGATTGTACTGTGACCGTAGAAGCGGCAAACACGTGTATCTGCTGGATCAGCTGTTGCAATTCGAAGGGCGCGGGAAAGTCAGTCCGCATTTGGAAGAGACAGCCATCGCATTCGCAAGCCAAGGACCGTCGTACCGGGACAGCGCTAAGCGGCTGGAGCAGCTCCTGGGATACAATGTGCTGAGCCACCAAGCGATCAGGGAAAAACTGATTGAGCGTGCGCAACAGCCGATGCCAGCGGTGAAACGGCGCGCTGCCCGCGTGCTGTTCGTGGAAGTGGATGGGCTGTACACGAAGCTGCAGCGGAGCAAGAAGCGTGGGATGGAGAACGCAATCGCTGTCGTACACGAAGGCTGGGAGAAGAGCGGCAAGCGAGTGCGGCTGAAGAATAAACAGCATTACCTGCATACGAGCGGCGGCGACTTCTGGGAAGGGTTCGGGGACTTTCTGGTGGAGCGTTACGAAATCGACGAGAACACGTGGCTTGTGGTGAACGGAGACGGCGCGGCGTGGATCGGGGAATGTACATCCTACTTTCACCAATGTCTGTACATGCTGGACCGCTTTCATGTGGCGCGTGATTTGAAACGCTTTGTCGGTCATTTGCCGCAGGTGTGGGAGACCGTGAGACGGTCTTTGGCCAAACAGGATGCAGCCGCGCTTATGGCGGTCCTGGAAGGCGTGTCGGAGCAAGAGATAGCGGAAGAGAACCGGAAGGATTGGAAGTCGTATAAAAGATTTCTAAAGCGACATGAGAAGCATTTGGACGACTACCGAAAAACACTCCAGGTGAAGGGGATCGACACAAGCGGCATGCGCCCGATGGGAAGCGCGGAATCGCAGATGCGTATATTCGCCAAGCGGACAAAGCGTAGCGGGTACAGTTGGAGTGAGCGAGGCGTCAGGGCGATGCTGAGGACGATGATGAGGATTCAAGAAGCGGGCACGGTGGTAAGAGCGGTTGAAGGACAAGCGAGTAAGCAGGCAACGCCGCAGCAGTCGATAAACATGCGGCAATTGCTCAAGAACGTGACGCAACCGGTCAAGGGTTGTATCGCTGGAATGATTCGCATGCTGCAAGGACCGAAGCAAAGCAGCACAACGGGTATGGCACTCAAAGCACTTCGCGGATAACGGTAAAAAATTCTGACAAATCACTTGTGTTTGATGAAAGAACGAAGCAAAGCGCTTACAAGGAAGAGGTTCCTTCGGGGTTCGCGTTCCAAGCATCTTAAATGACTGCCCACGCTAGCTTGACACTGACTTAGGTAAAATTTTTGTTGTACAAGCAATTCTTTTGGTGTAAGATAATAATACATCTATTTTTTTTTTTTGCGTCAATTGTTGCCTTAGGCAAAAACTATTGTCCAAAGGAAAGAAGGGTGAGAAATGGAACCTGCAGTTCAACAGGTAACAGAACCATCCATCCCCCTCTCGGGATGGCGAAGGAAAAGAACGGAACCAAGTTTGCCGGAGGTGTACAAAACATTACCTGTCCCGAAAAAGGGAAGTTTTCTGCGGCGGCTTCTGGCTTTTGTCGGACCGGGTTATTTGGTTGCCGTCGGTTATATGGACCCGGGAAACTGGGCGACCGATTTGGCCGGAGGAGCGCAGTTTAACTATACTTTGCTGTCCGTTATCCTCATTTCTAACTTAATGGCCATTTTGCTTCAGTCGCTGACAGCACGGCTGGGCATTGCCACCGGCAGAGATCTTGCGCAGGCATGCCGCGATCATTACAGCAAACCCGTCAATTTCGGATTGTGGGTTTTGTGCGAGCTGGCAATTGCGGCCTGCGACCTGGCGGAAGTGATCGGTTCCGCCATCGCGTTAAACCTGTTATTTGGGATACCGCTGCTGGCCGGCGTTTTGATAACCTCTCTGGATGTCATTCTTGTACTCCTGCTGCAAAATAAAGGATTTCGTTACATCGAATCGATTGTCATTTCCTTGATTGCGACCATCTTTGTCTGTTTCGGTATCGAAATGTTTCTTTCGAAACCCGATATCGGCGGCATATTCGGCGGATTTGTACCGAGTGCCGAAATTGTCAAAAATCCTGAAATGCTGTACATCGCGTTAGGTATTCTCGGCGCAACCGTCATGCCGCACAATCTTTATCTGCACTCTTCCATCGTACAAACGAGAAGATATGAGGAAACGCCTTTGGGTAAGCGCTCAGCGATTAAGTTTGCCACGATCGACTCCACCGTTGCTTTAATGCTGGCGCTGTTTGTCAATGCGGCTATTCTGATCCTATCTGCAGCCGCCTTTCATACAACCGGACACACGGATGTGGCCGAGATCCAGGACGCTTATAAGCTGCTGAATCCCCTGCTTGGCACAAGTATAGCCAGTGTGCTTTTCGCGGTCGCATTGCTCGCCTCCGGGCAAAACTCAACGCTGACAGGGACGCTCGCCGGTCAAATCGTCATGGAAGGATTTTTGAATATCCGCTTAAAGCCATGGCTCAGGAGATTGATTACCCGCCTTATTGCCATCATACCGGCCGTCCTGGTGATCGCCATTTCTGGGGAAAAAGGAACCGGGGATCTGTTAATCTTGAGTCAAGTCATTCTTTCCTTGCAGCTTTCGTTCGCAGTCATTCCGCTCGTCATGTTTACTTCCGATAAAAAGAAGATGGGCGAGTTTGTCGCGCCAAAATGGCTTTCTTCGCTTTCTTGGGTAGTGGCGATCATCATCGCAGGTTTAAACGCCTATCTGCTTTATGGCACATTCTTCGGTTAGGTTCAAGGTACTGTCTGCATATAGACCTTCCGAGGGAAGTCTATATGCAGACTCTTCTTTTATTTAACGTTTCCACAATAACAATCTGGACCATACAAGTCTGGGAGAGATACGCTGTGCAAACTAACAAAGATAAACCCTAAATTTCGAAAGCCCGTAATATCAAACACTGAATATAGTGGATCTGCCTCGCGGACTGTAAAAAAGTAGAGGTTTCCCAGTCCATTCGATTCAGATCAACGTTATGCAGATGCACTTTCCCCCTCCCCGCTGAAGAGGCTGCGATTTCTTCCATGTTAAATTTAGGGTTTTCTCATTCCAAAAGTGCGATCCTGGCTTCTATTCGTTGCCATGCATACCGGTTTGCAAAGTCTTTCGCCAGCTTGAGAATGATGTTGCGGCTATGCCGAATAATCGTTGCTGCGCAATGGAAGAACTCTAATCGGAACCGTGCGATTGTGTAACCTTGATGTACCGGTTCGCAGCAGCTTCGCTTGAATCGCTCGAACAAATTGTAGGCGAGTAATTTGATCAACAAGTCGAGTTCATTCGCCTCAAATTCGCTCGTCGCAATTCTATCAATGGAGAAGCCGTTCTTCGCTTCCTTGATATAGTTCTCCATTGAGCAGCGCTGGTTGTAGAAGCGCCACAGATCAAGCGGCTCCCATTCGAGGTTGGTGACGATCGCTTCGTATTGCCAGTCCGAATCGAACACCATGCGGGTCTGGCCATCATCAACGATGTGTGCCTTGCGAATAATGGCTACGCGGCGCGGCTTCTCCCAAGATGTCGCTTTGTAGATGATCGTAATCCCTTCGATGATCCAGTCTTCATCGACGAATCGTTTCCAGTACCGGCAGGCTGCGACTTGTTCTGCAAGGCGCTTTGTCCATTTCAACTTTCCGACGTAACCGATTCCTTTGCCTTCCCACAGGCCGTAGAAATCTTCACCGCCGAAGCCCTTATCGAACCTCGCGTACTTCACCGGATGCTCCCTCAGCAGTTCGAAGGTTTGGTGAAGAAAAGCTGACGCATCCGTGGAGGAGTGCGTATTGCCCGAACGTAGAACGGCATTCAAACATAGACGAGACTGTCCTTCGAAGGCCAGCAAAGGATGATAACTCTTACGGCCGGGCTTATGCGGGTTCGTGCCTTTAGCCGCTCCGCCCTGATCGCCATATACGGTTTCAACGGTGGAGTCAAGGTCCAGAATGAGAGCCTCTGGTAAACAAGGTCCAATGATTTCCTGATTGAGCGACCGCAATTCGGGCAACAGTTTCGGGTGCGATTTGCTAAGACGCGACAACTCTTTGTATAACAGCGAATGGTGCGGACAGCGTCCACCGAGAAACCGCTTTAGAAGCGAGTCTTGCTGTAGCTTGCGGAAATGGAAGAGGCGTTCGCAGCCGAGCATCCAGCCGACGACGAGATAAAGCAGAATACGGTAGACGGGGAACAGCGAGTTGTTTGCTTTCATGCATGACAGCCTTTGTAAAGCAGCGGCAAACTTGATTTTTTCGAGGTATTCCAGGAAGATTTTGATGCCGCCGAAACTGGTCGCGTTTTGTAAGGAAAATTCGGTCTTGATTTTGCTGATGGGTGTGGTAGACTTCACCTAAAAGGTGCTCCTCTCTTTGGGTGTAGTGTTCTCGACAAACACCATTCTACCAAAGATTTGGGCACTTTTTTATGTTTTCAATGAACGGTACTTTCGAAATTTAGGATTAAGAACACTATATAAAAACGCTTTCCTAATCTGCGATCTTTATTTTTCTAAGTTTTCCTCACCATTTCCTCAGTTTTCTTTTGTTGAGTTTTGGTGGCCTAGCCTCTACATGAAGATTAAGCGTATATTCTTAGTTCATTCAAAACAGAACACGGCAGCGGTCAAACCACCGATGCAGTGGCGTAATTCTTTTGTCATATCACAATCATTTTTTTATGCGTCAAATAAAATGTCAATTGATGACTTTGCACTTGGCTGGAGATCAACTGCTACAAGTCCGTTTGATTCCCTCTGCCTAGGTGAGCGGACAAACAGCAGCGCTAATAACAAACCTGCAAAAGCGCTGGATGTGCTGCATCTGCGCCCCGAAAAAAATTGCTTAGGTTGGTCGTCCATTCATGGCCGCGCGGACATAACACGATCAAATTTCATTTCGCATTTATATATTCTGTAGAGAGCAACCTCTACCCATCCTTTTCAAATCTACGCCGAACCTCTTCGTAATTCAGCCGTTCCGAATTAATATCAATGAATGTGTGCCCCTTTCAGGGTTTAGCGCCGTCTCCCAATTGACGCATGCGAATGCGACACCAGTGTAATGTACTATAACAGAGTAGTACAGATTTGATGATACAGCCCAATTTAGTTACACGCGGCCAAGAATAAAATCTGCCTTGACTGTTGATTTGGTGCGAGTTATGCTCAAACCACCAGCCGCGTATATCTTTTCAGTGCATATCTTTTTAGCGCTAAGTTCGCATATCTTGGCTGGGACATACAAAGTAATGCGCGGTCAGCACGACAAAAGCGAAGTGGGGAATTCGCGAGATCCCTTATAGGACAAGGCTTCTCGGCATTTTGGGAAGGTCAAAAAACACTGCGTATAATGTGGTGATATTGCACGCCCGTCCGGAATGTGGCGAGTTTGTCCCGCTGCAGCTTATCCTTCAGCGCATGCGCGCCGAACGCGCCCAGCGCGACCGCAATCGCCATCAGGATGCCGCCCAGCGCAATGAACGTTTCCATCCGTCGTTCCTTCCTCCTCCGGCTCGCGCCTTCCGGCGCCAAAGCCTTCTCCACATTTTTAGCGTTTGTCCGCGTGGAGCCGCCGGTGAAGCTCGCGCACCTGCTCCGCCAGCTCGGGAACGGGTCCCTCCACTTGCGCGTCGCGGATGACTTCCTGGATGGGCAAGTTCCTTACGCGGGACGGCGGAACTCCCCATTCGTCCAGCCACTCGGCCAATTGCCGGGACGAGCTGGCGTACACGATCCGGCCCAGGCCGACCCAGCCGTGGGCGGCGGCGCACATCGGGCAGTGCTCCCCGGAGGTGTAGACGGTGGCCCGGGCGCGCGCTTCCGGCGTCATGTGCTGAGCCGCCCAGCGGGCTATGGCGAATTCCGGGTGTTGCGTATGATCCCCTCCCGCCACATGGTTGTGGTCCTCGAACAACACCTCGCCTTCGGCCGATACCAGAACCGAACCGAACGGTTCATCGCCCTTCTCCAGCGCGATCCTTGCGAGCTCGACACAGCGCCGCAAATGCTTCATGTCCGTCTCCGTGATCATGTCGTCGCCTCCTTCGATCAAAAGTCATCCTCCATCTCACGCCGGCACGATGATTCGTTCGCAAGCCTGCACGACCCGTTCGCTCTCGTTGTCCAGCGAGCTGGTCGCCTCGTCGAACATCAGTATCGGCGGTTTTCCCTGCGCCGGACGGCCCCACGAGCGCCGTTTTCTCCGTCACGACGGCTTCAGGATCGCGAGCAGCTTCCCGTAACTGTCCGCCGCATCGACCTTCACTTGCCCGGTGTTCAGCTTCGTCAGAGCCTTCCGCGCCCATTCGATCTTCGCCCGCTCCGCACCCTGCAGCTCCAGCGACTCCAGCGAGCCCATCGTCTCCGCAATGAAGCAGATGTGCCTCACATCGCCTTCCCGGAACACGATCGCCCGGTCGGGATGGTAACGGCCCATCGGCGTCGGGATGAAGAACCCCCGCGGCAGCTTGTCGTACACGAGCACCTCGCCGCCCGCAACCGGCGCTTGCGCGGCCGGATGCGCCCCGTCCTCCGGCTGCCCGAACAGTTCGCGCTTCGTGAACACGTCCGCTTCGAACCGGTCGTTCAGCGCATCGTACGTGACGGCTTCGATGACCGCCGCCGCCTTCTGCTCGTTGATCAGCCTCGCGGCGCGGAGCACGAATTCCTCCGGATTCAGGCGAAACTGCCAGAACGTTGGCTCCCCGATTCCCGTCAGGATGGCCGCAATGGTCTTCCGCGTCAGCTTCGTCTCCTCCGTCAGTCTGCCGATCAGGTCCATTTTCACCCCGGACAGCGGCTGCACGTCCGCCGCCTCATCCTTGGCTTCCCGCGCCCGGAACGCTTCCCCCGCTTCCAATTGCTCCCGGGACGCGATGCGCCGCATCTCGCCATGCCGGACGGTATACCGGATGGCCGGCACCTGAAGACGGCTGTCCAGCGCCTCCACGCATTTTCTGATCAATTCGCCGGAGTCGAACCGGACGGTACAGCCCGTTTTCCGGTTGATCCGGTTCCAGAGCTTGAGGAACTCCCGCCTGTGGAAGTCGTCGTTCGCCTCCCCGGCTGCGCAATGGCGGAGGCGTTCGTTCTCCGCCACATGCTCCAGGAAAGCGCTGCGGTCCGCCGCACCCGGACGGCCGGACAGCGCCTCGGCGATCTCGCGCTGCAGCTGCCGCGCGAACTGTTCGTACGATTCGCTGGCGATGACGGTCAGCACATTGATGTCATGGACGTCGATGCCCGGCACGCCCGAATCGATCCGCTCCCCGTCCTGGTTGACGCAGAGTCTGAGCCCCCGTCCGACCTCCTGGCGCTTCTTGATCGTCGAATCGCTGTGCTTCAGCGTGCAGATCTGGAACACGTTCGGGTTGTCCCAACCCTCCTTCAGCGCCGAATGGGAGAAAATAAACCGCACGGGCTCCGCCAGGCTGAGCAGCCGCTCCTTGTCCCGCATGATCAGATCGTACGCGTCGGCATCATCGGAGTCGGCGTCTCCGGCCGTTCGTTTCGGATCGATGATGCGGTTGCTTTTTCGGTCGATCGAGAAGTATCCCTTGTGCGTGTCCTTCACCCGGATTCGCTTCAGGTAACCGGCATACGGATCGTCGCCGGCCAGCCTGCCCAGCTCTTCGGCCAGCAGCGCCGCATACTCCTCCTCGAAAATGTCGGCGTAAACGCCGTTCCGCTCCGCGCCGTCCCGATCGTATTGCCGGTACTTCGCCACCTCATCAATGAAAAAGAGCGACAACACCTTGATTCCCTGCGGGAAAAGCGCCCGCTCCTTCGCGAAATGCGACTTGATCGTCTCCCGGATCTGAATCCGGCGAAGATGCAGCTCTCCGGTATCCCCCTGCACGTCGCCGGCATGCAGCGTGACGCCGTTTATGAAGCGGATGCTGCCGTCACGTCCGTTGATCTCGGATACCTTGTACCCCTTGTACTGCGCGAGGCCGCCGGACAACGCGTGAAGATCGTCGCCGACCCTGACCAGACGCGTCCGCCTGACCACGCCCGCCTTCGTCTTCGCCTCGAACTCCAGCCGGGCCGCCGGCGCCCGGTCCGCGCTCACCTCAATGCCTTCGAGGTACAAATAGCCGTCCGATCCGCCGATGCCCTTCAACGAAATCCCCTTCACGCTGATCTTCTTCACCAGCTTCAGGTTGTAGGCGTCCAGCGCGTCCAGGCGGTAGACCTTGTTGTAGTCTTCGCGGTGCGTCGCCGAATAGCGCAGGGTAAGCAGCGGGTTGAACGCCTTCAGCGATTCCCGCGTCTTCACGCCTTCAACGGACTGCGGCTCGTCGATGATCAGGATCGGCCGCGTGTCCGCCAGCACGTCGATCGGCCGGCGGCTGCCGAAATCGTCGAGCTCCATGTAAATCCGCCTTGCCTCCCGCCCCCGCGCGTTGAAGGCCTGCGCGTTGATGATCATGACGCTCAGACCGGCGTCGCCGGCGAATTTCTCAATGTGATGCAATTGTTTCGAGTTGTATACGAAATACCGCGCCTTCATGCCGTACACGGACATGAAATGGTCTTCCGTCATCCGGAACGTCTTCAGCACGCCTTCGCGGATCGCAACGGACGGCACGACGACGATGAATTTGCTCCATCCGTACGTTTTGTACAGCTCGAACATCGTGCGGATGAACGTGTAGGTCTTGCCGGTGCCGGTCTCCATCTCCACGGTCAGGTTGTACCGGCCTTCCAGCCGTTCCGAGACCGGCAGTCCATTGCGCCGCTGCACCGCCTGCATGTTCCGCAGCACGTCTTCGTCCGGGAGCATGACGGGACGGTTCCGCGCATCCGGACCAGCGGATGGCGCGTACGGCTGCCCCGCGAAGCAATCGACAATGCTTCGCACCGCATCCAGTTGAAACGGCTGCTGCTTGAACTTGATTTTCACTGCTCGTACACCGCCTTACAGCACCCGAATGTCCGTTCCGGGAGAGAGCAGGTTGAACAGCTCCTCCACGTTGATGCGCGCGGCGTCGTCCGCGAATCCGCTGTCGCGGAAGACGGCGTGCTGCGGGCGCATGGCCGCCATCTGCCGGATGACGGGCTCCGGCACATCGTCATCGAAGCAGGCGGCAAGCACGTTCCCGCCGGCGAGGTGGACCGTCTTCCCTTCCACCCGCCGCGTCTCCATCGGCAGCGACAGCTCCAGGCCGAGCTCGAGCATGACCTGGATGAGCAGATCATCCCCTGTGCGGTCCTCCTTGATGCTTGCGGCGAGATCGAACAGGTCGGCCTGCGTGAGCTTGTCCGGCGCATGCCGGACGTCCTTCATGTTCGACGAATCGACGCGGAACACCCGAAAGCCGTAGTCGATGCCGGCCCCCGTCACTTCCCGGATCTTCTTCGCCGCGCGGCGGATCCGCGCTTTGCCGATATCGCAGATGGTCCGGTAGCCGGCCTTGCGCGCCTCGGACCGCTCGTTCGTCGGCTCGGGCAGCTGGACGAGAAGAAATCTGCGGTTGCCGCCGTCCCGCGCGTTCAGCTCCATCACCGCGTGAGCCGTCGTGGCGGAACCGGAGAAGAAGTCGAGGACGATATGTTCTTCATCCTTCTCCGTCGCGAGCGTCAGCATTTTCATGATCAGCTCTTTCGGTTTCGGACTGTCGAAGAATCGCCCGTTCAGCAGACGTTTCAGCTCTTCCGCCGCGCCGTGGGTGTGTCCCACTTCCTTGTGGTGCCAGATCGTCTCCGGCGGCTTCGTCGCTCCCTCGTCGAGAAACTGCTTCGCGTACACCTGCCAGCCCGCTTCGGTCTTCACCCACTCGACCAGCCCCCGCCGGACGTTCTCTTCGTAGGTCGCCTTGCTCCACCGCCAGCAGCCTTCGGTCCCGTCCGGCTTGATCGGGTACACGAGCGTGCCGTCCGGCGCTTCCAGCGGGAAGAACGAATTCGGCGCATCCGAACGGAGCGAGTTGCTCCCTTCCTTCCGGATGCTTCTTCTCCGGTAGCGCCGCCCCGTCGCTTCGTCCACATGGTTGAACTGCCGGACGTTCTGCTCGAACGGCTCCCGCTTGAGTCCCGCGATATCGCCTTTCACATAGCAGAGGATGTAGTCGTGGGAAGTGGAGAAACCGGTGACGTCCATGCGGGGGCTGTACACTTTTTCCCAGATGATCGTGGCGACGAAGTTGCCGTGCCCGAAGATTTCATCGCAAATCGCGCGCAGATTGGCGGCTTCGTGGTCGTCGATGCTGATGAAGATGACGCCGTCTTCCCGCAGCAGATTCCGCGCCACCTTGAGCCGGGCGTACATCATCGTGAGCCAGTCGCTGTGGAACCGGCCGTTGGCCTCGGTGTTCTGGAAGAGCCGGTTGCCGAGCTCGTCGACCTGCCCGGACTCCGCGAGATATTCCCGGACCGTTCCCCGGAAGTTGTCCTTGTAGATGAAATCCCGCCCCGTGTTGTACGGCGGATCGATGTAGATGCACTTGATCTTGTTCAGGTACGACTCCTGCAGCAGCTTCAGCACTTCCAGGTTGTCGCCTTCGATGTACAAGTTCCGCGTCCGGTCCCAGTCCACGCTGTCTTCCCTGACCGGGCGCAGCGTCTTGTCGGTCGGCACGTTCGCGTGGAGGATGGCTTCTTTTTTCCCCGGCCAGGTGAGCTGATACCGCTCCTTCTCCCCTTCCGCCAGCGCGCCGGACAGCTCCTGCCTCAGCAGGTCAAAATCAACCGCCCGCACCACGCTGCCCTCTTCATCGACCGCTTCGGTGATGACATGGGGGAACAGCGCCGCGATTTTGTCTATATTGGCCTGCGTCCTGTCGGACGTTCGCATGGTCAGTTTCTTCATGATCGGCTCCGTTTCGTCTGGAATCGATGATCTAATATCTTTCGCTGCCCGGACCGGGATTCCCTGTCCGCCTGACGCCCGGGCATTTACACCGTTTCCGAATTGCAGGAAAATGGTTTAAACCGATATAAAGGTGTGACGCCCATGAACCCGTACCCCGACTATCGGATCGCCGTGGAAGCGATTATTGTGCATGAAGGCAAGGTTCTGCTTGCGAAAAGAGCGGACAATGGCGCGTGGTATGTGCCGGCCGGCAAGGCGAAATATGAGGAGACCCCGAAGGAGGCGGTCATCCGGGAAGTCCGGGAGGAGACGAACCTTGAAGTTGACTCTATCGAAGAGCTGCATGTGCGGGCGTTCAAGGGACGAAAGGCGTCGGGGGATTTCTACAGCGTCATGTTCACCTATCTGGTCAGACCGGGAAACGGCGACATCCGCAGCTTCCGGTTGAACGATGAGCACACGGAATATGCGTGGGCAGGCCGGCAGGAACTCGGGGATTCGCGGTATGATTCATTGCTGCCGGAAGTCAGGCGCATCGTTGCGAATGTCCTGAGCTCGCGTTGGTAAAATTCAGCTAAATCTGTAATTTATCATTTCTTTGACGTCATCATCGTTGTATAGTCGAATCAACGTTGCAATGCGATGATCGGTGACTTGTTGAAAGGCGGGGATGATCATGCGTCAATACCGGGACATCAATCGGCTCAATTGGAACGACCGGACGGAGATTCATGCGAAGTCGAAGTTTTATGACGTGGATGCCTTTCTGGCGGATGACGCGCCCCGGATCGGGTTGGATCAGGAGGAACTGGGCGATGTGGCCGGGCGCACCCTGCTTCATCTGCAGTGCCATTTCGGCCTGGATACGCTCAACTGGGCCAGGCTGGGCGCCCGCGTGACCGGGATCGATTTCTCGGAAAAGGCGATCGCGCTGGCCAGGTCGCTCAATGACCGGCTCGGGCTTGACGCGCGTTTTCTGTGCTCGGACATCTACGATGCCAAGGAAGTGCTGGGCGGAGAGCAGTTCGACATCGTCTATACGTCATACGGCGTGCTGTGCTGGCTGCCGGAGTTGGACGGTTGGGCGGATCTGATCAGCACGTCCCTGAAACCCGGGGGCATCTTCTACATGGCGGAGTTTCATCCGGTGACGTTCATGTTTGAACCGGTGGATGGCGAGCTGAAGATCGCGGATTCCTATTTCAATACCGAGACACGCCAATATGTATCGGACGTCACCTATACGGGAGATGACGATCCGTTGGCGCACCCCGTGACCTATCAGTGGCAGCATACGCTGACCGAGATTGTCGGCGCGCTGATCGGGGCGGGACTGACGCTGGAATTTCTGCATGAGTTCCCGTTCACGGTGTTCAACATGTACCCCGGGCTCATGACGCAGGACGAGCAAGGGCGATGGCGGCTGAAGGGGAACCACCACCCGCCGCTGCTCTTCTCGGTGAAAGCCCGGAAGGTCTGACTTGAAGGCAAGAAAGGCCACCCCAGGCGGGATGGCCTCTTGTTTATTGGGCTGCCGTATCTGCTCAGACCAATGCGGATGCGGCCATGTCTTTGTCCTGATGACCGGCTTCGAGCGCGCGCCGGAACCGCTGCAGTCCGGCGGCTGCGACATCCGCGGTGAGACCCGACTGTTCGACGGCCTCCATCACCAGTTGGGCGTCTTTGAACGCATTCGCGATCGAAAAACTGGCCGTGTAATCGTCCGCAAGGATTGAAGCCGCTTTGGACTGAAAGAACGCGCTGTCCAGCGGTCCGCCTTTCACGATGTCCGCCACCAGCGCGGGGTCGACGCCGAGTCCCTTGGCGATCGCCAGACTTTCCGCGGCGCCATGCGTCAGCGCGAACACCCAGCTGTTCAGCGCAAGTTTGAGACGGCTGGCGGCCCCGATCTGATCCGACACCCAAACGGTCCGTTTGCCGATCGCCTCAAACACCGGCTGCACGGTGTCCCGATCTTCGACCGGGCCGGATGCGATGACGACAAGCTGCCCCTGTTCCGCCGGTTGACGGGAGCCCTGGACGGGCGCGTCAAACACCCTGAGCCCGTGCTGCTTGGCGAAGGCGGCCAATTCCTCGATCGCTTTGACGCCGACCCCATCCTTCAGCATCGTGATGACGATATCCGCTCCCTCCACAGCTTCACGCGGCGAATCCACCGCATCCAACCCGGCTGATGCCAGCGTCTTCGCCTTGGCGCGCGTCCGATTTCACACGCGCACGGAGAAACCATGCTTCCGCAAATTCCGCGCCACGGGTGCGCCCATGATGCCGGTGCCAAGTACGGCGATCGTTTTGTGATACAATTTCGTTTCTGCGTTTGACATGTTGCAAACCTCCTCTTGGGTATAGTTCTGGAACGAACGTTACAAAACTCTGCAAAAAAATGCCTGCATGGTGGTGCAGGTTTTCGTGCTGAATGGAAAGACGGGCTGCTCAAAGCACCCGGATGGCGACATCCACGACATCATGCAGAAGCTGCCGTCGGTCATGCCCGAGATATCCTTTGCTCAATACTCGCATCCCTTGTACCGTGTTCAAAATAAAGCGGGACAGCGCGCGAACATCCCGGTCTGCAGCGATTTCGCCGGTTTCCCGGGCACGAGACAACGCTTCGTACAAAGCCGATTCCATGTCATTCAAATTTTGCGCCACAATGGCGGCTACCGACGGATCATGGCTGGCAAGCTCCAAGGCCGCGCTGGCGTTCATGCATCCCAGCCCTTTTTCTTCGCTGAGCTCTTCGTCGACGACATCCATCAACAGACGCCTGATGCGCTCTCTGACCGGGCCCGGGCCGGACAGCACCGCAATTTTCTCCGCCTTGAGCTCCTGATACCGGCGAAGCGAACGCTCATACAGTTCGTGTTTGCTGCCGAAGGCGTTATAAATACTGCTTCGCCCCAGTTCGGTGCCTTCCTCCAAATCTTGAATCGAGGTCGCGGAATAACCGCGCTGCCAAAAAACTTTCATGGCTGCATCGATGATATCGTCCGGATCAAACGCTTTGGGGCGCAAAGATTCACCTCCTGACCCCTTTTTGAAATGATCGTTGCAAAATAAACCATACTGCTTTATCCTCACGCTGTCAAGAAGCGGCCTGAGTCCCGCAATGTTCAGGACCAAGGCCGCTCAAGTCACAGTTTACCTGGCCGTGTATTCCCTGCACGAAATTGTCAGCGCCCGGCGACCGTCACAGCGAGAGCTCCCACGTCTCCCCGATCAACTCGGGGCCGAAGCTGCGGTGCGGTTCCTGTTTGACCAGCACGAAGCCGGCCTTCTGATAGATGTTTCTCGCCTGTACAAGCACGTGGTTGGTCCACAGCACGAGTTTCTTGTATCCCTTGCGTCTTGCGAACCGGACGCACTCGTCCACGAGGCGTTTGCCCAATCCCAATCCGCGGGCCCTCGGGTCGACGAGCAGCCCATGACCCGACGCCGAGGACAGCGGCCCAGCTTCAGGCCATCATCGATGACCTCAACACCAGTGAATATGTAATGGCCATTGTCCACTATCTGAGCAACGGTCTGGAACGCCCGGAGCTGAAAACCTTCACGCTTGCCGGCATCGAGGGCGTGGACGAATCGAACGTCGACGAAATTATCGACGCCCTGTACGAGGAACAACAGACCAGGCTGTTCAGCATCCCGCTCGGAACGCCCATCTCCACGAAACAGGATATCCAGGATTTCATTGACCAGTACCTGGGGTTGGGGGGTTAACCGGAGCAAACCTGTGCCAGGGCATATGCCTTGGCACAGGTTTCATTTCCGCCGAGAGCAGATCATGCTTCCGGATTCCATGCCGGATTCCAGACGACTTCCCACACATGACCGTCAGGGTCCTGAAAACAGCCGGCATACCCTCCCCAGAAGGTATCGCGTGCCGGAACGGTAATCACGGCACCGGCTTTTTCGGCCTCTTCCATGACCCGATCCACTTCCTCCTTGCTGCTCACATTATGACCCAGCGTGAACTCGGCAGGGTTGGGCTGCGTCTGCTTGACGTTCGCATCAAGCGCGAGATTTTTCCGTTCGAAAATGGCCAGCCGCAGACCGCCTTCCAGATCAAAGAATGCGACAGCGCCATGCTCAAATTCTTGTCCCACAATGCCTTCCGTCGGAAACCCGAGCCCATCCCTGTAGAATTTGAGGGATCGCTCCAGATCGTCAACTCCGATCGTGATGACCGTCAGCCGAGGTATCACGCAGCATCAGTCCTCTCCGGCTATTCTGCACGAGCGGCAAATCGCCCGTGTTCCTAATCCATTCTGCAAATGGATGGCGTTTCCTTCCCGCCATTTGGTCTTCCGCTGGATCTCGTCCTGCATCGACCGCAGCTTCCCCGCAAGTTGCTCCAACTCGTCCGAAAAAGAGAAAAGCAATATGCCTGTCCCCCGGGGACCTTACGCACATTGCTTTTCGTCTTGGTGCCAGCCTTTTAACTGCGGGCAAAGATTTTCTTGTCGAAGAACACCAGCACTGCGAACAGAATGATGGCCAGGAGCAGGACGGACGCCGTCACAATAAACAGCAGCGTGGTGAACGTGTTTTCGATCTTGTAGTAGATCAGCATGCTGAGCGGCATCAGTCCGCCGCCGATCAGACTGGACCAGGCTTGCAGTTTGGCCGTCCGCTTCATGCCGATTTCCTTAAAAATATGGTAGAAAATACCATAAGCAAAAAGACTCAGCCACCCGACCACCAGGATGTGAGCGTGACCCGGCACCATCGTATAATCTTTCCTCCCGGCCAAATCCGATCCGATCATTGCGCCGATCAACGCGTATACGGCCGCGATACGGATGAGCCACTTGCCATAATGCTGCATCTTCTCACTTCCTTTACCCGCAATCCGGAACATTTCCATGCTCGGCCATTTGAAAATTTAAATGCCGCTCTTATTATACAACACTTTGGTTTAAATATCCTCTTTACATCCCGGCATGAGACTGCTGCGATTTCAGCACCCCGGCGGTTTCGAAGGATTTCACGAAATCGAGCGCCAGCAGTTTGTCGCACACATGAAGCAGATTGCGGGTGCGCGGCTTGTGCAGCTTGATCCGGAGCGTCCGGATGTCGTCCTCATCCTGATCGTCACCGGGGGCTTCCAGCGACATGCTCACGATCAGAAGCCCTTCCTTCTCGATCAGATCCGTGATTTGCGCGACGCTCCCTTCCGCGCGGGTGATCCGCAACGTGATTTCGTTTCGGCTGCGCTTGCTGTGGAGGCTTTTCTCAAGCCGGTTCAGCACCAGCAGGATGAGGATGACCAGCACCGTGACCAGCACCGCTTCATAAAAAAAGCCCGCTCCCACACACAGGCCGATCGCCGCCACCACCCAGATGGAAGCGGCGGTCGTAAGCCCCGAGATGCTCAAACCGTTGCGGATGATGGCGCCTGCGCCAAGGAACCCGATGCCGGACACGACTTGTGCCGCCAGACGCGCCGGGTCCATGCGGACATTGAATTCGCTCGCGAAGTCGCCGAATCCGTAAATGGACAGCAGCATGATCATCGTGGCTCCGACACATACCAGAATGTGCGTGCGAAGACCGGCTGCATGGTTGTGCCACTCGCGTTCCAGTCCAATCAGACCGCCCAGCACCAGCGAAAGCAAAATCCGCAGCGATGAGTCCACGTAGGAAATATCCCACAGACCGGTTTCAATCACCTTCATGGCAGAGCCACCTCCTTACGACCCAATGATTCTACTTCAGCGACACCTCGGCAATGACCGGATAATGATCGGACGGATACCGTCCTTCATATAGCCCCCGGTCGATCACGACCGATTGGACCTGCCAATCCGGGGTCAGAAAGATGTAGTCGATCGTTTCGCCGGTGTCGCCGCCCTTAAAGTGATGGACCGTCCCCCCGACCTCCCGGTTTGCCGCATGCAGAACGGAATAAACACTTTGATAGCCTTCCTGCACCAATCCCGTTACGGCGGCGTGTTCCGGTGTCACGTTGAAATCGCCCGTCAAGGCGATCGGAAGACCGGTCTGTTCGCGCAGATTCCGCATCCGCTCCCGAATCAGCTCCATGCCCTTCCGCTGCGCTTCTTCGCTGACATGGTCCAGATGCGTGTTGAACATGGCGAATTGATCGCCCGCGCTCGACTTGAACGCCGCCCAGGTGCACATGCGCGTGTGGGAAGTGTTCCAGCTCATCACCCCGAGCTGCTCCGGATTCTCGGACAAGCTGAAGTTCCCCGACCGGACCATTTCCCACTTGCTCTTCTTGTAGAAAATCGCGGTATATTCGCCTTCGGTTCCGCCGTCCCGCCCTTCGCCGACCCAGGCGTATTCCGGCAGCAGCGGCTCCAGGTCCGCAAGCATGCCGTGAAGCCCTTCCTGAACGCCGATGATGTCCGGATCATGCTTCTTGATCGTCTCGGCAACCGCCTTCGTACGGTTCGGCCAGGCATTGTCCCCGTCGGACGCCACGTTGACTCTCAGGTTGAACGACATGATTTTCAATTGCATAAGGTGCCTCCACTCCGCGTTTGTCTGTATCGGATGTTCGGATTCCATTTCGGATCGGTTTACTTTTCCTTGCTGCCTCTGCCGTAAACGAAGTACATCGTAATGCCGGACATGACCATCAGCACGACCGAGTAGACGAGCGTCATGGCACGGGCGATAATGCCCGCTTCCGCGTCCGTACTGTTCTTGATGACAACCCCCAGCGTCTGGTACACGGGGTGATACAGGAAGACCGTCAGATCGTAATCGTCCAAAATTTTGATGAAGTTCAGCGCAAGGACCGCCAGTGTGGACGGCAGCACGATGGGCAGCAGCACCCTGCGGAACGTATAGAACGGTCTTGCGCCCATGTTCCGCGCGGCATCCTCCAGGTTGTTGTCCAGGCTGAAGAACGAGGCCTTCACCATGCGCATCGTAAACGGAATGTGGATGATGACATAACCCAGAATGACGATCCAGTGCGTCCCGGTCAGCACCGTGTTCCCGACGATGAGACGGGGGATGTTGAACGCCATCACAAGACCGATCGCGATCAGCGTGCTCGGCAGAATCCACGGAATCAGCAAGGAATATTCCAGCGCCAGCGCAAGCTTGCTGTTTTTGTACTTATGCAAAATTCTCGACGCGTACAGCGCGAGGGCCACGACGCCGATTGATCCCGCCGCGGCATACAGAACGCTGACCAGATACGGTTTCAGCGCGCTCATCGAGGTGAACAGCCGGGCGTAATTTTCCAGCGTGAAGCTGTCCCAGGTGATGGTCGACGTCGAGATGCTCTTGGCATCGGTGAACGAGAACAGCAAGATCAGCGCGACCGGCGTGATATAAATCAGGAACAGCACGTAGCCGATGATATGCACGACGACATTGGCGAACTTGTTGTTGATCTTCTGTTTGACGAGCGCGGATTTCACTTTGGAAACGGACATGTAATTGCCGCGTTTCTCAAACTGAATCATGATCGTCAGCAGGATGATCGTGGCGAGCCCCAGCACGAGCGCGAGGAGTGCCGCCAGATCCTTGGACGTCTGGCTCTTGGAGAACGTCAGGATCATGGGCGCGATCGTCTGGAATTCCGGCCCGCCCAGAATGAGCGGAGCCGACATGGCGCCGAGTCCCGTCAGGAACGTCAGGATCGTCAGCGCGAAGATCGTCGGTTTCAGTACGGGAAGCACCACGCGCCACAAAATATAGAAAGCGCCGGCCCCCATCCCTCTGGCAGCTTCGACGGTCTGATAGTCGACCTTGCGGATCGCATTGCCCAGGAACAGGATATGGTTCGATGTGCAGGCGAACGTCATGACGAACAGCACGGCCCAATAACCGTGAAACCATCCCCGGTCCATGGACGGGAACAGGTTGGCCAGCACGTTGGTGACAAGTCCATTCTCACCGTAAGCAAACTTGTAGCTCGACGCCACAACGACCCCGTGATACAGCAAAGTCGTGAAGAAGCCGAGTTTCAAAATTTTGGCGCCCTTGATATCGAAATATTCGGTAAGCAGCACCAGCGCGATGCCGACCACATTGACCGTGATCATCAGGGACACGGCCAGAATGAAGCTGTTGGTCAAGCTGTTCATGGCGCGCTTGGAGGACAACAGCTTTTCCACGGCATCCAGCGAGAAGCTGCCGTTCTTGAAGAAAATCTCTTGGTAAACATTCAGATTCGGAAAAATGAGAAACGCGATGATGAACCAGGCGATGAGCACAAAGAGCAGAAGCTGCCCGTAATTTATCGACCCGAACTTGTTTTTCAATGTTTGTACATTCAATTTCCTCGCTCCGTCCGATCGTATTGCATAATATCCGCGAGCCTGATATATACATCGGTTTCCGTGCCGACTTCGAATCCGATCTGCCCGTTTTCCTTCTCGATCGTTTTCATCCGGCTGCCGCCGCCCATCTCCAATACATACTTGCTGTACAACCCGTAATATTCGCGATCGACGATTTTGGCCTTCAGGCGCACGACATCGTCGCCCGGGATCGGCGTCAGATTCACTTTTTCATTCCGGATATAAGCGACTTTGCCGGGCGGTACATGCGCTTTCAACGGACTGCTCTCGATCAGCTCCGGGTCAATCTTGTTGATGTCGCCGATGAAATTGCATACAAACTCCGTTCTGGAGTGATTATAGATTTCGTAAGGCGTGCCGACCTGTTCGAGATTGCCGCTGTTGAACACCGCAATCCGATCGGACAGCGTCAGCGCTTCTTCCTGATCGTGCGTGACGTAGATGGTGGTGATGCCGAACTGCTTCTGCAGCTCTTTCAGTTCGTTCCGCAGCTGTACGCGCAATTTCGCATCCAGATTGGAAAGCGGTTCATCCAGCGCCAGAATGGACGGTTTCAGGACGAGCGCCCGGGCAATGGCCACCCGCTGCTGCTGTCCGCCCGACAGTTCGGACACCTTCTTGAACAGCTGCTCTTCCTTCAGGTCGACCTTGCGGGCGATATCGCGCACATCCGCGTCGATTGCCGATCTGGCCGCCTTCTTGACCTTCATGCCGAAGGCGATGTTCTCGTACACGGTCATGGTCGGAAACAGCGCGTAGTTCTGGAACACCATGCCGATGCCGCGCTTCTCGATCGGGACATGCGTAATGTCTTTGTCCTTCAGGAAGATGTTCCCGCCCGAAGGGGAAATGAACCCCGCCAGCGTGCGAAGAATCGTCGTTTTCCCGCAGCCGGACGGCCCCAGAAACGTGAAGAACTCGCCTTCCTTGATTTCCAGATTGAAGTTCTTGATGGCATGGAACGATCCGAAATGAATCTGGATATCTTTAAATGTGATCAATGCGCTCACCATGCTTTGGCTTAAATTGTAAGAGAGAGAACTGCATAGCCTGGACGAGAGCCATGCAGTTCCCGATTGACGCTGGTTCAGTTGATGATCTGCAGTTCGATTTTCTCTGCCCAGAGGTCGATATGCTCGGCAATGAACGACCAGTTGAGCGGCTGCGCCTTCATGTTGCCGAACAGCTGCTTGATGTGGTCCGGCGCTTGATCAGCCGCTTCCGGAATGACCGGCATGGCGCTGAATTCCGCGGCGAACTTGCCTTGCATTTCGGCGGAACCGAACCATTCGACAAAACGTTGTGCCGTATCCAGCTTCTTGGTGCCGTTCACGATCGCGATATGCTCGACGACCATCGGGACGCCGCCTTCCGGACCGACAACGCCGACTTTGACACCGTATTCTGCTTCCCGCTTGAACTTCTCGCCGGACACGACGGTGCCGATTCCGATCTTGCCGGCAGCCATGTTGGCGTACAGGTCTTCGCCTTCCACCATCGGCTGTCCGTTGTCGTACAGCTTCTTCAGCTCGTTCCAGCCTTCTTCGGAAATGCCCAGGTCGCCGTTTTCGTCGATGTACGGCATCAGGATGCCCGCCACAACAAGCCGCGACGTCGCCCGAGTCAGATTGGTCGGTGCTTCATATTTGCCCTTGAACGCTTCGTTGGTGTACAGATCCTGCCACGATTTCGGCGCCGTCTCCGGCGTGTACTCGGCTTCGTTGTAGCCGATCATGATCGCCTGCTTGACCAGAGCGTGATAGTAGCCTTCCGGATCGTTCAGGTTCTCCCAGACTTGCGGCGCCCACGAAGGCACGTATTTCGTGAGGACGCCTTCTTTTTTCAGATTTTCGTAGAAAATGTTGTTGAGGCCGAACACGACGTCCGCGATCGGATTGTTCTTCTCCGCAATCAGGCGGTTGGTCAGATCGGCGCCGCCCGCTCCGACGATCTCGATATCGAAGCCGGCTTGCTTGGCCTGTTCGATCCACCATTCGCCGCGGCCGTCGGAGTTGGAGTTCGTGTAGACGATCAGTTTTTCATTTTTGACTTCGCCGCTGTCGCCGTTGCCCGACCCCGCGGTGTTTTCGTTTCCGCTGTTGCTGCCGCTGTTCGTTTCGCTGCCGCTTCCGCTGTTGCCGTTGTTGTTGCCGCCTCCGCAGGCCGTAATCACCAGGCAAGTCAGCACCAGAAGTACCAACGTTTTCATCATTCTCGACATTTCTGATCAACCCCGCTTCTTGTAGTCATGGCGAAACGCTTCGATCCAATACCGATTTTCTCTCGATGATTTGGGTCTGAATTTTTACCGTAATGTGCTGCTCTTTCGACTGACGGACACGCTTCATCAGCAGCTCGACGGCTGCCGCCGCAAGCTTGTCCGTGTCCTGGCGGACGGTGGTGAGCGGCACGGGCGTGAGCGCCGACAGATAAGTATCCGAGAAACCGACGATTGACAAAGTTTCCGGAACAGAGATGTTCATATGAAGCGCGGAAAACAAGGTGGCAATGGCGACCTGGTCATCCGCACACATGACCGCCGTCATGTCGGGATTGTTCCGGATGAACTCTCCCTGCTCGGCGTCATACTGGTGAACGTGGCCCGGTTTGATGCTCGACGTCCGGAAGTGGATGTACTCGCTTTTCACCGGAATCCCGTGATCCAGCAAAGCTTGAATGTACCCCTGGTACCGTTCCCCGCGGCTGGTGATGTTCTCGATGACGTTGGACGAGAATCCGATTTCCCGATGTCCCTTGGAAATCAGATACTTCGCCATATCATAAGAGCCCTGAAAATGGTCGTGATAGACGCAATCGATCGGAATCTCGTAGAACACCCGGTCGATGATCACGCTCGGAATTTTCTCCATTTTCAGTTTGAACACTTGGTTGCTGCAGGATTTGCTTCCCAGCGGGAACAAGATGATGCCGCTGACGCCCATTTCGGCAAGCGTTTGCAAGCACCGCCCCTGATCCTCTTCGTCCTTGCTGATTCTTAGAATCAGGTCGTACCCGTGTTTGCGCACCTCGTGCTCGACCGCCGAAATGATTCTCGACGTATAGTCGGTCATGTGGGGGATGATGAGCGCAATCATCTTGTTCTCTTTCTTGTCGGCGGGGGGTTGTGCAGGTATCTCTGTCATCCGTGCACGATCTTCTTGCCGTGTTCCGGACAGAAATGTCCCTCTGCGCGGCAAGCGATATACAATCCCTCGCTCGACAAGCTGTTCCAGCGCCAATTTGCTCGTCATTCGGCTGACGCCGAACAACTTCGCAAGTTCGCCTTCGGACGGCACCGGATCGTGAGCTTTGAGCCCCCTGCTCTCGATGATCTCCAGAACTTTGTCGGCGATCTGCAAATAAAGCTGCTTTTTGGGCTTGCTGTTATTACTCATGTCCGGACATTCCTCTGGTTTGGGCCGGCCAAGCCCGATTGATGGTATATACCATTAGCTTAAGCTGATATAAACCATAAGTTATGTCACTGACATATTCAATGGTATTTTATTGTCTTGTTTATACTGGTTTATTTTAACAACTTGTCTGCAGGCCATGATAAAAGGGAGGCTCGTGGAAGAGCGCTCCCTTATACCGTCATTGTTCAAAGTATTTGGGTGCAATACCGTAATATGCGGGCCTTTCTCCTTTTTGTTCAACAAGCGATAAATCGAGCAAATATTTGGCCATTTTTCTGACGGTCGCCGGCGACTTGCCCAGTATATTTGACAGTTCCGCTACAGTTAATCCGCTGCTGGAATCAAAGAAATAATTCTGAGCCATGACGAACATGAAATCTCTGAACACTTTGGGCAGATGACTCAAACTTGTATCGCTGTTTATTTTTTGGGCCGCAATGTCCAATAAATAACTCTTTTCTTTAAGTTCTGCGTTCATCGCTTTAAGCTCATCAATCATGATTTCCAGAAAAGTTTCAATGAAACTGTTCATCTCACCTCTGCTTCTGATACTGTTTGAGATCTCAAAAGCCTCAAGGTACTTCGATTTATATTTATTGCATCCTCTGGAGAGCGCTAGAGAGGAAATATTACCCAGATCTTTGGCTAAATACATGCTGCTGATAAACCGGGCTGTTCTTCCGTTCCCATCGTAAAAGGGATGAATATAACCAAAATAATAATGCCCTACCGCGACTTTAATGACATTTGGAATATCAAGTTGTTCATCATTCATAAATTGCAGCAGTTTGTCAATCAAGTTTATAATTTTGGTTTCCGGAAAAACTCCTTGGTGGACAACTTTACCGGTTCCCGATTGTTTTAATACGTAAGCGATTCCTTTCCTGAACACCTCGCCATCGGGCAGATCCTGAGGATCCATTTCCCCTCCTGTTATATTGTTAAGCTTCTCGGAAATTCATTTCCGTTGTGGACTCTAGCTTTCTGGCCAGGGTCCTTTATTGTTTCACCCCCAAAATAGGGATGCGAACAAACTTTCCTCTTGACATTTTCGAAACTCCCCAACAATCGCCGAGAAGGCATTTTTTTACTGCCTATCTCTAGAAAATTGGGTGATTGTGTGAAAATCGTTTCTCGTTCTCACCAGGACTACTTGACCTTCGTAAGCGATCAACTGCGCAAGGAGTTCGACACCCCGGAAGCCATGTTGTTCTTGCAACACTTCTATCGCGACTTGATCTTCTGGATCACGCCGATCGATCTGTCCGCCACCGCTTCCTTGATGCGTTCGGCTTACTCCTCCAATCCCAGAGGCCGCAAGCCCCACGATCCCGCCGACATGCTCCGCTGCATGTTGCTCTTCACCAAGCTCGGGCTCAGTGTCGATGACGGAGTCGTCGCGCTGCGAACGACGCCGGTCTATGCCATTGTCTGCGGCTTTAAACCCGGTGAGACGCCGGGTGTCGGAACGTTCTACGACTTTTTCCCCCGGCTTTGGCGGGCATCCACTCCGCATAAGACCGGGCGCGTCAAACGCCGCTTGAAGAAGCCGCGGAAGAAGGGCAAAAAGAACGAAAAGCAAGAGCCCAAAAACCCCAAGATTACGGAGAAACTCGTCTCCCGCATCCTGCGCGAGGGCAAGATCCACTACGCCCCCAAGGAGCACGACCTGCTGCAACAGTTGTTCCAATCCCTGTTTGTCCTGCCTTCTGCGGCAAAAGGATTGCTTGGCGATACGAGCGCTTTCCGCGTCATCGGCGACGGATCTCCGGTTGAAACCGGCGCGCGTTCGTACGGCAAGTTCCTTTGCGATTGCCGCAAGTCGGGCAACTGGAAATGCTCCTGCAAACGGCAATTTTCCGATCCGGATGCCGATTGGGGCTGGGACAGCTATCGCGAGAAATATTACTACGGGCGTACGCTCTACATGTTCACCGCAGCCGACAGTCCTTACAATTTGCCCGTGTACCCGCGATTGTTTCGCGCCAGCCAACATGACTCGGTGTCATGGATCTGCGGCTACCGCGAGCTGCGTCACTGGTACTCGGACTGGAAGGTGGGAGAGGCGCTCCTGGATTCGGCCCACGACGCCCTCCCGATCTATACCATGCTGGAACACGATGATGTTTCCGCCATCATCGACCTGAATCTCAGGCGTTCCGGGCATACGGTATACAATGAAATGAAAATTGGCTCCGATGGCGTTCCTGTCTGCCCCATTGGACGCAAGATGGTCTGCTGGGGCAAGTGTTCCGGGCGACAGCGCATCAAATGGCGCTGTCCCGCCAAAGTCGGCAAATGGGAATGCCCGACTCCCTGCTCGCCTTCCGATTATGGAAGAACGTTCTACACATCCACCGCGGATAACCCGCGCCTGTTCCCGCGCATCCGCCGTGACAGCAAGGAATGGAGAAAGCGTTACGCGCTGCGAACCGGAGTGGAGCGTTGCATCAAGCGCCAGAAAGTCGATTACAACCTGGAAGCTTCGCGCGGGCGCAGTTCCCGCCACTGGAACATTCGCGTGTACTTGATCGCCATGTGCCAGCATGCCGACGCGTGGCTGGAAGAAGCGAAGAAGCAGAAGCAGCTCGTCTCTGTCGAGCAATGGCTGGAAGGCTTGGCGGCAGCTTAACGCCAAAGGACTTCATAGCATTTTTTAAAAAATGCCCTTTTGAGGGTTCTTTGGCATGCACATTCTTGAAAACAGCTTTCATAGGCGCCGCTTCATCGACATTTCTGCCTCATTCACCCCTCATTCGGACTCAGAACGACTGCTTAATTCCGAGCTCCTATATTGTCATATATTTTTCTTACATCCTTTGAAGTGCGGGGATACGCAATATCATCCAAATCCAGCAGGCGAAAGTATGATGAGATCATACTTTCAAATCTCTTTTTTGATTTCCTGTTGAATAATATATCTTTGGTGCTTCTGACAATTTCCTCCCTGGTGCTTCTTATTCCTTCCAGCTCATTTGTGTTGTACAGCTCCTCCGCAATACATTCAATAATAAACTGCTTCCGTGCAATGTTTGGGAGTTCCCTGTATCTTGAATCAAGCTCCTTCGATATGATGAAAAGCTCACTGATCATTTTTAGCATCCTGTTGGTGGGCACATAATACAATTCATATGTATTGCCCTGACCCATTGGTTTGATATGCAGGCCAAGTTTAATGGTTGAGTGGAAGCTGATCCTCTCTTCATACACTCGATTAAAGACAGGAGTGCTGTTTTCGTGAAATATTTTGTGCAAGTGCCTCATAAGGACCACCCACATCCATTATATTACCAGTATTTTTGCACATTGCACTAACAATGTCTATATCTATGTGAGAAAATCATGGTTTTTTTATACTTGGAAACCAGCAGAACTTAGCCCAACACTTTGATATGCGCACCACAGACACATCGTCCGTTGCCGTTGTTCTTGATTTTTACTTTTCTCTTGCATGAAGGACAAACGACAAACATGCGTTAACACCTCGATTCTCAAAGTGTTAACAGCTTTGACTTGGCTAGGGGCTAAATATACCTCTGTTCCGACAAACGAATGATTACAACGGGAATTTCAATCTCACCATGCCGGAAGTGTTGTCAACACCCGAGTTTTTTTGATAAACTCAGAGAAAATGCTCATATTCAAATGCGATGACGAGACGAGTAGACAAAGGGTGCGCTTTACCAGAGAGCTCCGGCAGCTGGAAAGGAGCAAAGCGTCTTTGTTGAAGAAAGACTCCGAGCAGCACATCGGAATCCGATGCCGGAGGATGGTGTGCCAGGTGCTCCTGTTACAGAGCTAGAGTATAACCGCTTGCGCTTGGGATGCAGCGGCGTACTCGAAGAGGCCGGTTTGGCGACAAACCGGCGAATCCGGGTGGTACCGCGGGAACGACATCTCGCCCCAGAGACGAAGACTTGGGGCGGGATTTTTGTTTGCCCGAAGGCGCCAGGAACAATGCGGTATCCAATGATTATTAATTATAGAGGGAGTTGAGGGATCGATGGCAAACAAACTCAAAGCGGGCATTGTCGGAGGTACGGGGATGGTCGGTCAGCGGTTCGTGCAGCTGCTCGACAACCACCCCTGGTTTGAAGTGACGGCCATTGCGGCCAGCAGCAGTTCGGCGGGCAAGACGTACGAGGAAGCCGTGCGCAATCGCTGGAAAATGTCCACCCCGATTCCGGAACAAGTGAAGAACATCGTGGTGCAGGATGCGTCGAAGGTGGAAGAAGTGGCTGCCGGCGTCGATTTCATTTTCTGCGCCGTGGACATGAAGAAAGAAGAAATCAAAGCGCTGGAGGAAGCATACGCGAAGACGGGGACGCCGGTCGTGTCCAACAACTCGGCGCATCGCTGGACGCCGGACGTGCCGATGATCATTCCCGAGATCAACCACGCCCATCTTGATGTGATCGCGGCCCAGCGCAAGCGGCTCGGCACCTCGACCGGCTTTATCGTGGCCAAACCGAACTGTTCCATTCAGAGCTACGTGCCTCAGTTGCACGCGCTGCAGGCGTTCAAGCCGACCAAGGTCGTCGTCTCCACCTATCAGGCGATCTCCGGGGCCGGCAAGAGCTTTGCCGAATGGCCGGAGATGGTGGACAACGTCATCCCGTACATCGGCGGCGAGGAAGAGAAGAGCGAGCAGGAGCCGCTGCGCATCTGGGGCCGCGTGGAGAACGGCGAAATCGTCAAGGCGGACTCGCCCCTCATCACGGCGCATTGCATTCGCGTTCCCGTGACGGACGGCCACCTCGCGACCGTCCTCGTCTCGTTCGAGCGCAAGCCGTCCAAGGAGCAGATTCTGGAAGCCTGGCGCGCGTACCGGGGCCGTCCGCAGGAACTGGGCCTGCCGAGCGCGCCGAAGCAGTTCATCACGTACTTCGAGGAGAACGACCGTCCGCAGACGAAGCTCGACCGCGACCTTGAAGGCGGCATGGGCATTTCCGCCGGACGGCTGCGCGAAGACACCTTGTTCGACTACAAGTTCGTCGGGTTGTCGCACAACACGCTGCGCGGAGCGGCCGGGGGCGCCGTCCTCATCGCCGAACTGCTGAAAGCCGAAGGGTATATCCAGCCCAAATAATGTTCAAAGGCCGTTTCCTCCGGGAAATGGCCTTTGCTTATTCAATCCTCCTTGTACTTGTCCTTGAGGATGCCCGAACCAATCCCTGCGGCAACCATCAGAATGAGGGAACCGGAATTCCACAGGAACGTCCCGCCCGGGAGCGCAATATCCAGCCCCGCCGCTTTGTTCAGCAGCAGGACGCCGAGTTTGATTACGAGAAGCACAACCCCGGCCATGAACACGATGTCAAAAAAGAACTTCAACCGCGGATATGCGAGCTGCTTGCCGTCCTTGATCACCTTCCGGGTCAATTCCTCGTCGCTTCTCAGCAATTCGTCGATCGTCAACCCGAACAGGTCGCTGATCTTGATCAAAATTTCAATGTTCGGATAATTCGCGCCGTTTTCCCACTTTGAAACGGACTGTCTGCTCACATACAGCTTCTCGGCCAGATCATCCTGCGTCCAGCCTTTTTTCATTCTCTCTGCCTTCAATTTCTCTCCGAAGGTCATACCCACACTGCCTTCCCGTGGTTGATACATTCATTCTAGAGTCAACGCGCGCAAATGAAAAGGGCGCGGAAGAGCGCGGAATAATCCGTTTGTAAAAAGCGAAAGCCGCCCCGGTGGAGCGGCCAGACCGTCGCTTAGCCCCTTCTCCTTGCGTCATCCGGTGAATTTGTCCCGGTCCTTGAGCATTTTCGAGCCGACCACCGCAACGGCCGCCGCCATCAAGGGCCCGAAGTTCCACAAAAATGTCCCGCCCGGGAGCGCGATATCCAACGATGCCGCTTTGTTCAGCAGCAGGACGCCGATTTTGATTACGAAAAGCACAACCGCCGCCATGAACAGCATGTCAAAAAAGAACTTCAACCGCGTCGCCAGCTGCTTGCCGTCCTTGGTCACCTTACGGGTTAATTCCCCACCACTCCTCCATCATTCGTCGTTCGCAAGTCCATTCTAGAGTTGCCGCCAGGAAAATGAAAAGAACGCGTTGGTTGCACCGCCGCGCAACCTCAGGTTGCATTCGCTTAAAGCGGTACTTTCCCTCGCGTCCGGCTGTGGAAATGCCTTATACGGAAACAAAAGAAGCGCGCCTCCGACAGGGCGGCTTCGCCTATACAAGCTCGCGATTGGTCAGTTTGACAACTTCCAGCAGATCTGCCTTATGGTTCGTCTCTTCATGGTAAAGCCATCTGTCCCGAACATGATCGACAAACAACACGCCGTTCAAATGGTCAATTTCGTGCTGCATGCATCGCGCCAGATAGCCTTCCCCTTCCATGATGACGGTCTCGCCCTTCCGATTCAGACTCTTCACCTTCACGCGCTGCGCCTGCTTCACAATCCCGTAATATCCCGGGAACGACAAGCACGCTTCGGGCCCTGTCTGCTCGCCCTCCATTTCGATGATTTCCGGATTGATGAGCTCGATCAGTCCTTCGCCGCAGTCCATGACTGCGATTCTTCGAAGCACGCCGACTTGCGGGGCCGCGAGACCTGCACCTTTCGCGGCATATAAGGTTTCGGCCATATCGTTCAAGAGCTTGAAGGTTCTCTCGTTCATGTCCGTAACCGGCTTTGCCTTTTTTCTCAACAGGGGATCCCCGAAAGGCAATATTTGTTTCACTGTCATTATTGTGCCTCCTTGGCCGTCTCGGGAGGAATATAAACCCACAAGTCGTTGGGCGTACATTCCAGCGCCGTACAAAGCGCGTCAAGCGTTTCGGCTTTCATATGCCTGGGCTGATTCTTCAGCAATGCACTGATGGCAGGTGCGGAAATACGGTAATTCGCCTTTTCTTTCAGCAATCTTTGCAATGCGGCCCCCGTCCAAATCCCTTTCCCCGCCATCACCTGTCGCAACATCCACACCAGCATGCGCCGCACCGCCATTCCGGAGTATTAAGTAATGCTTAAAATTTTAAATCAACACTTAATTTTTTTCAAGAAAAAAAACAACTGCTCGAGGAAATGTCTCCATAAGAGCGGAAGGCCGCCCGCAGCGGGGCGGCTTCCTCCCGATTACACCTTCCGCACCGGCCGCAGGACGGCATACCCGTAACCTTCAGGGAAATGGCGCTGGTAGTCCTGCTTCGTCTCCTCATCCCATGCATAACCCTTCGCTTTGGGATCATAGTTCCACGCCGTATCCTCGACCGCCTTCATCACCGCGCCGTTGTCTTTCAGGTAGTCGAAGGGCGGGTGATGGAAGACCAGATACTCCGATTCCGGGATGACCCGGCATTCCATGCCTTCCGGGACGGGACCGTCGTAATCGAGCGGGACGGGAATGCCGTACAGGTATCCTTTCTTCCCGTTCCGGTAAAACCATCCCGCCGTCTGCGCCAATTGCCCGGGGAGGACGTGATTGGACATGCTCTCCAGCGTGCCGCACACTTCGTCACACGAATGCCCGTTGTTCCAGAAGCTCATGTAGTCCGCGGCGCCGATATCCCAGATTCCGATGAACTTGTGCGCCGGAATGAACTCCACCTTGATCTCCACCGGCTTCACCCGAACTTCGCTCATGCGATTCCGCTCCCTGATCCAATAGTGATAAGGCGAGAACACCTCCTGACGAATCGAGAGCGGGATGGGGCGGGGCGTTTTCCGGTAAGCCGCGGGCGTCATCCCGAAAGCCTTGTGAAAAGCCCTCGTGAACGCCTCCTGCGACGAGAACCCATACTTGACGGCGATGTCCAGCACCCGCTGGTCCGTGTCGCGGAGCTCCAGGGCGGCACGGCTGATCCGGCGGGTCCAGACGTAGTCGCGCAGGGTCATTCCGGTGTACTGATTGAACTGCCTGGAGCAATAGTAGGGCGAGTACCCGAGCTGCTCCGACATCTTGAGCAGGACCGGATTTTCCGTCAAATGCTCCTCCAGCCAATCCACCATCCGCTGCACCATCTCGTTCCACTCGTACATGGAAGCCTTCCCTCCTTTCACCTTGATCGTATCACCGGCGGTTATCGCATGTTTGATTCGAGTTGCAAAAGATCATCCATCACGGGATGGCGGCATTCATCGCCTCCGCAATTATCATAAAATCTTCGCGGCTAATCTTGAAGTGGCCGGTACGGAACAGACAGCCCCAATTCCGCTTGCCGCGGGTGAAGGACAGCCGGTCAAGCAACCCTGCGATTTTCGCCTCCCGGCAGCGGACGAATTCGATGTTCCGGCGGCTGGGCACGAACGTCTCGGACATCGCGCATTCGTAAACATGGTCGTCCACAACCCGCCCAATGGCGGTGAACGCTTGCAGCGGCTCGCCGCTGCGCATCTCGGTGCGGGGAGAGTAGTAGACAAGCCAGTCGCCCTGCCGCATTCTGCGCAGCGGCGCCGATTTGCCGTGGCACAACTGGGCGAAGCCGCCGCTCACCCCCCGCCGCACATGCGACGCCGAAGCAACACCTACCCAATAGGCAGGAGTTGCGTTTTCCCGTTCCGTCTTACGCATGAGCAACCCTCCAAGCGTCATCCAGACGCGACTTCTGGCGCAAATGGTGACGATAGTGCATCTCGGCCAGTCTGAACCATTCCAATGCGTTCAATCCGCCGAACTGCGGATGGAGAACCGTATGGCGAGCGATCGCCTTGCCCGATTCGGATCGAACCGGATGATCCGGTTCGAACGCAGCCGTTACCGCCGGTTCGATCTCGGCCATTCGGCGCAGCGCGTCCCGCAGCCCGTCGACGATTTGCTCCTTGCTTTCCGGCTGCGGCGGCGTGTATTGCGGGGACGGGGCCACCCGGATTCGTATCGGCGGGAAACTCCCCATTTTAAACACCTTTTCCCCCTGTTCCGTCTTGCCCGCCTGCGTGACTTCCGGGCTGCCGTTCGGGTCCAGACACAATGCGACGTTCCTCAAATGCATAAACCGCGCGGAACGAATCAAATGCATATACATCTGGCCGAGCGACCATTCGTCTTCCGCCGGTTTCCAGAGAAGCTGATCCATACTCGTTCCTTCCAAATCCCGAATATAGCCGTTAACCGTCTCTTCGAACCTGGACAACGTTTCTTTCGCAATCGACATGCGAGTCATCTCCTTTCCTTTAGTGGTTCCAGCATACAAGAACGCTGCTGACAACAGTATGTCAGCAGCGTTCGAACATTTTTCCGATTTCCTCTCTTACCCGTTCGCGCAGCGCTTCGGGCTCCAGCACACGCACCGCGGCGCCCCAGCCGAGCGTCCATTGGAGGAGATCCTCCATCCGCCTGACCCGGAACGTCGCCAGCCAACCTTGATCCCCCGGCTCGAACGATTCCATATAGAAATTGTCCGATTCCAGTACCCGGTCCGCAATGGCGGGGTCGACCCAAATGCGCACGGTCACATTCCGGTCGTCCGCAGGCCGGTAAGTCGGCAGGCGAAATCCCGGGTCGATGTTGAACGATTCGTCCAGAATGACAAGCCCGCTTATGCGGGACAGCCGAAAGTGGCGGATGTCTTGTCTCAGCCAACAGAACGCCACAAGCATCCACACGCCATGGGTATGGACAAGTCCGTACGGGTCTGCCGTTCGCTCGCTGTGGCGGGATTCGTCCGGGTCCGGCACATTTTTGGCGTAGCGGAAGCGTACCTTGCGCTTCCGGAGAATCGCTTGGCGCAACTGCTCAAACGTTTCTTTTTCCCGCCCCCGCGTTCCGGACTCCCCGACGTCCAGCAACCGTATCACCGACCGGATCCGTTCGGCCTCCTCGCGTACCTTCTCCGGCAAAATCGCCTCGATCTTCTCCTGCGAGCTGCGGGCCTTGACGCCGTACTCCGCGTCCAGCTTCATCCCGACGAAGTCTGCCCCGATCAGCAACGCCACCGCTTCCTCCACCGTGAAGCTGACGGGGGGAAGAAAATAGCCCTCCATCAAGGAATACCCTGTCCCCGGCGCGCCCGCAATCGGCACACCCGCTTCACTCAACGCTTGCATGTCCCGGTAAATCGTACGAATACTCGTCTCGAACTTGGCAGCCAGATCCTCGGCCCGCAGTACGCCTTTGCGCTGCAACTCGATGACGATGGCCAGCATCCGGTCGGTTTTGTTCATTCGCATCGTCTCCCTTGTCCGGAACATTCCGTTCCGTGCACCGAGTCCCCTAACACAAAACCCGCCAAGAGGCGGGTTGCGATGCAGTGCTGTCCTTTCGCCGGATTATACCATAAAAATCGGGGCGGCGCAGGGGTGAATCCCGCCGCCGGTCATTCGCCGCAACCGTATGTCAAGCATCGGCCCGCGGACCGATGGTCCTTCACGATGCCCAGTCCGACCGCCGCATGCAGGGCCGCCCCGACCGACGCTTCTTCCGCTACGCGCGGAATGGAAAGCGGCATGCCGAACCGCTCTTCGCAGATGCGCCGCAAATGCCGGTTGTGCCGGATCGCGTTGCCCGAACCGACAAGTTGCCGCATCCGGCCGCGCACCGCATCGGGAAGCCGCTTGCAGAAGTCGAACAGCTCGTCCGCCATGCCTTCCAGAAATCCCGATACCAGATGCGCGGGAGTGAAGTTGTCCGGCCCGATCCCCCGTATGGAACCGGTCTGTTCCGGGTCCGTGCGGGTGCCGTAGAACCGGGTGCTGACCTGCAGCGGACGCGCCAAAGGACGGAAGCGGTCGAGCAGCTCCTCCATTTTCCCGTACAGCGGCGGCCTTGACACGGTAAATAAGCGGCCGGACCCTGGCCGGGTCGGTTCTAACAAGCGCATCGCTGAAATAAACGGGACCGCCGCTGACCGCCCGAAGCACCATGTTCTGTACATCGTCGTGATTTTCCGTCCAGAACATGTCCCAATCGCCCCAGTACCACGCGCCGTGGTAGTAGGAGTTGTAGGCGTTCTGCAGTGCATGTTCCCTGAATCCGTGCCTTTCCTGCGGCACGAAGTCGTCGCTGTTGCGCGACACCGCGGACACGGGGCGATGCCAGATGTTCTCCGCGGACATCCCCATGCAGTTGATGATCGTGCGGTCGAAGTGCAGCGCCGCCGAAGCCTCCAACGCCGTGTGCGCCGCGGAGGCCGCCTGGCCGATCGGCAGATGGTGCCGCAGGAAGTTGTGCACGGCGCTCTGGCTGTCCACCTTGACAAAATCGCCCCCCTGGCGCGCCAGATACCCGTGCCACGCGTGCCAGAAACCGAACCCCCGGCCGGCGTCCGGATGCGGGATGACGTTGCCGCGGCGCGTCACGTACAGGTTTTCCCGCAATTCATGCGCCATCCCGCTGTCGGGATGGATGCCGTTCCAATAGCCGGCGATCGTATGCCAGACGCCGACCCAGCGGATGCCGTATTGCCGCTTGAGCGCTTCAATCGTATGCGCGAGGCCGCGGGGGAATTTCACCGGATCGGCATCCATGCCGTACAGCTTGCGATCGCGGACTTCCGACCAGCCGTCGTCGATCATCACCCAGCGCACGGGAAGCCCGAGGCGCTGCAATTCTTCCGCCTTGGCGAGCAGTCCCTTCTCGTCCACCTCGTGATAGAACGCGTCCCAGCTGCACCAGCCGAGATAGTCCAGAATCTCGGGATACACCTTCGCGTTGCGCGGAAGCGTCTGGCCGTTCAGATGCCGCAGGGCGAGTGTGACGTTCCGCTCCGGCAGGAGATACGGGTTCTCCCCGCCGCCGAGAACGAAGGCCAGCGTCTCGCCGACCGGCCGGATCGATTCCGATTCCTTGACGAGCTTGTACACGCGATACCCCATGGGCGGCAGGTCGGCCATGAAGCTGAGCCGGAAGCGGCCTCTCGCGGCGGCAAGCGATTTGACCGTCTGGAATGGCACGGGCCGCCCCTGATCGTCCAGCAGCACCGCATTCGGCTTGATCCCGCCGACCTCCAGTTCGACATTCACCCGGCTCGCCCAGGCGTGCGGGTTGAAGACGACGATCGGCAGCATCGACTCGTCCTGCTCGATGCCGATCCGCCACGAGAGCGACTGGATCGCGTAGTTCAGTGCCCGATCGCCGATCGCCATCGCCTCGCCGTACAGATACAGCGCATCCTCGTAAGCCGGCTCGATGCTCGTGCCCGCCAGAATGTCGTGGAACTGGTTGAACAGTACGTTTTTCCACGCCTGCTTCAGCTCGGCCGCGGGGTACGGCTGTCCCGTGAGCCAGTACGCGAGGGCGGAGAATTTTTCCGCCGCGATGAGCTTGTTCTCCGCGCGCCGATTCCATTGCTTGATCCCCGAGTGCGCGGCGTAGCAGCCGCTCGCGTGATGCTGCAGATCGCCGTGGACGACCGGGAGATCGAGTCCCTTGTTCTCCATATCGCGGAAATAGCGGTCCGGCGCGGCGAACACCAGCTTCGGCAGATCCTCCCGGCCGTTTAAGCGCCGGATGCTCTCGATGTTTTCCTTCGTCGGCCCGCCGCCGTGATTGCCCACGCCGTAGAAGAACATCAGATCGTTCAGCGGTTCCTTGAACTCGCCCAACACGCGCCGCACATGGTTCTCCAGATCTTTGCCCCACGACAAATATTCGTACATGATCCGGAACGTCAGCACCTCGGAGCCGTCGTCGGACCGCCACCGGAACAGCCGTCCCGGCAGCCCTTTCTCGTTCGGCATCGGGCGCATCATGACGTAATAGTCCATGCCGCTCTTCTTCAAAATCTGCGGCAGCATTCCGTTATGACCGAAGCTGTCGACGTTGTAGCCCACTTTCGCGGTGACGCCGAACTTCTCCTTGAAGTAGCGCTGCCCGTACAATCCCTGCCGGACGAACGACTCGCCGCCCGGGATGTTGCAGTCCGGCTGGATCCACCAGCCGCCGACGATGACCCAGCGTCCTTCCTTCACCCGCTGCCGGATCTCCTCGAACATGGCCGGATCGCTCCGCTCCACCCATTCGTACATCGCCGCCGAGCTGGAGGTGAAAACAAAATCGTCGTACTCCTTCATCCGGTCCAGCGCGGAGCGGAACGTCGCCTTCGCCTCCTGAAAACCTTCCTGCCATTGCCACAGCCAGACCGGGTCCAGATGCGCGTTCCCGATCATGTACAACTGCTTGTCCTTCATGACGCCGTACCTTCCCTTCCTCTCACCGAAATATCGGACAGCCTGAGCTCATCTTGCCAGGCCAGCGCCTCCTGCGCCGCATACAACACCAGGCCGACGCACCAGGAATGGGAAAGCGTCAGCATCATCCCCTTGGGCTGGAAGCAGTTGGTGTTGTAGAACCGTTCCGTCACCATGCCCTTGTACGCGTTGAAGTCGCCGTCTTCGCGGGCGATGAATTGCAGGAAGCAGGCCAGGTGGTCGCGCGTCCGCTCCAGATAGTACGCGTCGCCCGTGTACTTCCAGAGCCGCAGCATTTCGGGCACGCAGAACAGGCCGTAATTGTGCAGGTGCTGGTTCGACGACGACGCCTGGTCCGCGCCGCGCGAACGGAAATCGTACTGCCGCAGGAGCGAATGCCGCGGAAACTCGATGTTGTACGTCCAGCGGAACGTCATCATCCAGTCGGCCGCGCGCGCCGCCAGCTCCAGCCACCGGTCGTTGCGGTCGTGCTCGTACAGCAGCACATAGGCGACGACCGCGTTGTAGGCGTCCTCCGATGTCGGCGTCAGATGCACGTCCTCCGGCGCGCCATAGATGTACTCGTCCCGCACGAAACGCTCATAATAGCCGCCCGCGCGCACCGCGGCCCGCGCGAATTCGGGCTCGCCCAGCACATCCGCGCCTTCCAGCAGCGCGGCGATCCACAACATCCCCCCTGCGCCGTCCCACTCTTCCACCGTGCCTTGCTCGCAGTCATAATAAGAGCCGAAGTTTCCGTCTTCGCGCTGGCGCCGCGCGGCAAACCGCAGATTCGAGAGCGCCGCCCGCTTCCAATCCTCATGTTCGAAGCCGCGCTCCCGCTCGAAACGAAGCGCGCGGATCATGAACAGCGTCGCTTCCGCTATCGTCCGCGCCTGCAGCCAGTTTCTGCGCGGGTTCCAGCCCGTCGTCCAGCCGCGGTCCACGATCCACGACGCCCAGAAGATGCCGCACGGGGACAGGCCGGACGCGATCTTGTCCAGCACGGCCGCTCCCGCTTCCGCGTACTTCGCAAGGCCATGCTTCCGGCCGTACATGAGCAACTCATAAGCGTACGGCGCGCCGCTGACCCACCCGACATGCATGTGCGGCCGGTCGCCGAGGCCCCGTACATTGTTGTTCAGCTCCCGGTCAAACGCCGCCGTCTCTGACCAGCGAAATCGCGGGCACCGCCCCCTGGAGGCGATCGGCCATAGCCGCCCCGTCTTCCGGGAACAGATCGCGGAGACCCCGGTCAGGGACAAAATGATCCCCGGCGGGTGCATCCGCTTGAAGCGCCGGATCCCGGCCGCATCCAGCCGCACGACAAGATTGGCCTCCCGTGTGCGGATCCCCTTTTTCTCCAGGATTTCTTGCTCGGACCATTTCATCTCCCGGTTGGAGACGGCCGAATCCCGCAGCATGTCGACCGGCAGGCAGCGGGATTCTTCCGCCTCCAGATCGAAAACTTCGGCCAGCCACTGGGCGTTCGAGTTGAAAATATGCAGCGCCGGCAACGAATTCTGGGTTCCTGTGGTGAGAAGATAAACCGCGGGTTTTCTGGTCAAGAGGGAAGGCCGCTTGATGAAAGCGGCCTTTATCAATCTCCCCGATCCCCCTCGAACGGCAAAAAGCCCCGATGACCTCATGTCACCGGGACTTCCCCAGCTTCCTTCCCGCCGGCATCCGCAGCAGGACGATAAGACCGCCGGCTGCATAACCCGCAGCGATGGCCGTGGAATTCGAAATATGCCTTTTACAGATACGCCGGTTGGTATTGCTTCGGGACGGTCGTCTGCTGTTTCAGCGCGACCGCCGCATTCAATGCCCAGTGCGGGTCCCGCAGCAAGCCGCGGGCAATCGCCGCCAGGTCGGCATCCCCGCTGCGGACGACGGCGTCGGCCAGCACCGGATCCTCCAGCATGCCTACCGCAACGACGGGGACGCCGATGGCTTCTTTGATTTGACGGGCGAACGGCACCTGGAAGCCGGGATAGTTGCCGGGTTTCCGCTGTCCGGCCGGCCCTTCCCCGCCCGTGGTGACATGGAAGACATCCACGCCCGCGTCCCGGTAAATTTTGCAGAGGCGGATCGCATGATCGATATCATAGCCGCCGTCCGCGTATTCGATAGCTGAAATCCGGAAGAACAACGGCATGTCTTCCGGCATCTCTTTCTTCACGGCCTGGATGACCTCGACGCCGAAGCGGGCCAGATCTTTCCCGTATTCATCGTCCCGCTTGTTGGTCAGCGGAGAGTGGAACTGATGAATCAGATACCCGTGCGCTCCGTGCAGCTCGATCATGTCCACCCCCGCCTGGACGGCGCGGCGCACCGCGTCGCCGAAGAGCCGGACCATCCGTTCGATCTCGCCGGCCGTCAGGGCATGGGGCTCCCGATAGCGTGAACCCGGGTACGCGATCTCCGACGGGGCCACCGGCCGGGCCGCATCTTCGGCCTTGCGCCCGGCATGGGCGATCTGAATGCCGATTTTGGCGCCGTGGGCATGCACCCCGTCAATGATTCTGGCGAACGCCGGGATATGCTCGTCCGACCACAATCCCAGGTCGAAATCCGTAATGCGGCCGTCCGGTTCCACATCCGTCATTTCCATGATGATCAGGCCGACTCCGCCGATCGCGCGGCTGAGGTAATGGACATAATGCCAATCATTCGGCTTGCCGTCCTTGGCCGTAACGGAATATTGGCACATGGGCGCCATGACGACGCGATTTTTGAGCTGCAGTCCTTTTATCCGATAGGGAGAAAACAAATTTTGGTCCAATGCGAACACCACCCGTGAATTGAAGATGGCTTCATTGTAGGACCGCCTTGCGATTTGAAGAAGGACTGCGTTTCTGATGGCACTGACGATACTGTTATTGAAAGTATCAGTTATACGAAAAGGACACCCGCAGGGGTGTCCTTGACCGTATCAGGAATTGGACTTTGTCCTGTTCTGTCTCGCCTTGATGACCGCATTGACAATGCTGGCGGCCAAACCTCCCCAAATGATGACGATGCCGATAATCATCATTGCGATTGCGCTGCCTTCCATTATTGGGACACCTCCTTGGCGCCGGTCGCCTGCGGGGTTTTATTTTTGATCAACCCGAACACAATGCCCACAATGATGACGGCAACAACGACAGCCCATCCGTATGCGGTCACAAACCAGGTTGCGTATCCTTCATAATTCTCGAGAACATTCGTTCTGAGGTTATCGAACATCATGATGCCGAGCACGACGGGCGTAATGACGCCAAGACAAATTTTCCACCAGATACCGAGCTTGATATCCGAAATTTCGTTTGCGTGCTCCTGAAGTTTGCCGAGTTGTCTCGCAACCCATGCGACGGCAATCACTTCAACCAAGCCGGCCAACGCCACGCCGAAGTTGTTGATGAAGTAATCGATCACGTCCAGGAAGTACAATCCGCCGTTGGAGGAGAAGATGATCGATAGGATCGCCGCCAACCCGCCGCCGTACAGTACGGATTTCGTCCGGGAGATATTGAATTTCTCCTGGACACCGCAGATATAGGTTTCCACGATCGAGATCAGCGAGGTCATTCCCGCCAGCACCAGCGAACCGAAGAACAGGAACCCGAAAAATCCGTTGAGCGCCGGAAGTTGATTGATGATTTGCGGGAACACCACGAACGCCAGACCGACACCGCCGCTGACCACTTCATCGACTGCAACGCCTTGCTGCATGGCCATAAAGCCGAGGATGCTGAAGACGCCGATGCCCGCCAGCAGTTCAAATCCGGAGTTGGCAAAACCGGTGATGAACGCATTGTTCGTGATATCCGATTTCTTCCCAAGATAGCTGGAGTACGTCACCATGATCGCAAAGCCGATCGACAAGCTGAAGAAAATTTGGCTGTATGCGACCACCCACACTTTGCCGTTCAGGATCGAATCCCAGTTCGGCTTGAAGAAGGCGTTCAGACCTTCCGCCGCACCATCCAGCGTCAAGGCGCGAATGACCAGAATGGCGAACAGCACGAGAAGGGCGGGCAGCATGATTTTGTTCGCAGCTTCAATACCTTTTTTGACGCCTTTATACAGGATGAACAATGCCGCCAGCCAGACGATCGCGAGCGGAATGAACACGCCCGGCACAATGCCGCCGAATTGACCCGGAGTGTCCGCGAGTTTCAAGTACTCGCCGAACAGGAACCCCTCAGTGTCCTCTCCCCAGCTCAGGTTGATGGAAAAGACGGCATAAGACAACGCCCAGGCGATGACGGCGGCGTAATAGACAGAGATCACAAAGGAAACCGCCAATTGCCACCAGCCGACGCCTTGAAATTTCCGGTTGATTTTCCCCAATGAACCGGGAGCCGACGATCTGTACTTGTGGCCGATCGCAAACTCCATGATGAGGATCGGAATGCCCGCGGTCAGGAGCGCAAACAGATACAGGATAAAAAATGCGCCGCCTCCGTTTTCATAAGCGACCGCCGGGAAACGCCAAATGTTCCCTAGTCCAATAGCCGATCCTGCAGCAGCAAGTATAAACCCTGCCCGTGTACCCCATTGCGGACGGTTTTCCATCGCATTCCCTCCAATTTTATTTAAAGCGCTTCCATAAAGCGCTTTCATTCTCGTATGATACAACATTTTATTTGAGCCGAAAAGTTCGTTTTTGTAAAAAAATGGGACAAACCGCAGTCCAGTTGCTGGAAGCTTCACAGGTCAGCTCTCTGTCGGAAACAGCTTCCGGTATGTTTCCACAGTATGCTTGATCAAATCCTTTAAGACCTCGATATGGATATCCGCCCATTTGTTTATTGAGCATAATTCGAGATTTCGATCAGATTCCGGTCCGGGTCGCGCAGATAGACGGAACGAATTTTGCCTGTTGCGCCGGTGCAATCCAAGCCCATCGCCGAACCGGACAACCTCCATGCCGAGCACCTTTTCGTAGAACGCGATCGTACGCTGCAGGTCATGAACGGTCAGCACAAGGTGGTCCAGACGGTCGATGACAAAGCCCGAGTCTCGTGCATCAAGTTCACGCATGAGAAAAAAACCTCCCCATGATGCGGCTCACCGCTTGTTTTGTTGTTGTTCAACACCTTTCCCGGGCTTATGTCTTCGGCAAACGGGCGCTATAATCCTTGTCTCCCTGACTTTCCGGACCTAAGGAGCCGACGCTTCTGCCATTGACCCCTATGTGCGGTTGTGGAAGAATATAACAAGAGCGAATTATTGATGGGGGCGGCTTATGGACTTTGAAAAAGCTGCAAATTTTATTTGGGAGAACGGCAGGCTTCTGGAAAGGAGACTGTTTGAATATTTCTTTCGGGGCGGTTCGAAGGACGGTGTATTGACTGCCATCAAGGCCTATCAGAACGAGGATGGCGGATTCGGGCACGCCCTTGAACCTGACCTTCGCACACCCGAAAGCCAACCGCTGTATGTGGAGTTCGGGCTGCGAACGCTGTATGAAGCGAAAATACGAGATCCGGAATTGGCCCTTAAGGTTTGTGACTATGTTGCACGGGCGGCTGACTTGAACGAAGGCATCGCCACGATTACGGCTTCGTCAAGCCGCTACCCCCGGGCCGCGCACTGGAACAATCCGACATCGGAACAAGCATCATTTGACCGACTTACGGGCTTGGTCGGCCTTTTGAACTGGCAGGGAATCCAGCATCCTTGGCTGGATCAAGCGATCGGTGCTTGTCTGAACCATATCCGCTCCACAGAATACGAGGATGCGCACACCATACTGACTGCCTTTTGCCTGCTTGAAAGCCTGCCGCAAACGGATGAAATTACAACGCTCTTCTCCAAATTAACGGACGAGCTTTATCAAGCGAGGTTTTTCTGTCCGGAGGCCCCGCCGCAAAGCTACGGGCTGACGCCGTTGGATTTCGCGCCGTTCCCTGATTCGTAATGCAGAAAAATTTTTCCGGACGCGATGATCCACGACCATCTCATGGCGTTGGACGCCGAGCAAGAGGAAGACGGCGGTTGGCCGATCGCATGGGAACCGCCCGGCGAAATGGCGAGGCTGGAATGGCGAGCCTACAGGACGCTAAAGTCGATCATAACATTGGAAGCATACAGGAAAACGGCATAATGATACTTTTTCCTCCCCCAAAAATAGAAGGGCCATCCTGGGCGGATGGCCCTTCTCGTGTCAATTGCCGGAATACTCTCCGACAACTTGCCGGCCGGCACTCAATCGCAGCCTCAACAACCACACCACCACGATTGCAATCACGACGCCAACCATCCCGACCCATGTAATGGATGTCAGAGACACCCTGTCGACCACAACGCCTCCGATGGCGGCACCCGCGGCCATGGACAACTGCATCATGGATTGGTTCAGGCTCAGCATGATGCCGGAATAATTCGGTTCAATCCGGACCAGATTGACCTGTTGCGTCGGACCGGAGGACCATGCCGCGAACGACCACAAGATCAGGAGGGTCACAACCGGCAGCCACGATTGCATATTGGCAACGGTCAGAGAGAGAAGAACCAGCGCGATGACGTGCAGGAACATCCCTCCCGACAGCGTCGGGAAGACCCCCCATTTATCCGTGCTGAAACCGCCGAATTTGGATCCGATCAGGCTGGCGATGCCGAACGCCAGCAGCACACCGCTCAGCATCCCTTCTCCCAATCCGGCGACATCCAGCAGATACGGCGAAATGTAGGTGTAGGCGATCGAGTATCCGCCGAGCCAGAAAAAGGTGATCGCAAGCCCCAGCGCCACGTTTCCGTTTTTCAAGAAGGCAAGCTGCCGGGACAACGGCATCGGTTTATCCCCTTGAACCCGAGGGATGCTGGCGTACAGAACGAACATGGCCGCGAGACCGGCCAGTGCCAGCAGACCGAAAACAGCCCGCCACCCGAATTGGGCTGCTGCGACGCGTCCAAGAGGCACGCCGATAATGAGGGAAGCCGTAAAGCCCATCACCACGGTGGCAATCGAGCTGCCTTGTTTGCCCGGGGCGGCAATTTTCGCTGCGATGTCCAAAGCGGTGACGACGGTCATTCCCGCGCCCAGCGCCATGATGACGCGGGCTGCGAGAAACGATGCATAGCCGGGCAAAGCGTAGGAAAGCACATTCCCCAATACGAAGATGCCGAGCGCCCAAACCAGCAGTTTCTGTCTTTCCGCCTTAGCCGTGAGCGCCATCAGGATCGGGGTGCCGATGGCGTACACGAAAGAAAAAATCGTGACGAGCTGCCCTGCAGAAGTAACGGAAATCCCCATGGTATCCGAGATCATATCCAGGATGCCGGAAATAATGTACTCGGATGTCCCCACCAGAAAGGAAACCAGTGCCAATAAACAAACTCTCCACGTGCCGGACAAGGCGTTCCACTCCTTTTGATTATTTTATATATACATATCGCGATATGTCGATATATTGGGCCAAATAAAAACTGAATACGTGCGAGGTATTCAGTTCCATATTCAGAGGTTCTGATTCAAGAAATTCGCCAGTTCCTTGATTTTCTCTTCGTTGCGTTTGTAGTACGTGTATTTGCCGATCCGATTGGTTTGAATCAGCCCGGCCCGCTGGAGAATGGACAAATACTGCGAAACCGTCGACTGTGTCATGTTCAACTTATCGGTTACTTGACTGACACACACCCCGATTTCCCGCATATCCACTCCATCATGGGGCACAAAATGTTTCTCGGGCTCCTTCAACCACTGCAAAATCTGCAGCCTCGACTCGTTGGACAACGCCTTGAACACTTCGATGGGATCCATGCCATTTATTATACCTACATTTCTCGATATGTCAATTATCCGCCGGATGGCTGCGTGTTTTCATACAGCTGAAACATGTCCATCTCCGCATCCAGAGACTTGGCGTTTTGGAAAGCTTCCTTGATGCTCCGCTTGTTCTGTATGAGATCGTAGCAAAGCCTCAGAACAAACATGAGCGCGGCATTTCCATCCGGATAGTCATTCGGCCCGATATAGATTTCGCAACCGCTGTCGAGAAAAGCTTGTGCCGTCTCTGAATTTCCTGCCGAACACCCGGTGCCGATTACGGTTTTCCCTGCCAGCCGGGCAAAGCGTCTGATCTTCTCCGGACCAAAGTGGCCCTTGGGTTCTCCCTGTTCATACACGCTTTCTTCCAGCTCCGGCATGATCAACCGGCCTTCCTCGCCATGGAAGCATAGAATGATCGTATTCGTATTCGGATACAGATCGTTGCCGGACAGGACATCAATCAGATCATTCGGTCTGCCGATCCAATAAGTAAAGACTCTTGCGCCGAAATACTCCAGAGCGGCTCGGATGGCCTGGACTTCCATATCGCAGTCAGGTCCGCATACCAATGCCACGTTCATTGCCGGTTTGCTCATTTTATGTCCTCCAGATGCTTTCAAATTTTGTATTTTACGTCCATAACGAATAAAGTACAATCATATGGAAGCCCTCGGGCTTTGAAGCCAAAGCCGCGCAAATCGGTTTTTGGGCTTGTCTGGCGGTCGTATCTTTTCAAATCATGATGATATTATGGGCCGGGCATGGCAAATCTTACGTCATAAGCATCGGGGTTGTTATCTATAAATGGGTGACCGTTGTGCATTAAGCTTATACGGCTCTCCGCGCTGTCCGGTTTCAGGGCATCCTTATGCGAGGACGGGCCGTATCTCATGAATTTCTCTCAAGAACGTGGCACAATGAGAAGAATTGCCGGGGTTTTGTTGCTTTGTTTCATGATTGCAGGTGCTTTCTTCTGGATTTACGATTCCCGGAAGGCCGGCCGCGACAGCGTTGAACCGGATCTGACGATGTCGGTAAAACCGGCGGAAATTTCGGAAGAAACCAAGCGGATCCTGAACGTCATCGGTAACGTCCGGTTGTTTGACCTGAAAATGGATCCGGAACAAGTATTCATGATCAAAATATGGGTCGAACACTTCGAACGCGGCGGGCAACAAGAAAATGTGATCGACTACAGCTCAGGTATTTTGCCGCATAATGATCCGGAAGAATCCGGAAAGCTTCATCATGAACAACTGCTGTTCATCCTCTCTGAAAACCGTGACGAACCGAACAAGGAAAGACGGTTGTCCATCACTTCCGCATTAATCGATGAAGAGGGTTCCGGCAGTACCGCCGCGGAAATGCGTCTTCCGCTTCTCACAGGCGGTCAGGTGACATGGATGAACAGCTCGGAGCTGGAACTGCATCTCAATCAACCCGTAACGCTCGGCTCGGTGATTGAGACTGACAGTCAATCAATCAGATCTGACCTGAGGTTGTTCCAGCAATACGACGAGACCGGTGAATTGCCGGAAGAACTGAGACAGCACGATCGCGTCATCCTGTTTCGGATGATGCTTCAGGGCAATGAATAATCAACAAGCAGAGTCGGAAACACCTGTTTCCAAGCGCCTCTGCTTTTTTCTTATTTTCGCTGCTGGGTCAGCATTTTTTGCGTGATGGCAGGCGTGGCTTTTTTTTGTTCAAGGAGGTTGCCATATGCGCGCTCCCCAAGGACGTCGAGGCATTGGTGGATATGACGAAGTGACGGTTCTCATAGAGATAACGAAATGGCTTCTGCGTCCTGCAGAAGCCATTTCGTTGTACGCCCGGCATGGGCGTCATCTCTACGGTGAAAGTCCGGAATGGGGGCTGGCGAGCGCCTACCATTAGCCGAGGGCAAGGGTGTCGGTCGCGAGGCCGAATCTGAAGGAAGCCTAAGGCAAACGCACGGGCCAAGGTACACGAACTGGATTCGAGGCAGGGTTAGTCGGATGAGTTGCCAGCACACAACGAAATCCAAAGCCGCCAAGGACTAATCCTGTAAACTCCAGTGGTCGCGGGCGGAAAGATGACGCTCTTATCCGGGGAGGCCTGCGGAATACGCGAAGTGACTTCATGCGCGAAGTGACTTCGTAACCGCAGCCGGGAGGCTGCGCTGAATCCGCAGGAGTCAGCAGAGGCCATAGTACGCGAGTACGGGACGTAAGGAAAGCGGAAGGGCCAAACCGAAAGGAGAGAGGAAACCGATGCGTTCGCGCGACGGGCATAGACAGCAGAATACCTCGCAAGAGGGCTGCCAGCGGGAGGTAGCGGTGAAGCCGCAAGGGACCGTTGGAGTGCCGAGTCCGTTGCCGGCACAAATCGCCCCTTCCTCTCGCAAAGCACAGGACGACTTGCTGGAGAAGATGCTGGAAAGGGAGAACCTCTTGAAGGCCTACAGGAAAGTGGTACAGAACGGAGGAGCCCCCGGTGTGGACGGGGTAACGGTAACGGAGTTACAAGCTTACCTGAACACACACTGGGAAGCGGTGAAAGCCGCACTCCTTGCGGGAACGTACAGCCCCTTGCCCGTCAGACGGGTGGAAATCCCCAAACCCGGAGGCGGCGTACGGCTGCTCGGCATCCCGACCGTGATGGACCGTCTTCTCCAGCAAGCGCTTCTGCAAGTGATGGAACCGATCTTTGACCCGCATTTCTCATGGCACAGCTACGGCTTCCGGCCGGGGAAGCGCGCGCACGATGCGGTAAGGCAAGCGCAGCAGTATATCCAAAGCGGCCTCCGCTGGGTCGTGGACATGGATCTGGAGAAGTTCTTCGACCGTGTGAACCACGACATCCTGATGGCGAGAGTCGCGCGGAGGATAGACGACAAGCGCGTGCTCAAACTGATTCGCGCTTACCTTAATGCCGGGGTTATGGCCGGGGGTGTGGTCGTGAGAACGGAAGAAGGCACGCCGCAAGGCGGCCCGCTCAGTCCGCTTCTCGCCAACATCCTGCTGGACGATTTGGACAAAGAACTGACCAGACGAGGACTGCACTTCGTCCGCTATGCGGACGATTGCAACATCTTCGTGGCCAGCAAGCGGGCCGGGGAACGGGTCATGGAATCGGTGATCCGATTTGTGGAAGGAAAGCTGAAACTGAAAGTGAATCGGGACAAAAGCGCGGTAGACCGGCCGTGGAACCGAAAGTTCCTCGGCTTCAGCTTCCTGTCGAACAAGCAGGCAACGGTCCGGTTGGCACCCAAGACGATTCAGCGTTTCAAGAAGAAAGTCCGGGAGATAACGGACCGCTCGCGCCCGCTGACGATGGAAGAGAGGATTCACCGACTGAACCGCTTCATGATGGGATGGATCGGTTATTTCCGTCTGGCTGCCGCCAAGAACCACTGTGGTAACCTCGACGCATGGATGCGCAGGCGACTACGCATGTGTCTGTGGAAACAATGGAAGAGACCCAGGACCAGATTGCGTAATCTCCGTGCACTCGGCGTGCCCGAATGGGCGGCTCGAATGATGGCGAACTCACGCCGTGGTCCGTGGGAAATGTCCCGTAACACAAACAATGCCCTTCCGACTTCCTACTGGGAAGCGAAAGGGCTGAAAAGTCTGCTTTCTCGTTACCTGGAACTTTGTTAACCTTACGGAACCGCCGTATGCGGACCCGCATGTACGGTGGTGTGAGAGGTCGGGGGCTAGCCGCCCCCTCCTACTCGATTACGATCACTTAAGATGCGGCTCAAGCAAACTGCCCGATGTTATGATTTTCCCCCGTTATATTGGAATAGAATTATTTTCCCGGTCTTCCCACTGGATCATGATCATTGCCCCGTCATACACATTGACGATTTGCGTCCCTTGTTCCAGCGCAAAGGTGATATATTCCACCTCTTTCAGCTCTTCCGGATCCCCTTTAAAGCGAAAAGTCGACGAAAAATATTTTTTCCATTTTTCAAAATGACTTCGTCGGGGATTGAGACTTCCCATTTCTCCCCTTCTCCCTGAAAAACCATCGCTTCAGAGTGGTTGTTTTCGGATGTATGCGAACATCCGATCAAGAGACTGATGACGACCCCTGCAACAAATACAGGGGTTTTGAAAAGTGTGATGCGTTTTTGTTGAAACGACATGCGCATCAAAAAGCGCCTTCTCCGCTTCCCTTGTCTGAGCAGAACCTTACCATATTCCCCAACAAGAAAAGGTTTCGGCGGCCAGCCATTCATTTCACTAACAACGATTACGTTACTTGTGATACGGTTCTCTGTATCATCTCAAGGGCGGAGCTTGATAGGATGTAGTTATTCCAGATGCCAAGGGAGAGCTTTTCATGCACCAAGACCATGCAGTTGCCGAAATCCGACAGCTTATATCAAACTCATGGACACGATCAATCAAAACCTGCCGAACGGTTACCTGAGCAAAAACAGACACCGGGCTCCTTCCCCGGCGTTTGCTGCTTGTTGACCGATCAAAGCAAGATTTTCCCCAGGTTACAGGAAAGTATGAATTTTATCAAGGCATTCCCGAACGACTTCTTCGGGGGCTTTACCGACAATTTCAATTCCTCTTGCTTTCCAGTCCAAATTCTTGATCTGATCCGTCAAAACAACACCCTTGAACACCAATCCTTCGGGCAGGAGCACTTCATATCCCCATCCCCGGATCGTATGCGTTATCGGACATACCGAAACAAATCCCGTCACTTTGTTGAATGATTTTGGAGAAAGCACGATCGCAGCTCTTCTGCCGGCTTGTTCGTGGCCCGCTTGAGGATTGAAGTTGATCCAAACCAGATCTCCCCGGTCCGCAACCATCTACAGCAGTTCCTTCCCTTCTGTGCCGAAATCGATCTCATCGTGCCGATTTTCCGGTTTGCATTGAGCCAGCAATTCTTCCAGCGTCGGCTTTTTCTTTATGGGGATGACAATAAGCGTATGATCTTCACTGACAACCAGTTCGACTTCCGAACCTTGGGTAATCGCAATCTTCTCCGCGATGTGGCTGGGAATCCGAATCCCCAGACTGTTGCCCCACTTCTGGACAGTCGTCGACATGGCAGGCCACCCCTTGTTTCGATTCCTTACTGCCATTTTATCATACCTCCGCAACGATGTATATACTAGTATATACAACACATGCAGAGATGATGACTTGCGAATGCAACTTCAAGCTAATCATAGATCTCTCCGCATATTTCGCCTCACTTATGATACGGCTCCCCCCGATTGATCTTCACCGCCCGGTAAATCTGCTCCGCCAGCACGAGCCGCATCAGCTGGTGGGGCAGCGTCATCCGCCCGAAGCTCAGCTTGTGCTTCGCGCGCCGCAGCACGGCGGGGGCGAGCCCGGTCGAGCCGCCGATGACGAACACCGCGTGCCCGCTGCCGTATGTGCCGAGCTCGTCCAACCGCTCGGCGAGCCGCTCGCTCGTCCACAGCTCGCCGTCCAGCGTCAGCGCGATGACCAGCGCATCCGGCTTGATCAACGCCAGCAGCCGCTCGCCTTCGCGCTCCCTGGCCTGCGCCTCTTCCGCCGGGCTCATCGTCTCCGGCACCTTCTCGTCCGGCACCTCGAGAATGTCGAACTTCACATACGGCCGAAGCCGCTTCGCATATTCCGCGATGCCGTCCGCCAGATACTTCTCCTTGATCTTGCCGACCGCCGCAATCTGAATGTGCATCGGCTGTCAGCTCCGCACGGCGGCAAGCCGGTCTTCCGCGGAAGGCGAATAAAACACATCCCCGTGCATATGCCGGATCCGGTCCCAATTGGCGGGATTGGTCGTGTCCGGGCTGAGGCCTTCCAGAATGGTTTGATACAACGCAACCTTCTCCTCCAGATGGGCCGCGTGCCGCTTCGCTTCCTCCAACCGGGCGAGCGCCTCTTCTTTGTGCTTCATCATGAGGGCATAGCGCTGCGGAATGGTCGCATCCCCCTGAAGGCACAGATCGACGTATGCTTTGATCGCCTTGATCGGCATGCCGGATGCCTTGAGGCATTTGACCCCGAGAAGCCAGTTGATCGCTTCCGCATCGAACAGCCGATTGTTATGCTCATCGCGCTGTACGCTCGGCACCAGACCTTTGTCCGTGTAGAAACGCACGGCGTGCTCGGTAAGCCCTGTCATGTGCGCGGCTTCCTTGACCGTGTACATCCGCAATCCCCCCATAAAAAATTTGCTTACGACCGCTTGACTTCGTGTAACACGAAGGCTGTAGGCTTATTGTAACGCAAATCGGCCGTCAGCGGAATTTCCGCATCCCCGGGGAAATGTGCCGTTTGCCGAACACTTCAGAATGACAGGAGTGGAATTGCCATGCAAACCGTTACGCTGAGCAACGGCGTGAACATGCCGATCATCGGCATCGGACTCTGGCAGGTCAACGATGCCCAACAAGCCGAAGACTCGGTCTATGAGGCGCTGATGGCCGGTTACCGCCTGATCGACACCGCCGCCGGCTATCTGAACGAAGAGGCGGTCGGGCGGGCGATCAAGCGCAGCGGCATCCCGCGGGAGGAAATCTTCGTCACGACCAAGATCTGGGTCCAGGATGCCGGCTACGAGAGCGCCAAGCGGGCCTTCGAGAAATCCCTGAAGAAACTGCAGCTCGACTATCTCGACCTGTACCTGATCCACCAGCCGTTCGGCGATTACTACGGCACCTGGCGCGCGATGGAAGAGCTGTACCGTGAAGGCTTGATCCGTGCCATCGGCGTCAGCAACTTCCTGCCGGATCGCCTGATGGACCTCGTCATGCACAACGAAATCACACCTCACGTCAACCAGATCGAGACGCACCCGTTCTACCAGCAGGCGGACACCAACGCCTTCCTGAACGAGCTGGGCGTGCAGCATCAGTCGTGGGCGCCGTTCGCCGAAGGCAAGAACAATCTGTTCAGCCATGAAGTGCTCGCACGAATCGCGGCCAAGCACAACATGACGATCGCCCAGGTCGTGCTGCGCTGGCTGGTTCAGCGCAATATTGTCGTCATTCCGAAATCGGTGCGCAAAGAGCGGATCATCGAAAACTTTAACATCTTCGACTTCGAGCTCGACGCGGACGACATGGAACGCATCAAGACCCTCGATACGGGGAACACCCTCTTCCTGTCGTACCACGACCCGGAAGTCGCCAAAATGATGGGAAGCTGGAAAGTCGATCTGTAATCCGGCGGACGCGCACATCGAGTAGGAGGGGGCGGCTAGCCCCCGACCTCTCACACCACCGTACATGCGGGTCCGCATACGGCGGTTCCGTAAGGTTAACAAAGTTCCAGGTAACGAGAAAGCAGACTTTTCAGCCCTTTCGCTTCCCAGTAGGAAGTCGGAAGGGCATTGTTTGTGTTACGGGACATTTCCCACGGACCACGGCGTGAGTTCGCCATCATTCGAGCCGCCCATTCGGGCACGCCGAGTGCACGGAGATTACGCAATCTGGTCCTGGGTCTCTTCCATTGTTTCCACAGACACATGCGTAGTCGCCTGCGCATCCATGCGTCGAGGTTACCACAGTGGTTCTTGGCGGCAGCCAGACGGAAATAACCGATCCATCCCATCATGAAGCGGTTCAGTCGGTGAATCCTCTCTTCCATCGTCAGCGGGCGCGAGCGGTCCGTTATCTCCCGGACTTTCTTCTTGAAACGCTGAATCGTCTTGGGTGCCAACCGGACCGTTGCCTGCTTGTTCGACAGGAAGCTGAAGCCGAGGAACTTTCGGTTCCACGGCCGGTCTACCGCGCTTTTGTCCCGATTCACTTTCAGTTTCAGCTTTCCTTCCACAAATCGGATCACCGATTCCATGACCCGTTCCCCGGCCCGCTTGCTGGCCACGAAAATGTTGCAATCGTCCGCATATCGGACGAAGTGCAGTCCTCGTCTGGTCAGTTCTTTGTCCAAATCGTCCAGCAGGATGTTGGCGAGCAACGGGCTGAGCGGGCCGCCTTGCGGCGTGCCTTCTTCCGTTCTCACGACCACACCCCCGGCCATCACCCCGGCGTTCAGGTAAGCGCGAATCAGCTTGAGCATGCGCTTGTCGTCTATCCTCCGCGCCACTCTTGCCATCAGGATGTCGTGGTTCACACGGTCGAAGAACTTCTCCAGATCCATGTCCACGACCCAGCGGAGGCCGCTTTGGATATACTGCTGCGCTTGCCTTACCGCATCGTGCGCTCGCTTGCCCGACCGGAAGCCGTAGCTGTGCCATGAGAAGTGCGGGTCGAAGATCGGCTCCATCACTTGCAGAAGCGCTTGCTGGAGAAGACGGTCCATCGCGGTCGGGATGCCGAGCAGCCGTACGCCGCCTCCGGGTTTGGGGATTTCCACCCGTCTGACGGGCAAGGGGCTGTACGTTCCCGCAAGGAGTGCGGCTTTCACCGCTTCCCAGTGTGTGTTCAGGTAAGCTTGTAACTCCGTTACCGTTACCCCGTCCACACCGGGGGCTCCTCCGTTCTGTACCACTTTCCTGTAGGCCTTCAAGAGGTTCTCCCTTTCCAGCATCTTCTCCAGCAAGTCGTCCTGTGCTTTGCGAGAGGAAGGGGCGATTTGTGCCGGCAACGGACTCGGCACTCCAACGGTCCCTTGCGGCTTCACCGCTACCTCCCGCTGGCAGCCCTCTTGCGAGGTATTCTGCTGTCTATGCCCGTCGCGCGAACGCATCGGTTTCCTCTCTCCTTTCGGTTTGGCCCTTCCGCTTTCCTTACGTCCCGTACTCGCGTACTATGGCCTCTGCTGACTCCTGCGGATTCAGCGCAGCCTCCCGGCTGCGGTTACGAAGTCACTTCGCGCATGAAGTCACTTCGCGTATTCCGCAGGCCTCCCCGGATAAGAGCGTCATCTTTCCGCCCGCGACCACTGGAGTTTACAGGATTAGTCCTTGGCGGCTTTGGATTTCGTTGTGTGCTGGCAACTCATCCGACTAACCCTGCCTCGAATCCAGTTCGTGTACCTTGGCCCGTGCGTTTGCCTTAGGCTTCCTTCAGATTCGGCCTCGCGACCGACACCCTTGCCCTCGGCTAATGGTAGGCGCTCGCCAGCCCCCATTCCGGACTTTCACCGTAGAGATGACGCCCATGCCGGGCGTACAACAAAACCCGCGGGCCTCTCAGGCTCGCGGGTTCACCCCTTATACCACCAGAACTTCCGGCGGCCGTTCGCACATGTCGCACGTCGCGGGAGGTTCCCACTCGGCGAACGCCGTCTTGTTCAGATCGACCAGATCCGGCGCGTCCTCATACTCGTCGACGAACCGGTCGATCGCCAGTTCCACATGTTCTTTGCATACGCAGTACATCCGCTGATTCAACGCCTTCTTTCTGCTTCGTTCACCATTCTGTATTCGTAAGCGGATCCGATGATCCGGCCGGTTATTCCTCTTCCTCTTCGTCGATCTTCTCGGCCAGCTCCACCGTCACCGTCTCCAGCTTGCCGCCCCGGTAGTACGACACTTTCACTTTCTCGCCGATTTTTTTGCTTCCGTACAGGTACTTGCGCAGTTCCATCGTGCTGCCGATCGGCTGGTCGTCGAGCTTGACGATGACATCGTTGAACTTGAGCCCCGCCTTTTTCGCCGGGCCGACCGCTTCCAGCACGATCACGCCGCGCTTCACATCCTCCGGCAGCTTCAGATCGTCTTCCTCGGCGGCGTCTCCGCCTTCCTCGCCGTCTTCTTCCGCTCCCAGCCATTCCTCGTAAACTTGCTGTTCCCAGTATTGTTCAAGATCCAGCGTATATACACCGAGATACGGCCGCGGAACATAGCCGAGATCCAGCAGCTGCTCGACGACCGGCATCGCGTTGTGCATCGGGATCGCGAAGCCGACGCCTTCCACGCCGAAATCGGCCACCTTCATGCTGTTGATGCCGACGACTTCCCCGCTCAGGTTGACGAGCGCGCCGCCGCTGTTCCCCTGGTTGATCGGGGCGCTGATCTGGATAACTTCCTGCTCCCAGTCGTAGATGCCGTTCTGGGCGAGCGATACCGGGATGATCCGCCGGCTCTTGCTCACGATGCCCATCGTCAGCGAATTGTTCAGGCCGAGCGGATTGCCGATCGTGATCACCGTCTCTCCGTTCCGGAGCTGCCGCGAGTCGCCGATCGCCGCCACCGTCTCGATGCCCGCGCCGTCGATCTCCAGCACCGCCAGATCCGTGATCTGGTCCTTGCCCACGATCTCCGCTTCGCGCACTTCGCCGCTTGCCAGCACCGCCTTCACCTGGTCGGCATCTTCCACGACGTGATAGTTCGTAATAATGTTTGCTTTGCCGTTCGCTTTGCGAAAAATGACCCCCGAACCGAGACTGGCCTGCTGCAGCGTCAATTCCTCATCCGGATCGCGGTCTTTCTCCGGCCGGAAGAAGCGCCCGCCCGCCGGCAGCATCTGTTCATTGATAATGCTGACGACCGCGGGCTCCACCCGGGACGCCGCCTGCACGATCCGTTCCGCCGTATCGGCGGAGGAGACGCCCGCCACGCTGACGACGGCGCCCGATCCGCCGCCGCCCCGCCCGAATCCGAAGATCAAGCCGAAAAGCAGCACCGCGCCGAGGGCGCTCACCATCGAGGAAATAAAAGCCAGATGAACCGGGCGCAGTCCGCCCTCGCCCCGCCATCTGCGCCATCCGCCGCGGCCGCCGAAACGCCAGTCCCGTCTCCCGTCTTCCCGTGCGCGCCGGGAGACACGAGTCGAATAGAAATCGTCGTCGAACAAGCTCATCTGTCAGTCGCTCCTCTCGATGGCCGAGGCGCATACACCTTTTTCCCAGTGGATTGGAATGATTTCCGCTGCTCGGGCTACAATGATAAGCATAAACGATTTTTGGGCGTCTGACATCCGTCTTCCGAAACTTTCCTGCGGCGAAAAGCACTGGTAGTTGGGTCAAAAGACGCATTTTCCCAATCGAAGGAGCTGACCGTTCATGAAGCAAACGTCCCCCGCCCCGGATCGCGCATGGGACCATGTGAACCTGGCCGCCGCGCTGGCCGATCTGAAGGAACAGCATTACCGGCTGCTGCTTGCGGTCAGCGCGCTGGCCGATGCCCTCGAGGCACGCGGTTTTCTCAGGCCGGGCGAACTGGAGGAGCGCGCCGCCCGTCTGGACCGGGAAGCCGAAGCCTCGCTCCGCGCCGCCCGCGCTACCCGATCACGCGCCTCGTCACATCGTCCCAAGGCGTAGCCCGGTCATGCCAGGTCGGCTTCAGGACGTCATCATCCTTCTTCAAAAATATGCCGCGGCTTTCCAGAATAGACTCCACCGTCATCCGCGCCAGATCCTGCATATTGTGGTCCAGACTGAGGTGGGCGAGATAAACGCGCTTCGTCCGGTCCGTCATCAGCTCGGCCAGCGCCTCGCCCGCCGCTTCGTTCGACAGATGGCCGACATCGCTCAGGATGCGGCGCTTGATATTCCACGGATAGCGACCCATCCGCAGCATTTCGACGTCGTGATTGGCCTCGAGCACCACCACATCGGAATCGATCACCGCTTCCTTCACCTTGTCGCTGAAGTACCCGAGATCCGTCACCAGACTGAGCTTGTACCCGCCCTCATGAAAACAGTACCCGACCGGTTCCGCCGCATCGTGCGAGATCGGGTACGAACGGACGACCAGCCCGCCGAATTCGATCTCCCCGCCCGTCGCGACGATTTTCCGGTTCGCGTCGGCAATGCCGGCGGTCTGCCGCTCCATCGCCGACCAGGTCGCTTCGTTCGCGTACACGGGCAGCTCATATTTGCGGGCGAAGGCGCCCAGCCCTTTCACATGATCCGCATGCTCGTGCGTCACGAACGCCGCGTCGATGTCGGAGGCGTCGATGCCGCGCTCGCGCATCCGTTCCTCCAGCTTCTTCGCGCTCAGTCCCGCATCGATCAGCAACGTCACATCGTCCGTCTGGACGATGGTCGCGTTGCCCGTTGATCCGCTGGCCAATATCGTAAATCGAAGCCCCATCCGATTCTGTCCTCTCCCGTAATTCGTGCATCCGCTGTGTTGTGCAATATGGGGCGGCGCCCCGGCTGTCCGTTTATCCGTTCAGACGCCGTCCGCTTTCCCGTCCGTTTCGGCCGCGGCCGCATCCTGCTCGGTGGCCACCGCGCCGCTGATGGCGTTGATGTAGTAAACCGATCCGTCTTCAAGCAATACCCGCCATGAAGGCTCCGCCGCCTGGATATCGTCCGTATTGAACAACTGCCCGTGATAACCGAGTTGGATCTCCTTGATGACCGCGCCCGGCTGCAGATAGTTGTCGATCAGCGGCGCCAGCGCCTTGGAGGCGGGCAGCACCGTCTGCCGCTCGTAATCTTCGCTGATGACCGGCTCGATGCGATCCTGCCGGTAGGCGACGATCTTCTGGTTGCTGTAGTACAGCTCAAGCTTCACATCGAAGATCGGCCGGCCGTCCGCGGCAATGCGGGTGAAGACGAACGCCTCGTCCGTCTGGAGCGCCGGATCGAACCGGTACAGCTCCAGATCGGTGATGATATTCCCCAATCCTTCTACTAATTCGCGTTCGGAGAACACAATCCTGCTGTCGACCTGCGGATCGAGGGGAATTTTGTCGGATGCGCCTCTTCGCCCGTCATAGCGAAACTGCAGATCGCCCATCTTCGGCGTGCCGCCCGGCACGCTGGCCGTGATCGTGATGCCCTTCTCCTGCATGATGCGCAGCGTATCCTCGGGCAGCGCGGTCAGATCGACGTTCGGATTGACCTGATCGCGGACATTGAGCCATAGCTGGTATCCGAGCAGCACATTGAGCACCAGGAACGAGAAAATCAGCACGCTTTTCGCCCGGCCCCAATCCATTGCGCATCCACCTCCCGCATCATCACGGCATCCTGCTTTCCCGAACCGCGCCGGCTCGTCTCCGCACGCCGGCCGTTCTTCAGCGCGGCCTTGTCCGCCGGAAGCAAGGCCGAACGCGCGCGCCGGCCGCCTGCCCGCTTTCCGCCGCGGACACGGAGCGGTCAGCCCGCGGCCTCGAGCGGCGCATCCGCCTGCGGAACGTCGGGCTCGGACGGCTCGCCCTCCTCTTCCGCCGTGCCGCCTTCCCGCTCCGCTTCGCCGGTTGCGCCCGCCGCGTCATCGGCCGCGCCTTCTTCGCCGGCGGCCGGCTCTGCGGCGCCGGCTTCCGCGCCTTCCGCTCCGCCCGCTTCATCGGCGCTGTCCGCTTGCCGCATCACGGCAACCGAATCTGCGGCTTCGCCTTCGGACGCATTTTCCGCATTCGCCCCGTCCTCCGCGCGATGTTCCCCGGAGGGCTGCCCGGTCGTTTCCGCGCCGCCATCGGCCGAAGCAGCAGCGGCCGCATCCATCACGGCCTTCGCCACCGACTGGACCGTGCCGTCCGTGTACCGCACCGCCCACACCGGCTCCATGACAAGCCGCCGGTCTTCGGTGAGCGTGACATACTGCGCCGGGAATACCGCCGAGATTTCGCGCAGCCGCGAGAAGGTTTCCAGCGTCGCCCGAAGCCGCTCCCCGCCCGGCAGCCAGCGGACCGCGATGTCCTTCTGCCGCTCGCCGAGATTGAGCAGCGACCGCTCATAGACGACGGCCGTGCCCTGCTGCATCAGCAGCCGGATCTGTCCGTACCGGACGCCGCCGCTGATCAGCGGATACCGCTCATAGTACTGCTGGAACACAATGTTCCGCCCGTCCGAACTCACCGCGCCGGGCACGAACCGGTATCGGCTGTCCCAGCCGCCGTGCTGGTTGACGAACTGGACCGCCGCCAGCACGTTGTCCGCCAGATTGTCCGCGCCGTCCTGCATCGGCACCGGGTCGGTGAACACCATCCACGTGTCGCCGGACTCGAGCTGCAGCCCGCGCTTGCCGTCCGTATAGATGACCTGTCCGCTGCGATCCTCGATGTACCGCGTCTTGTTCGGATCGAAGAACAGGCTGCGCTGCATCTGCTGCGGCGAGAATGTCGTGTACCCGAACGTATACGCGACCGTCTCGACCGGTTCTTCCGGCAGATAAATGTCGCCGCGCCAGTGCGTGTAAGCCGGCATATAGCGGCCCAGCCCGGCGAGATCCGAGATCTCGTCAGCGGTGAGCGGCGACCGGGCGGCCATGTACACCGTCTCCCCGTCCGCGCTGAAGAAATAGATTTCCGCCGCGCTTCTCCCGGGGAAATTCCGCCTTATCAACCAGATGCGGTCGATGGCATCGTTCAGGAACAGAATGTCGCCGTCGATCTGCATCGTTTTCTGCAGCAGCGCGACGGGCATGGCGCCGCCGTACCGCAGTTCGACGCCCTGCGTGTTCCGCCTGAGCTCGTCCCAGTCGCGCATCGCGTAGGGAATCCGCTGGAAGTTGCGGTATTCGCCGGCCGTGATCTGATCATAAATCCGGATGTAATAACTGGTCTCCGGATAGAGGACCGCGTGCCGGTCGCCGCCCATGTGCAGCACCATGTCCTCGGGGTACAGCACTTCGTCGATGCGCAGCGGATCGCCCATCTGTTCGGGTGAGATGTATTCCTGCTCCGTGCGGACGGTCGCGCCGATCTCGGGGAAGCTGTAGACGAGCAGATAGCTCTGCACCAGACTGAGAATGACGAGACCGATCAGAAGCGCGGTCTTGAGCTTCTCCATCATTCCGCGTCACCTCCCCGGCGAAGCGGCAGCGTGAACGTCACGGTCGTGCCGCGGTTCAATTCCGACTCCAGCTCGATCGTGCCGCCGTGCGCCTTGATAATTTCCCGGGCAATGGAAAGGCCCAGCCCCGTGCCGCCCATGTTCCGGGAGCGCGCCTTGTCGACCCGGTAGAACCGTTCGAAGATGCGGGCCTGGTCCTTCTCCGGTATCCCCATGCCGTTGTCTTTCACGCTGATGGACACCGTGTCGGGCGTGGGCTTCCGGGCGGCGATCTCGATATGGCCGCCGTCCTGCGTATATTTGATGGCGTTGGACATCAGATTGTCGAGCACCTGGTCGATCTGGTCCCGGTCGAACCACGCCGTCTCGATGCCGTCCTCGATCAGCACCGATCCGCCGATGCCCTTCTGCTTCATCTGGAACGAAAAACGGTCCGACACCTCTTCCAGCATCTCCCGCACGTTGACCTCGATCGGCCGGAGCCGCTCCTGGTTCGAATCGAGCCGGGACAGATGCAGCAGGTCGTTCACGAGCCGGATCATCCGGTTCGATTCGCCGCGGATGACGCCGACGAACCGCTTCGCCAGCTCCGGCTCTTCGAGCGCGCCGTCGTCGAGCGCCTCGACGTAGCTCTTGATCGTCGTCAGCGGCGTGCGCAGTTCGTGCGAGACGTTCGCGACGAACTCCCGCCGCGAACGCTCAAGCTGCTCCTGCTCCGTGACATCGTGCAGCACCGCGATGGCGCCGGAGATTGTCCGGTCGCGGCGATAGATCGGCGTCAGCGTCACATGCATCAGCCACTCCCCGCCGTCGTCCGGAAGCGGCCGCACAACGATGGTCGAATGCTCGACGCCCGTCTGCAGCTTGTGCAGCTGGTCCTTCGGAATGCCGAGCAGCTCGTCCATCGGCTTGCCGAGCGCTTGCCTCACCCCGAGCATCTCGCGGGCCCGGCGGTTCGTGACGATGACCTGCCCGTTCTCGTCCGCGGCGACGACGCCGTCGCTCATGTTGGCGAGAATCGACGCCAGCTTCTCCTTCTCTTCCTCGTTCGCGGACAGCGCTTCCTGCAGACGGCCGGTCATGTAGTTGAACGCTTCGCTGAGCCGCCCGATCTCGTCATCGCCATAGACCGGCACCTGCTCGTCGAACCGGCCTTCCGCCACGGCCGTCGCCTGGCGGGTCAGCCCCTTGATCGGATTCGTGATCGTGTGGGCGAGCAGCACGCCGAGCACGCCGGTCAGGCCGAGGGCGATCAGCATCCCCGTGACGAAAATCCGGTTGATCCCCCGCATGGTGGCGTACAGATCTTCCATCGACGCGACGACGTAGACGACCCCGATCACCCGGCTCTGCCCCCGCGATGTATCGAAGGCGGGGCGGGCGATCACTTTCTTGCGTACATTGTCCGCGTCGATGATCTCCTCCTCGTTGTCCCGGATGCCCTGCAGCGCACGGCTGACGGCGAGCGTCGTATTTTTGCGTCCGATGATGTCCCGCCGGTCGGGTTCCGACGTCGCGAGCACCCGGCCGCTGGCGTCCAGCACCTGAATCTCGGCCTGGCTGATATTGAACAGCGAGCTGACCAGGTTGCCCAGATCTTCCGCCACTTCCGCATCGGCCGCCTCGCCCGCTTCCGCGCGTTCCGAGGTCAGCGAGTCCTCCACCAGCACGGTGAGCATGTTGACCTGATCGTTCAGATTGTCCGAGAACGACCGCGTCAGCGAATTTTTCGTCGTGCTGATGAAATAGACCCCGATAAGCTGCATGGCGATCAGGATGAGCAGCACGTAGATGATGATCAGCTTGACCTGGATCGTGTGGAAGAAGCGCGTCCGCTTCATGCGCCCGCGAAGCCTCCCGCTTTCGGGTTGCGCATCATGTAGCCGAGCCCGCGGCGGGTCAGAATGTATTCCGGCCGGCTCGGATCGTCCTCGATCTTCTCGCGGAGCCGGCGAATCGTCACGTCGACCGTGCGCACATCGCCGAAATATTCAAACCCCCACACCGCCTGCAGCAAATGTTCGCGCGTCATCACCTTGCCGCAGTTGCGCGCGAGATAATGGACGAGCTCGAACTCGCGGTGCGTCAGATCGAGCGGCTCGCCGTTCTTGTACACGACGTACATGTCCGTATCGATGAACAGATTGAAAATTTTCAGCCCTTGCCTTTCCGGCTGCCGTTCCGCTTCATCCGCGCCGCCGCCCGCCGCGGCCTCCTGCAGCTTCCGCTGGCGCCGCAGATGCGCCTTCACCCGTGCGAGCAGCTCGCGCGTGCTGAACGGCTTCGTCACATAATCGTCGGCGCCCAGCTCGAGGCCGAGCACCTTGTCCAGCTCCGTGTCTTTCGCCGTAAGCATGATGATCGGCGTCTGCATGCGGGCGCGCACTTCGCGGCAGACGTCCATGCCGTCCTTCACCGGCAGCATCAGATCGAGCAGGATGAGATCCGGCTGCTCGCTGAACGCCAGCTCCACGGCCTGTCCGCCGTCGAACGCGCAAATGACTTCGTATCCTTCCTTCTCCAGATTGAACTTCAGGATATCCGCAATCGGCTGTTCGTCATCCACGACCAGAATTTTGCCTTGCATGCCCATCACCGCCGTTCACGTCAAGATTCTTTGCTATCAGTGTATCATATCCGGACGGACGAGTCCCGCCGATTGTGTCGTCTGCCGCTTTAACGCAAAGAAGCATCACCCCGAAGGAGTGATGCTTCACGACAGTTTCTCGCGGTCACAGATAGTTGAGCGGATTTTTCGGCGTGCCGTTCTTGTGGATTTCGAAATGCAGATGCGTCCCCGTCGAATTTCCGGTGTTGCCCATGACGCCGATTTTCTCGCCTTTTTCGACAATCTGGCCTTTCTTCACGTCGATCTTGCTGAGATGGCCGTAGACCGTCTCGTAGCCGTTCTTATGATCGATGATGATGGCGTTGCCCAGACCGTTCTTCTTCCCGGCGAACTTGACAACCCCGGTATCCGACGCGAGGATCGACTTGCCGCCGATCATGTCGATGCCCTTGTGCTGCCGTCCCCAGCGCTTGCCGAATTTGCTCGTAATCTTCGCTCCGCTGACCGGCCAGGCGAACTTGCCCGAGCCTTCGCCGCGGATGACCTTCGTGCCTTTCATGATGATGGCCGGCACCGCAGGTTCAAGCACCTGCTCGTCCACGATTTCCTCGCTCATCAGGTAGCCGTTCTGCTTCGCGAGGCGGTAGGTCACGCGCTTCGTACCCGGCACGCCGGCCTGAATCGTCTTCTGCTGGCCGGCCCGCATCTCGTCGTTCTTCCGGATGATCACTTCCGGCTCAATCTCTTCGATCTCCGATACCCGCTCCACCGTCTCGACCGTCACTTGCGGCTTCAATACCGTGAGATCCAGCACGTCGCCGACACGGATCAGATCGTCTTCGATCTGCGGGTTGTTCTTGTAGATGATCTCGGGGGAAATATCGAACTTGCTCGCAATGCAGCCGATGCAATCGCCTTTCTGCACGACATACGTCGTCTTCTTCGTCGTGCCCGTCACCAGCCGCTCATAGAGCGTGTCGGCATCGGAAATGCGCGCGGGATCGATCTCCACCCGGCCCGTATCGACCTGCTCCACGATCCGGACCGATTCGACCTCTGCCTTGGGCTCCGCTTCCGCATTTCCCGCGTACGCCAGCGCCGTCACTTCCGGCTGCCTGACGGCCGCATCGCCGGCTTCGTCCGCGGCTTCCGGAGCGAATTCTGACTTGATCCGGTCGAGCACCTGCCGCGCCGTCTCCTCGTCCGGCACCACTCCGATCAGCTTCCCGTTCACCTTCACTTCGACGCCGACGGCGTGGCTGTCCAGCAATTCTTCGAGAGCCGCGAGCGACGCCTCCGTCTCCGGCTGCGCCTTGTACTCGCTCCGTTCCACGTAGGTCAGCTCGCCGGTCTCGAGCTCCATCGTAATGCCCGGGTTCGCCGCCGCCAGCTCTTCCCGCTTGCCGCTGAGGAACGCTTCGACGGCTTCTTTCGATTCGACCGTGCCGATCAGTTCGCCGTCCCGGTACAGCTCATAGTAGGACACGGTATTGGCTTTCACATAATGGTGACCGTAGGCCGCCCCTCCGGCCAGGATGACGAACGAGCAGCCCGCCAGCAGCGCCCGTCTGACGCCTGTCCGGGAGAACGCGCTTCCAGCCGGTTTGATGAATCTCCGAATCTTGCCTTTCCAGACCTGAACCCGGGCTGCCATCCGCGTGCCGAAGGCGCGAACCTTCTCCCCGGCGGCCCGGATCGGTTTCCTGTAATCGGTCATGATCGTCTCCTTCATCGATGCATCCGATTCTGGATCGGTTTGTCAAAATCTAAAAAATATAGGCGCAACGACCCATTCATGTCGTCACGCCTATAACTGTAGCACAGGCTTCCAAAGCCGAGCAATGCCGGAATATCCCGAGCACGATTAATATTTCCTCAGATTTTTCTCAGAATTTGTTCAGAATTCCCATCAATTCGTCATATTCCGAACGGTCGAGGTATGCGGCGACGATTTGCTGCACTTGCAGCAGCTCTTCCGCCGTCAGGCCTCCCTCCGTGAATTCGGAGATTCGCTGCCACTCCTCCTGCGGCACCTTCCCGACCAGAATCGCGAACAGCCGGTTCCGTTCGTCATCGGTGAGCCGTGATTTCGCCTCGAGCAGATCTTCGGTCGAGACGACCGTGCCGCCGGACGCGCCGGCGCCGCCGTGCGCTTCCGGCCCCGTGCCGAAGCCGGATTCCTCTGTCGCGCCGGATGCTTCGCCGCCTTCGCCTTCATTCCCCGGCTGCTCTCCGGACGCGCCGCCCGGCGGTTCTTCACCTTCCGGGCCGCCGACTGTGCCTTCATGCAATCCTGAGCTGCCGTCGCCCGAACCCGTGCCGCCGGCTCCCGGCTCCTGCTTCTCGCCGGCCGGCTCCGCCGCACTGCCTTCGCCGCCGGAACGGCTCCACGCGCCGTCCGCTTCCGGCTGTCCGCCGGTCTGTCCCCGATCCGGCGCCTCGGCCGCGGTTAGTCCGCTCTGCGGCTCCTCCGCGCCCGCGTCCACGCCCCACAGCCGGCCCCACATGCCGGAGAGCGCGAACGGCGGCTTCTCCAGCGGAATCTCGTATTCTTCCAGCAGCGCTGCCACATAACTGTTCACGATGTAGCCGGTCGTCCAGATCGCGAGAAAACTGGCGAGGAGCGCGGCCGCCGCCGCCTTCCACAGCCAGCTGAACATTTTCCACATGTTGCATCTTCCTTCCTGTCCTGCATGGTACGCTTCAGGCTATTTTTACCATTATGGACAGGAATGCCGGCGCCCATTCGCCCTTAGCAACGATAAATGCACCCGGAACATTGACTGCTTGTACCAAAGGACAAAATAGCGGTTAATTCTGAAATAGCGGTTAATTCTGAACTCAACTTTCGCAGCTTAATTTTCCGAACAAAGCCTTGATATAATTGGGCAAACTCGCAATCCATTGCTGGAGTTGACATACAACGGCAGACTGATCCCGTTTGGATTTTGCTTCCGTGAACGCCATGAAAAATGCGATCAGATGCTGCAAAGCCGTTTTGAGATCCAGGTCTCGAACTTCGTCGGAAAACAGGAAAAACAGACCGCCCAACGACCGCGCGTCGTTGTTGTGACGGCGTTCCCATTCCATTACGAGATAACGGGTAAACACGATCGTGGTGTGGCTGATGAGCATATCAAACGAACGACCTTGAAACTCCGTTCCCAGTCCAGGTACGATTTGGCAAATTTGAAGAACGTCTCAATGCTCCAACGCATGCCGTAGATGCGAACGATTTCAGCCTCTTCCAACGTCAAATCGGTGCTGAGCAGAACCAGCCAATCCCGCCGCCGATGGCGGTTTTGCACAAAGACCAGTTTGATCGGCAAACCGCAGGCGGTTTGAACGATGACCGAGCCAAGGATTTCTTTGTTTTTCTGCTTTGGCAACAGGGCATACAGTTCATGGAGCGTCAGGCTTTTTCCGTCGAACCGGTATCGTTGTTTCATCGCCTTGACCATCCCAATGACATGCAGACCTTTCGCCATCAGTTCACGCAACAGAGGCGCTTGGGTAAACCAACTGTCCATCAGGACAAAGTCAGCGCTAAATCCAGCCTGAATCGCTCGATCAAGCAGAGCCGCCACGGCATCCGGTTTGCGTGAAAGCGCCTCGATGCGGCGTTTGTAGCCTTGGGTACGCTTGGACAGACGTTCCTTCATCTCGCAAAAGCGATTCGTCAGCTTGGCCGAGCTGAGCATGACAAAATCGATGGGCGCAAAGCTGAAGCCATCCGACCATCCGAGCGTGAGCATGTTGTAGCCGCGAGCATATCTCCCCGTCGTATGATCGAAGATGCGGGCAAGCAACTCGGCTTTCTTGCTGCGATCCCTGCGAAGAACCGAATCATCAATGATGAACGTCCGAACGCGGGACGAAGAGGTTAAGGAATCAAAATGCTGAACGACCTTCAGACTCAAGGCATGCAAAAATCGTCGCCAGGCAAAGCGTGGATGGTTTAAGAATCGATAGACTACATCTTTGCCAGGCAACGACTGGCGGCGGTCGCTATGCAGAAGACGAAACCAATTGCGCCCTTCAAACACGAGCGTAAAGATCAACCGAAAGATCATTAGACTGGATAAGCCGAACGACTTCGAAATGCCGACTTTACGCAACAGTTGTCCGATTTGCAAAGCGGAAAATAAAGCCGAGATTCGTTCTTGGCCCTTTTCAGACAGGAAGTTGTGTTGTACCATAGAGTTACGCACCTTTCTGTTTGGGATGGGAAGACTATCCACTTCCATTTTACCAAACGGAAAGGTGTTTTTCTGTCAAGAACGAGATTTTTCAATAAGAAATCCTAGTCATTTCAACATGAAATCGGAATGTGGATAACTCAGGCCTGTGGATAACCCGCCATCGCACTACGGAATGCCTGTTTCAATGCGTTTTTGGAGCCGGGCTTTTAAGTCTTCTTACGTTCTGATGTGATCCTGCGTTTTTTTGCACAACCCAAAGAAGACCTGATTTTTACAGGTCGAAATGCCGTTATGGCCAGGGATGAATCGAACCGTTAGGCCGCATGTAGAGTCGGAATGAAGCTTATGGCCAATGCTCTGAGCTTTTGCTGCATCGCATCGACGATTCCAGCGAGCGTCGGATTCGGCGCAAGCCGGATATGCTGGTAGCGACCGGAGCCGACCACATTGCCGGGTACCCGGATCACCGCTCGGCGAATCGTTTGGACTTCGCACCGCTGCAAGGTTTCCGGCATCAGCGTCTGTTTGAACCAGACCATCACGTTGTAGGCAATGGCCTTGATCCAGCTGAACAGCAGGTTGCGGAGCATGGAATGTTGGCTGTTTTGTTCCACCGCATAACCTTCTTTCAATTCATCGATGCGATTCTCGATGTTGGCGCGCTTGTTGTACGAGCGAAGCAGCATGAGCGGCTTGAGATCGGTATTGGTGACAATGGCTTGGAAGGAATAGGTCGTGAGAGCCATCGTCAATTGGCCATCGGTTGTACGCTCGGTTTCGTGGGCTTCCCGGTAGATGACACAGCGCCTGGCTTTCTCCCAGTTGGTAAGGAGAATCGGGATGTCGGCAGCAGCCCAACGATCATCCTCGTCTGCGAACGTAATGTGCTCTTCCTTTTCGTTCAGCGTCTCCCAAAAGGCGGGATGCTGCTGCAGATAAGCGATGGCCTTCTTGACGGTCGCTTTCTTCGGGAGCTTGAAGATGTACTGCCAGCCGCGTTCTTCGGCGTACGCCATGACAGCTTCGTCGGCAAAACCGCAGTCGGCCCGGATGCCTTCGACGATCCATTCCGGCGGCAGCATCGCTTCGACTTCTTTAACGAACGAGAGCAAATCCTTCATGCCGTTCATGTTGCCGGGATTCAGTTGCAAGTGGATCAGCTCGCCGCTTCCGGCGATGAAAGCAACCCGGATCTTGTACGAGGGACGTCCGTGGTAACGCGGATTGTAGCCGTTTGTCGCGCCTTCCTGCTCCCCGAACAGCGTGATGACCGTGTCGTCGATGTCGATCCAGACCAGGCGCTTTTCGCCCGTCCGCGCCTTATGTGCCAGCAAATCCCGGTTTAACGCGACAAGCTGAATCAGATGGCTCCAGGTGAGTTTGCCCAGGAAATTGCGAAAGGTGCTTTCGTCAGGAAAACGCTCGATGCCGGTAACGATCTGGTAACCAGGGTCCGACTGCAGGGCATTCATATGTGAAAAACGTGTGTGGCCGAGCAGCGCGCAGTCCAGCAGGTGATCGACGAGCTTTTCGGCCGTGTAGACACAGTTGGCTTTTTGTTCCAGATGAACGTGACTCTCGATAAGGGTGTCCAGACCGATGAGTTCCTTGAACCTGGCAAGGAACTGGAAGTTCCCGGCTTCCGTGACGGTGTTGTTGTCGAATGTGACCGGTCTCAACTTCTTCATGATCTGCTTGATTCGGCGACGCTCCGCAAGAATTTCAATTCGGCGTTCGCGGCGTGATTTTCGTTCCGGCGCATGGTTGGTTGCTTGTGGTACCATGTTGCTAGGGACACTTCCTCTCGTTGGTTATTCGTGGTGGTTTAACCTTTGACAAGAGGCTTGCAGTGTCCTGTTTATTTTGCAAAAAAATTGGCAACTTTTTATGACGAAAATGCCTTGTCACAACGTGAATCTCTCAGATTTTGGCTAGGCTACATTCCGAATTCATGTTAAACAGTAAGATGACGCAAAGGAGTGCTATTATCAGATGTTCAAGAAACTGCTGATTTTCGGGGTTGTTGCCATTATATCGCTTACTTCTATTAATGTTGCAGCGGAAGCAGAGGAAAGCGGCCAGATGTTCCCGGACGTGGGGAAGGAGCATTGGGCGAGATCGGTGATTGAAAGCGCCGTGTCCAAAGGGTATGTCTCTGGATATCCCGATGGGAAGTTCCGTCCCAATCAGGATGTTGCACGCTCCGAGTTCGTCAAGATGCTGGCCGTAGCGCTGAAACTTCAGCCTGAAGGGCTCAGTCAGCCGTGGTACCAGTCATACGACAATGCGCTGCGCAAAGCTGGTATTTTGGAGGATGATGACTTTCACTTCCTCAATTACGACGCTCCGATTACCCGGCTTGAGCTGATTCGGCTGTCGGTCAAGGCGCTGGATACAGCACATATCGACAAGGAAGAAATCGAATTAGTTCGACTGGCGACGGAGACAGGGTTACTGCGAGGACTCGACGGAGATCTGAGACTGAGCAGCCACACATCTCGCGCCGAAGCTGCGGCGTTCATTGAGCGGCTTTTGGCGTTACGTTCCGGAAACGGGTTGCCTGTCGATGCCGCAGCACACGCGAAGGCGAAAGGGCTGAAAGCCGATCCGTGGGGACGAGTTATTCGGACGACGAATCTTCCGAAAAACGCGACGGAGTATCCGTATATCCTCGAAGGCATCCCGAACGCCATGTACGAGATGGGATACAACAAGAAGTTCTTTCCGAATGGATTGGGCGAAACTTCAAGGCAGTTCCATGAACGATTGAAGTCCTACAAACGGGAAAACATCGACAAGTGGTTGCCCAACGCGGAGCAGTGGCTGAATATGGCGGTGAACGTCGATTACCGGACGATTGACGAGCGTTGGGTGAAGGAGATGGGCGATCTAGGCAATTATTTTGCCCGGAGAGATGCCATCGACAGTTTCTACACCCGTTACGCCGAGAAAGTACGGAAAGAGAAAATCCGGATCATTGGCAACGTCCGGTTGGAGCCATCCATCATCGTCAATGACGATTTGTATCGCACGTTCATTCGGGCCAAAGTGGAGTTTAAAATTGTCGATGCGAAAAATCCGAAAGACGTGTTCTTCATGTCATTTCAGCCAAAGGAAGGATTCGAAATCGGACGGTGGTATCGCGGTTACGCGGATATCGAACTCGGCAACATGGTCACTCTTCCGGATACGCTGACGGATATGCGAGTGGGGCATGTGTATTCAACCTTCTTCTGGAATTACGATTTTAACATCAAGGAGTGACGGTATGCGTCGCAAGCTGTTTTCATATGTTTTGATCGCGGCGTTGCTCGCACCTTTCACGTTGCCCTTCGTTCCTGTCCGGGAAGCCGAGGCAAGTGAAATGATGTTCAGATATAACGAGGCTACCGATACCTTTGATGGATCATCCAACGATGTCAAGGCAAGTCCAGATAAAATAAGCTATCGGACGGTCGGCTGGACCGTGACGAAGGTGCCAACGAATGGAAATCCGTTGGCCTATACGCACGGCGTGATGCTAGACAATGATGGTAATCCGGGGTTTCAAATTAGGGAGGACCCGCCCAATGCGGGTCCGGGCGAGGATGTCAGAACCTTCTTCGCCGTGCCCCGGACTGTCCTTGAACAGGCGCTCAAGGATGCCGATCTGCTCGATGCCGTGGACGGTCAGACGGTTTATATCCACTCGATCTTCCGCATTGAGAACAGCCCGAAGAACGCGGGGAAACTGTTCTACACGCTGGATCAGATACTGGCTGCGGAGAACTGGTCCCAGGCGACACGGGAAAATTTGCGCATGCGCTTCGATAATCTGATCACTTTCCAGTCGCCGAAGTATGACGGTGACGCCGTAGTACGGCTTGTCCGTGCAGATTCAACCGTGGAGGAACTCCCTCCTGAAAACGTGGTGAAAGGCGTGAAGGCCGGGACACCGTTCAGCTACACGCTGTCAGATACCATCAGCCGGGATGGAAAGACATACCAACTGTACAAGTCATATATCCGGTACAAGCTGAAGCCGGAGGTTGAACATTTTCCGCAATTTGAGGGTGATCCTAGTCTTAAGACCCGCAATCCGACCGTTGCTGTAGGGGGTACGGACATCGTTGGCGTATATCGAGAGCAACAGACCCAGAGACCCGACTTGGTAGCGGTGGACATTACGGCGAACGGTCCGATCGAAGTCGGCAAACCGACGAACTTTACTGCGAAATGGCGGGTGGATAATAAAACGACGGGAAAACCCTATAACGTGAAAATCATGGTCGATGGGGGGGAATTAAAGTTAGCAAGCCAGCCGGCAAGCGAGCCGGGAGAGTATTCCATAAACTTCACCTACACGTTCACGTCCGCAGAGCAGAAGACGTTCCTGCTTGTGGTGGACAGCGCCAACGCGATTGCGGAGAGCAACGAGAACAACAACCAGGTATCCAAATCGTTCAAGGCGGTGGATCCCAACAAGAACTTCACCGGCGATTTTGACGTGCTGCCGCCAGTTATTGAATTCCGTGAATCGTTCGAACTTAAGCCGAAAAATTTTGTGTTCAGGGGCTGCACCTATGACAGCCACCGGTACAAGATCGAGCGGAATGGCGATACCTATTACACATCCTGGGCGAACAGCCAAAGCGAAAGCCATTCGTATTCTTACAGCACGTATCCGCGGGTTATTGGAATCGGAACCCATATCATTACACTGGAGATCCGGACGAAGGATTGCGGAACGGCGCAGCCGGCCACCCATACGCTGGTCGTGAACGGGCCGAGCGGCAACCAGCCTCCCCAATTTGAGATTGGTTTCGTCTATCCGTTTAACCCGACCCAGCCGGTTCATGAAGTTGTCGAAGGCACGGTCATGCATCTGATTTACATCAACGACCCGAGCGTTCCGACGCCGTATGATCCGGACGGGGACCCGCTGGAATTTCTGGGCTTCGACTTTTCCGAAAGCTCAAGCTGGGCCAAAACCATCCCGCAAAATTATCCCGAATACGGCGACGGATACCACAACATTGTCATGAACGGCATTGGCTATCACCAGGTCAAGGCGACGATGCGGGATGCTTTCGGAGCGGTGACCACCAGGACGACGTACATCCGGGTCATTCCGCCGAACCCGGTTGCTGTTATCGAAGGGCCGAAGGAAGTGAAGGAAGGCCGGCCGCTGCCGCAGCCGTTCAGCAGCGCCAAAAGCTACAGCCCTGTCGGCCGTAAGATCGACCACTCGAAGGACGAGTGGACGAACTTGAAAGATGTGTACACGAAACCGGGCAAGGAGATCATCACGCTCTATGTCACCGACAGCATCGGCCTGCGGTCGCTTGAGCCGGCGGTGCATGAGCTCACCGTCCTGCCGGACGAGCCGCCGGTCGCCAAGCTCGAAGTCGAACCCCGCGGCATTCGCGGCCAGACATACTACGTGTACAACAAATCGTTCAGCCCGGACGGAGACAAAATCGCATCCGTACAGTACAAAATGCGCTACGATGACGAGAACAACGGCTTCGATGATGATCCGTGGACGAATATGACGGGGGATAGGACCCGTGCTGCCTTCAAGCCGAACCGGGTCGGGAAATACCAGTTCTACGTCAAAGTTTGCGAGGACTACGGCAAATGCGACGATACGCTGTCCGATCCGGTTGAAGTCACGATGATGGACGTTCGGAACCTTCCGCCGGAAGTCTCCTTTGAGTTGGAAGGGAAGAACCCGCAGCCGGATCTGTCGCTCAGGCGCGTCTATACGCCGGCTGAAATGTTCAACTGGACATTGACGGGCGTCAACAGTACCAGCGCGCTGGACGGAAAGCGGATGCGCTGGAGCTTCAGTGATACGGAATTATTCGGAAAAACCGGTAAAAAGAATGAGCGGTTATACGGCAACGGACTGTACTACCCAACAGGCATTATAGCGTTCTTTCCGCCATTCGCTGATGCCGGGTACGGGAAGAATGGCTATAACCTTTATCGGCCGATCGGTGCAGCCGACCCGAATAAAACCCTCAGTCAGCCATTGCTTGTTCCAAATCCCAGTACAGGGGAATGGACCCCGATAGCTTTCGGCATCAGTTCCAATAAACCGAATTTCGTTTCGACGCCTACACACGTCTATTTCAGTCATAATGGCCGTTTCTTTGCGCTCAACAAAAGTAAAATTGGCCGATATGAATACAATTTCGAAGTGAAAAATGGATCGATTGTGGGCTTAAGACACGACCTGCCCGATGGCTCTTACTATGACTACATCTTGAACGCACCAAGCATCAAGTATTATGCGGAGGTTCGGGATTGGAAAGATGTTCCTGAATTTGTGAAAGAAAACGAACGAAAGCCTGGTGTCAGCTATGCACCCGTTGCCATTACGCCAGACAAGTATTTTGTAACGGAGGATACCGTATATCAAATCGCCAAATGGAGTTGTTCCTGCTTAAAAAGTGATGGAGAAATTTATACGAAAAACGGGCAAACGATCATCTCCTATGATTTAAAAACGGGTGAGATGATTGCAAACGGGCTGGAGAAAAGAATCGATTATTTTTATAACACCCTGAACAATGGATTTTCCCGAAACGGGAATTTGGTCATTTGGTATTCCGACTTTAAAAAGCTCTCAGCCCACACCTATGACAGACATTTGAATCTTAAAAGCACGAAAGAAATACCGCCGATCCAAATCAATCCTCCGCAACCGTACCTGACGTGCTCGGGAGCTTATAACTATGAACTTGCGTTTGAGGATCTTAATGAAAACACCTATATGTATGAAGAACACAACTGTATGAACGGCTCCATGGAGTCGAGAAACTACGGTTCTGTGTATCTGGTGAAGTTTGACCCCGACTTCAATCTCGTATGGCGGACCAAGCTTGAAGGAACGGATTTTAAACCCAATATTTCCGATACCGCTGTTGATATTCCGGACATGGTTGTCAATTCGGCCCAGAAAGAAATTATCGTCCGGACGTATAAATACACGAACGAATGGAACGGTACGAAAGTCCTTCAGGCGGTAAATATGGATACCGGCGCTGTGCGCACGCTTGATCCCAATCTGGTTTTTGATTTTGACGGCACCAACTTCGATATCGACGCTATTGGTCAGAAACAGATGCGATCAACGAAAACGACGCCGTACTCCTATACACCGTATGGGATCAAGTTCACATGGAACCAAAATCGGTATAATGGCTATACCTGGGACGGACAATCGCAGTTTTCATTTACCGCGGGAGGCCTGATTGATTACGACGGCTACATGGCTACCGCTGCGGAGCGTATCATGAACTCGCAATATGTCGGGGATGGCATCTTGCTGTCCATGATGATAAGAACTGCTAGTCCCTACAGCTATTATTTTTACCCGTGGTTGAACGTCGGGGTTCCGGTTGGGGGTGAGCGCCAAGGTCCGGGACTTACCCTTGGTCAATTGCTCTCATCCAACAACGTCAAGGATCATGAGATCACCTTTACGTTGTCCCTGGATGATGCGGATGTCGATCGGGAATTGGTCGGCATGTCGTTCAGGGCAGCGAATGCGGCCAATCGTTACGCGGTCGAGACGAATGGATCCACCATCTATTTGTCCAAGTATGTGAACGGGAGCCGGACGGTGCTGGCGCAGCAAAATTACCCCTTCCAGGATGGGGTGAAGGTGCTGTTCAAGGTCAAGTTTGCCGGCGACAAGCTGGAGCTGTTTGTCAACGGAGCGCCTTATTTCAAAGTGACGGACGGCACGTTCACATCCGGCAAATTTGGTCCGTTCAGCGACAAGTCGTATGTCCGTTTCGGACCGGTCTCGGTAAAGGAAATCGTTCCGGATGAAATCATTTGGGACGCGGAATACGCCATTTGGGAGGAAGGTTCCGCCAGGGCCGAGATCCAGTACAAAAACATCAGGTTCAACGATCCGGAAGGCGACCCGCCGGCCGGCTCGTATCAATGGACCTATGTCCACACGCCGATGTTCATCCGCAACCAGGGGCTTTCCGCTCTGCATAACAAGACGTTTTCGGAGGGGCAGATCTATTTCGATAAAGTCGGCCTCTACGAAGTGCGGCTGTCGGCGAAAGACGATCCGCATCCGGACTACCGTTACCCGAGCAAGGTGTTCGATGAGTACCGCGAGCCTTCCAATGTGTTCGGCAAGCGCATCATTGTTCACCGGCGGCCTGTCGCACGCTTTACGCTGTCCTTGAACAGTGACAAAACCGTCAGGTTTGACGACACCAGTTACGACCCGGACAGATGGGCGAGCGCAAGCGAGTTTTCTCCGCCCGAGGACGGGAAGAATTATCAGACGACGCGAGGCATTTTTGAACGGAAGTATTACTACATTACGCCGAGCGGAGCCGTCCATATGGAAAAGCTGGTGGTGCCGAGAGAAGCCGGGACTTATACGGTCGGCATGGCGGTAAAAGACGAGTACGGCGCATGGAGCGATTACTACGAGCAAGTAATTACGGTCCATGAGCTTCCAGCTCCGAACGAACCGCCGCATGCCGGATTTACGGTGAATCCTGCGACGACTTATCGCGGCGTGGCCGTGACGATCGATTCGACGGCCTGGGACAAGGAAGACGGCGACCGGACGAAGCTGCCGCATGAATACTACATCTCCAATGTAAGCGGCGGATCGGAGTTGCTTGCGAGCGCATCCCGGACGAGCTGGACGAAGACGTTCAATACGGTCGGCACGTTCCGGATTCGGCAAGTGGTGTGGGATTCGCTCGGCCAGACCGACCAGGCGATCCAGACGGTGACGATTCTGAACCGGAAGCCGCAGGCGAACGTGACGACGCCCGCCAGCGCGGCCCCGGCCAATCCGACGAAGTTTGATGTGCTGCGGCCGACGTTCGTATGGACGTACTCGGATGCCGACGGTGACGCGCAGACGCAATACCAGGTGCAGATTTATCGCACGAACGGCACGCTTGAACGCGACACCGGTGTAAGATCCGGTTCCGCTAAAAATTGGGTGCCGACTGCCGACCTGCCGGAGCGAGTGACGATGTACGTCCGGGTGCGGGTGCATGACGGTTACGATTGGAGCGATTGGAGCGGGCCGAAGTATTTCTACATCGAGACGAACCGGCCGCCCGTGGCGGATTTCGATTGGTCGCCGAAACCGACGTATGAAGGGGATACGATCACGTTGATCGACCGCTCGACTGATCCCGATGGGGATCCGCTGACGTATCAATGGTCGGTCAGCGGGCCGAACGGATATACTCGGAGCGGTTCGACCCAAGCGTTCGCCATTCCTGGCGCGGATACGGAAAATCGCACCGGCGTTTACAACGTCACCCTCACGGTCCGTGACCCGAAAGGGGCATCGGACAGCGTGACGAAACCCATCACGGTGCTGCCGCTCATCATTGAGGGAGAAGTGCATCATACGCCAGAGTGGCGGGAAAAACACGCGGCAGCAGGGCATGAGGTCGAGCACGATCCGAAAGATTTCTATTCGGGCGAGGTCATGCGCGTTGCGGCAGTGATTTCGGCGGCGCCGGCGAACGAGGTGACGGCGGAACTGCGGGCCGTGTCGAAGACGGGGGATTCGATCCGCAAAAGAGTGGTGCTTACTAATGCAGGCGGTCTGCGGTATGAAGGTGAACTGCACGACGAAAGCTGGATGTCGTTTGATGGAGAGATCCGGGAAGGCGAACATACGATTGTCTTTCAGGTCGTGTACCGCAACGGCGTGAAAAAAGAGACGTCGGTGCCGGTCCGGATCATCGGCAACATCTACAAAGCCGTGTCGGTGCATCGGGTGCAGTAGGCGACGGCGGCACCGGATGCGGCCAGACGGGAGAGAAGCGGGGATGAAAGGATATCTCTATGCTTTTGCTGAAGGAGGCCGCTGGTCGGCCTGCGTGACGATATCCCGGGAAGTCGATCTGGCTTATCGGCTGGATGATGATTTTCGCAGGGCGGCGGAAGCAGAGGCGGGCTGCGACGGTGAAGGGGCGGCTAGACGTCCCGGCGGACGGGCGGATGTCGTCCTGCTGCTGGACGAGCCGCTGCCGCTCGGCAGCGCCTTCGCCGCGGCGGAGCTGTTCGCCCGGCGGGCGGGGCGCGTGCAGGGCGAAGCGGGAGCCGCCCGGCTGCTGCGCGCCTGTGTGCGCGAGGCGGAGCCGCGCAGCGGCTGGCCCGGGCTTGCGGGCTTGAACCGGAGCTTCGGCCGGGAGCAACCGGCGGGGGATGTGCGCCGCATTGCCGCTGTGCGGTTTGGACGGGCCTCAGGGGAACGGGAGGCCCGGGCATTGGCGGCGGCTGCACGGGAAGCCGCCGCCGCGCTTGAGGGGCGTGCGCTTCTGCGCAGCGAAGCGCACGCCCTGCTCGGCGCGGCCGGGCCCGCGCCCGCCCGCTGGAGCGCCGCGTTCGCCGACGCGGCGCTCCAGCTCGCGGCCCTGCTGGGCCGGCTGCGCCTCGGCAGCGCCATCGCCCGCTGCGACGGTGTCCGCGGGCGACGGCGCAAGCGCCGCTGCCTCCGCTGCGGCAGCGGCGAGGCGCACATGCGCCGCACGCCCTGTGCGGCGTGCGGCCGCGTCTGCGCCTACTGCGAAGCGTGCCTGCTGCTGGGCCGATGCAGGGAATGCACGCTGCTCATCAGCGGCATTCCCGAAGGCGGCACATCCGTCCGCATGCGCACGGCGGACGAGCTGCCGCCCATTCCGGCGCGGCTTGAACGCTGGGGGCTCAGCCCGGCCCAATCCGACGCGGCGGCGGCAGCCCTTCGCTGGCTGGAATCCGCGGACGGTGACGCACACCGCAGCATCTCCGGACAGCCTAAGCATAAGGCTGCGCGCATGGCCTCCCGATTCGGCATCGCCGGAACGCTCACCCGGAAGCGAACCGCCAATCCCGTTCACACCTCCGGCATGGAACGTCCGCCGTTCCTTCTCTGGGCGGTAACCGGAGCAGGGAAAACCGAGATGATGTTCACGCTCATCGACTCCGTGCTCGCGCGCGGCGGGAAAGCGATGGTCGCGACGCCGCGGCGGGATGTCGTCCTCGAGCTGGAACCGCGCATCCGGAAAGCTTTTCCGGAGCATGCCGTCGTTGCATTGCACGGCGCCAGCCGGGAGAAATGGACGAACGCCGATATTACGCTGGCGACGACGCACCAGGCGATCCGGTTTTCGGCAGGCTTTGAGTTGGTCGTGATCGACGAGCTGGATGCTTTCCCCTATCACAACAATCCCATGCTGCAATATGCGGCAGCAAAGTGCGTGATGCCCGGCGGTCACCGCGTGCTGCTCTCGGCGACGCCTCCGGCGCAGCTCCGGCGCGCGGCCGCGAGAGGGCGTCTGCCGCATGCGCGCATTCCGGTCCGGTTTCACGGCTTTCCGCTGCCGGTGCCGGTCGAGATCCGCGTGCCGCCCGTCCGCGAGATGATCCGCCGCAGGTCGGTGCCGGACAAGCTGAGAAAGGCCATTGCGGCATCATTGTCCAGGGGGGCGCAGGTGTTCGTTTTCGTTCCGCGCATCTCCGACACGGGGCCCGCGGCAACGCTGCTCGGCACGATTTGTCCGCCGGATGCGGTGATCGGCTATACGTCCTCGCAGGATGAACAGCGGACGGAGACGGTGATGCGGTTCCGCCGCCGCGAGCTGCGCGTGCTCGTGACGACGACGATCCTCGAGCGCGGGGTGACGATCCCGCGCAGCGATGTGTTCGTGCTGGACGCCGATGCGCCGCTGTTTGACGAGGCATCGCTTGAGCAGATGGCCGGGAGGGCCGGCCGGTCGAAGGATGACCCGCATGGGCGGGTTTATTTTTGCGCGCCGCATGCGACCCGTGCCCAGCGCGCCGCCATTCGCCAGATCCGGGAGATGAACGCGCTCGCCGCCGCCCGCGGGTATATCCGGAAGGAAACGCTTGCCGCCGTCGGGAAGCAAGAAGCGCGAGCGGGAGGCATGATGCATTGATGAAATGGACCGCGATCCTGCGAAGTCTGTTTTCGCAATCGGTCGATCTGCTGGGACCGCCGGATGCGCATTGCCTCGTATGCGGCGGGCGTCGGCGCGGCCTGCCGCCGCGATCGGCGGACGGGCTGCGCATCGGGGATTGGCTGTGCGACGGCTGCCTGGCGCGCATTCCCTGGATCCGCCGGCCCGCCTGCCCGCGCTGCGGGCGGCCCGTTTTTTGTCCCGATTGCATTCGGCAGCCGGTCCGCGCCTTCGAGATGAACCGCAGCGCAGTGCGTTACAACGACGACATGAAGGAATGGCTCGCGCTGTACAAATTCCGCGGAGATGAACGTTACGGCGAGGTGCTGGCCGAGATGATGCTGCCGGCTTTCGAACGTTTGACCGCGGAAGTATCCGCCGCAGCAGGGGACGAAGCAGGGAGGATGGTCTCCGGAACGCGTTGCGCCGGCTTGAAGAAGATTGCCGGATGGCCGGACCGGATGCGTGGAGAACGTCGGACCGCCAGGCAAGTCTGGCATGCCGTCACCTATGTGCCGGTCAGCCGGGAGCGGGCGGAGGAGCGGGGATTCAATCAATCGGAGCGGCTGGCCCGGGCCGCCGCCATGCGTGCGAACGCGCCGCTTCTGCCGCTGCTCCGGCGCATCCGCGACAGCGGCAAGCAGAGTCAGCGCGGCCGGTCCGAACGGCTTCGCGCGATGCGCGCCGTGTTCGGGCCGGATGATGCGGGGATCAGGCGGCTTGCGGAACTGCGCGCTTCCTTCGGAGTCCGGACCTCAGAGCCGGTCCGGGTGCTGCTTGTGGATGATATTTACACGACCGGTTCCACGGCGGAAGCATGCGCCGAAGCGGTCCGCGCCGCCGTTCCATATCCCGTTCAAGTCTATGTGCTGACATGGGCGCGATCGTGAACAAGCATCCGGCTTACCGAATTCGGGAACGTTATCGATACCACAACGCAGCCAGCTCCCGATGCACCCTCGAGAAGTACGCCTTAAGTCCCTATTTTTCACAAAATCTCGCATTATTCTTCCAATTTCGGTACAATAGCAACAGAGTAATCTGTGTGCATGGGGGACTGGAGGCCAATGAACCTCGATTACTGTCCGCGCTGCGGCAAGCTGTATGCCAAGGGATATCGCGACATTTGCCCGAACTGCATAAAAGAGATAGAAGAAGAATATCAACAATGTGTCGAGTATCTGAAGGAGCATCGCCACATCAACATCCAGCAGCTGTCGGAGGCAACCGGGGTATCCGTGCGCCAGATTACCCGGTTTATCCGCGAGGGGCGGATCTCCATCAGCGCCTTTCCGAACATGTATTACGGCTGCGAATCGTGCGGAGCGCCGATCCGGGAAGGCAACATGTGCCCGAACTGCGTACGGAAGCTGGCAAATGAGATCAAGGCGCAGCAGGCGATCGACGAGCGGCTGAAAGCCGACCTGCAGTCCGATCGGCCGGGCACGTATCAGATCAACCAGACCGAGCGGAAAGATCGTTGACCCTCCTATAAATTTTGTGATGAAGGCAACCGATAATACCCTCATAAGGGATTATCGGTTGTTCGCGTATTGTCGCAGGGAAAGAGGTGGCAGCCATGAAAATCAACGAGATCGGACGCCTGAGTGCCGTCCGGACATACCAGAAGCAGCAGGAGACGCGCGCCGGCAGCAAGGGCACGGTGAACCGAAGGGATGAAGTCCGGATCTCGGCGGAAGCGCAGCAGCTTCTGTCGGACAGCCGGATCATGGGGGCCGATCGCGCCCAACGGATCGACGAACTGAAGCAATCCGTATCGACGGGCACGTATCATGTCGATGCCGGCAAGATCGCCGAGAAGCTGTGGCCGTACTTGAAATAATGAAGAAAGACGGTGAGCCGGATGGCGGTCCAGGACATTGTCCGGATATTGGACGAACAAGCGGAACTGTACAGACAGCTGCTCGATACGGCCAATCAGAAGACGCCCGTGCTGGTCAAAGGGGACGTCGACCAGCTTAACGTCATCCTGCAGAAGGAACGCAAGCTGATCGCCAGGGCCGAACAACTCGAGCAACAGCGCATCCTCGAGACGCACCGCCATTTCGTATCGCTCGGTTATATATCCCGCTTGAATACGCTGCGCGAAGTCATCCAGTCGGTGAATCAGCCGGAACAGAAGCAGAAGCTCATCGAGCAGCAGCGCGAGCTGTCGAAACTGCTGGGTGAATTGCGCCGCGTGAACGAATTGAACCAACAACTGATCCGGCAAGCGCTGGCGTTCATCGACTATTCCATCGGACTTGCGGTTGACGATCCTGCCGAGGATATCGTGTATCAACATCCGCAGAAGACGAACGCCAGCGGCGGCAGGAACGGCATTTTTGATACGCGGGCCTAGGCCAAGGAGGCGGCGACGTTGAGATCGACTTTTCATACGCTGGAGACATCCAAACGCAGTCTGTTTACGCAGCAGACGGCCATCAATACGGTAGGACACAACATCGCGAACGCGAATACCAAGGGCTATTCTCGCCAGGTCGTCAGCATGACGGCCGCGCGGCCGATCGAAGCCTACGGCATGAGCCGTTCGGTGGTGCCGGGACAGCTCGGCACGGGCGTCGAGTTCACGGATATCCGCCGAATCCGGATGGCGTTCCTCGACGACCAGTACCGCAATCAGAACAAGCTGGTCGGCACCTACTCGATTCAGGCGGATACGCTGGACAAGCTGGAAGCCATTATCAATGAGCCGAGCGATTCCGGCATCCGGACCGTGCTGGAACAATTCTGGAACGCCTGGTCCGATCTGAGCAAGGACCCCGAGAATGTCACGGGACGCAAGATTGTCCGCGAGAGCGCATTGGCGCTGGTCGACGCATTCAATTCGATCAGCCGCAGGCTGAACGATCTGACGGCGGACTTGACGACGAGCATCGGCGTCAAGGCGACGGAGATCAACACGATCATCGAGACGATCGCCTCGCTCAATACGGAGATCCGCCGGATTGAAGGTCTTGGCGACAAGGCGAACGACCTGCGCGACCAGCGCGATCTGCTCGTCGACAATCTGTCCCGGATCGCGAACGTCTCCGTCGTCGAGTCGGAGGCGGGGTACACGATTTCGATCGGCGGCATTGTCGTCGTCGACGGCAGCACCTATACGACGGTTACGGCGGATGCGCTTGTTGCAGCCGTCCAGAGCGGGGATCTGAACAGCGGCGAAGTCCACGGCATGATCGTCTCGCGCGACACCTATGTGGCGGAATACCGCCGTCAGCTCAATTCGCTGGCGAACACGCTGGCGAACGGACGGATCCAGGTCGTCATTCCGAAAGGTTCCGTGCTCCCGGGAAGCACGACGCCGCTTGCCAGCGATACCGTCATTACCGTGAACGGCATCAACGGTTTGCATCAGCTGGGGTACACGCTTGAAGGCGGAACGCCTCCGGCCGTCGGTCTTCCTTTCTTCACGGCGTCCGACGGATCGGGGAATATTACGGCCGGCAATCTGCAACTGAATCCCGCAATCGTGGCCGACATCAACAAGATTGCGACGTCCATGAGGCTGGATACGAGCGGTACCGTCGTCCGCGGGAACAATACGCTCGCGCTCCTGATGAGCGAACTGAAAGAAGTCAGCTTCAGATTCGACGAGACGGCGAGCGGCAACGGCGTGACCAATGCGAAAATCGGAGACTATTACAATGCGATTGTCGGCGAAATAGGCGTCATCTCGAACCGGGCGCAGCGCAATCTGCAAAATTCGCAGATGCAGCTGGATCAGGTGGATGCCAACCGGCAATCGGTAAGCGGCGTATCGCTCGACGAAGAAATGTCCGACCTGATCCGCTTCCAGCATGCTTACAATGCGGCTGCGCGGCTGATGACATCCTTCGACGAGATGCTGAACAAATTGATTAACGGCACCGGTATTGTCGGCCGCTGACGGGTAAGGAGGAGTAAGCAATGCCATTGCGCATAACGCCGGGGATGATGCATATGCAGCTTACCCGGAACCTGAACCGCACGCTGACGGAGATGTCGAAACTGCAGGAGCAGATGACGACCGGGCGCAAGATCAACCGCGCCTCGGACGATCCCGTAGGCATTACGTACGCGCTCCGCTACCGTAGCGAGTTGTCGGTCAACGAGCAGTATCAGAAAAATGTCGATATGGCGCTCTCGTGGCTCGATTTCAACGATACGGTGCTGCAGCAGGCGCAGGATGTGTTGAAGCGGCTCAAGGAACTGGCCGTTCAGGGATCGAACGGGACGAATCCGGATGTCGCGCTGAACAATATTGCCGACGAAGTCATCCAGCTCAAGGAACAGATCGTCGATATCGCAAACAGCACGTTGAACGGCAAATATGTATTCAACGGCGAGAAAACGGACGTCATCCCCTACGATCCGACGGTCACGCCGTTTGATCCGAGCACGATTGAGACGGATTCCGGCGCCATCTACTATATGGTTGGCGTCGGCGTCAAATTGCAGATTAATCTGAGCGGCAATGACGTGTTCGGCAGACCCGGGGAAGCGGACAACATTTTTGCCGTGTTCGATCAGATCATTACCGCATTGCAGAGTGGCAATCACGGCGGAGTTTCGGCGCAGATCGCGAATATTGAATCGCGGATGGACAAGATCTTGAATCAACAGTCGGAGATCGGGGCGCGCGTCAACCGCGTCGAGCTGATGCAGAACCGGCTGAAAGATCTGGAAATCAATCTGACGGACCTCCAATCGAAGACGGAAGACGTTGATTTCGAAAAGCTGATCATCGATGCGAAAATCAACGAGAATATTTACCAGGCTTCCTTGTCCGTCGGCGCCAAGATTATTACGCCGTCATTGGTCGATTTCCTGAACTGAGGCGGCCGGAGTCATGGTACCGCAGATTTCCATTCATACGCAGCGCGGCTTGATCGGCGTTGATTCGGAACCGGGAAGGTTCGAGATCAGGCAGCGGCAGCCGGAGGTTCAGGTCGAGACGAAGCGGCCGGTCATTGCGGCGCGCAATCGGCCGGGTGAACTGATCATCGATCAGACATTGACGCATAATGCGCTCAACGGCGGCAAGCTGGAAGCTTTCTGGCTGCGTATATACGCCCAATACAAAGAGGTTGCCCGCCGGAATCTCGAGAAGATTGTCATGGATGGCAACCGGATCGGCGATCTGAGAATCAAGCAGAATCCGATTCCGGATATCGCGCTGGACGAGTTCGTCGAGGGGGCGCCGGATCTGCAGCTGTTCGGCGAGGCCAGGCCGGACAATACGAAGATTGAATACATTCCGAACAATCCGGATATCCAGGTCGATCCGGGCGGGGTGGGGATCGATGCGCAGATCCATCGTCCGGACATCCGTTATCACCGTGGCTACGTCCGGATCTACATGACGCAGTATCCGAAGGTGACGATCATTCCGCCGCCCGTGATCGAATTGATGGCGTAATCCGCGGAAATCCAGTTAGAATAAGGCTATAAGCGAGCCCCGGTTTCGCTTGTAGCTTTTTCTTTATCAAGGGAATGGAGGATTGCGGGGATGAAAATGGAGACGACCCGGTTCGGCGAGCTCGAGATCGGGGGGGAAGACATTTATACGTTTCCGGACGGCATTCCGGGTTTCGAGCAGGACAAGCGGTTCGCCCTGGTCGGCCTGGAAGGATTGGACGGCATTGCTTGTCTGCAATGCGTCGACCGCGGCGAGCTGAGCTTTATCGTCGTGAATCCGTTCGTGTTTTTCCCCGATTACGAATTCCAGTTGCCGGATGCGGACGCCGGCCGGCTCGAGGCGGAGGATCCCGGTGACCTGTCCGTCTGGGCGATCGTGACCATCAAGGACCGGCTCGAGACGGCGACGGCTAATCTGGTCGCGCCTGTGGTCCTGAACCTCAGGAAGAAGCTGGGCAAGCAGGTGATTCTGGTCGCTTCCCGGCTGGGAACGCGGCACGCGTTGTTCCCGGCAACGAAGGGGGTGTAGCGGATGCTGGTGCTCTCGCGCAAGAAAGGCCAGACGATCGTGATCGACGGGCGCATCGAGGTGACGGTGCTTGAGGTGGAAGGAGACGCGGTGAAAATCGGCATCTCCGCTCCGAGGGACGTGCAGATCGCGCGGCGGGAATTGCTGCAGTCCGTCAGGGAGACGAACGAAGAGGCGGCGTCCGCGACAATCGATGTCGGTCAGCTGCAAAAAATCGCCGAAAATCTCAAAAAAAATTTGAGATGACCTCTAAAAAAACGATGGTGCTGCCGATATAGAAATTGAGGCTTGACATGGGGCGGCCGACCCATGGCGAGCGATCCACAGGGAAGTGGAAAAACAACATTTCAAGGAGGAAAAAGCATCATGCGGATCAATCACAACATCACGGCGCTCAACAACCACCGTAACATGTCTCTTAACAACACGGCGCTGGCGAAGAACATGGAGAAGCTGTCGTCCGGTCTGCGGATCAACCGCGCGGCTGACGACGCTGCAGGCCTTGCGGTCTCCGAGAAGATGCGCGGCCAAATCCGTGGTCTCGAGCAAGCGCAACGGAACGTTCAGGACGGCATCTCGTTCGTTCAGACGGCTGAAGGCGCGATGAACGAGATCAGCGCCATGCTCGTCCGGATGAAGGAACTGAAGGTGCAATCGCTGAACGGCACGTATCAACCTTCGGACATCAGCAACATCAACCAAGAGCTCAACGCGCTGGGTTCGCAAATCAAGCTGATCCTGAGCAACACGAAATTCAACGGCATTGGTATCAAGACGGGTGCAAAAATCGCGTCCGATGATAGAGCTACGACCATCACCATTAATGGTATTGCCGTGACCGTCAACACCGCCCTCAGCTTGGGCGGATTGAGTAAAGATACGAATCTGTCCCAGATCGAAGCTGCCATCGAGCACGTTGCAAAAGAACGTGCGAAGCTCGGTGCGCTGCAAAACCGACTCGAGTACACGTCGAACAACCTGGGCACGACGATCGAAAACCTGACGGCTTCCGAATCGCGGATCCGCGATACCGACATGGCGAAGGAAATGGTCGAACTCGCGAAGAACCAAATCCTGTTGCAATCGTCGCAAGCGATGCTCGCGCAAGCGAACGCAGCGCCGCAAGGTGTCCTGACGCTTCTGCGCTAAACGCCGAATCGGCTTCCCAACCCCGGAGTTTTCTTCCGGGGTTTTTCATTTTCCACGGACCTGCTGATTCATGGAAGCTCTAAATAAATACATACGTTCCGACGATATTATATTTAAACATTTCTTTTGGTCGGAGATGATGCGGTATGGACATGCAATCCGTAAAAAGCACCGCCATATCCATACACCCCAGCGGATCAAGTCCGGCAGGTCCGGAGACGAAAGGCGACACCGCGAACGCTTTCAGCGGATTGAGAGCGTCTTCGATCCGCAGATTGAAACAGTTGGAATTTGCCGAGATCAGCGGCATGAGGGTGACGATAGGCGAGGAACAGCTCGTTCGCGCGATTGAACGTGCCATCAGGGAAATGTCGGGACCGGACACAGGACTTGAAGTGAAGATCCACGAGGCGACCGGAGCCGTGGTCATGCGGGTGATCAACAGGGAAACCGGAGATCTCATCCGCGAAGTTCCGCCGGAACGGACATTGGACATCGTCTACAAAATGATGGAAATTGCCGGTCTGCTGTTTGACGAGAAAGTCTGAGGAGGACGGGAACATGACCATCCGTATTTCCGGATTCTACAGCGGGCTCGACATTGACCAGCTTGTCAAGGAATTGATGTCGGCCAAGAGACAGCCTCTGAACAAATTGAATCAACAGAAGACACTGCTCGAATGGAAGCGGGAGCATTACCGCGAAGTCAGCAGCAAGCTGGTGGACTTCCGCAACAACAAACTGTTCAATTATAGCCTGACCGGTACTCTGAACGTGAAAAAGGCGGTTGTCACCGGCGACACCAATGCCGTCAGCGTCAAGGCCACCACGGCGGCGGCAGGTGAACAGTTGGCGATCAAAGTCAACAACCTGGCGACATCCGGCACTGTGGTGAGCCAACGCGCCTTTGACACCACCAAGACGTTGGCTGAGTTGAAGGCGGACAGCAACCTGAATCCGCCATTCAAATATACTGAAGATGACGGGAAGATCAAATTAAAGATCTACACTTCCGAATCCGCTCTCAACGGTACAGAGCTTGATGCGATTCCCGAGATCGTATTGGACGTGAACAACGATACCATCGAAACAATGATCCAGAAGATCAACAACGCCAATGTCGGGGTTACGGCATATCTGGACAGCGTGACCGGGCAATTCTCCATCCGGGCCAAAACGGTTGGCGCATCTTCGACGATCCAGTACAGCGGACCGACCGATTTCTTCAGCAACTTCAACTTTGATTTGACGAAACGGGTCGGCAAGGATGCGAATGTCGTAATTAATGGTATTGCCACGACCCGCTCAAGCAATACCTTTACCGAAAACGGGATGGAAATTACATTGAACGCGGTCAGCGCTTCGGAGAGTACAATCAGGATCGCGACCGACACGGACAAGATCGTTGATCTGGTCAAGAACTTTATCAGCGATTACAACAACATCCTGGACACCGTGAACAAGAAATTATACGAAGAACGGTACCGGGATTACATGCCGCTCACCAGCGAGCAAAAGGAAGAAATGAGCGAGAAGGAGATCGAGCTCTGGGAGCAAAAGGCCAAGAGTGGTCTGCTTCGCAATGACAGTATCCTGTCCGAGATGATCAACGAATTCCGAATGGCCATCATTGCGGATGTAGAAGTAAACGGTGTCGCTGTGAACTTGGCCCAATACGGAATCGGCACGGCCGATTACAGCCAACGGGGCAAGCTGCTCATCCTCGATGAGGACAAGCTGCGGGCGGCCATCGAGGAAGATCCGGACAGGTTTGTTGCCCTGTTCATGCAGAACTCTGCGGATCAATCGGCGACTGCGGAGGAAAGCGGTTTGTTCAGACGGTTGTACAACTCGGCGGGAAGAGCCCTTGATCGGTTGGCGCAGAAGGCTGGCGTTAGCCGGTTCAGCTCGGATCCGAGCGCCGCTTTTTCGGAGAGCAGCAATATGGGGGAAGAATTGCGGTCACTGAACGAACGGATCAAACAGTTGGCTGCAAGATTGACCATGATTGAGAACAACTACTATAAGCAATTTACCGCCATGGAAGCGGCCATCAGCCGTTTCAATGCCCAAGCCGCGGCGTTTGGATTTACAGGTTGATGGGGGAGTGAATGGATATGTTGACAACACCTCATCAGATTTATCAGCAGTCCGCCGTCAACACTTCGAACCCGCTCCAATTGATCATCATGCTGTACGATGGCGCCATCAAGCACGTCAAGCTGGGTATCGAAGGAATCGAAACGAACGACTTCCAGAAGGCCAATACCCATTTGGTCAAGGCGCAAAGTGTGATCAACGAATTAATCAGTTCGTTGAATTTTCAATATCCGATAGCCGAGCTTTTGTTGCAGATTTACGATTACCTAGTTCGAAATCTGATTGAAGCGAACGTCAAGAAACAGAAAGATCCTGCTCTCGAAGTGCTCGGGCATTTGTCCAATTTGCGCGATGCATGGCAGCAAGTCGCCAAGCGCGGATCGGCGGCTCCCGGTTATGGATGAGCTTCTTCTTCAGTTGCTGTCGGAATCGAGACGACTCAGCGAGATGGGGCGGGATGCCGGATATGAATCATTTGTCAACCTTGTCGAGCTTCGTCAGCAACTGGTTGAAGCGATTCGCGGCCGCAATTTGACGGATCGTCAGCAGGCCATGCTCCGTGAACTTCAGACTTATGAATCGATCTTGCTTGGGCATATGAACGACTTGATGAAGGAAGCAGAAGAAGCGCTTCGTTCGATCCGGACTTCCAAAATTCAGCAGCGAGGATATCAGGCCTATTCACCGGCCGGGAGCATGTTGTTCGATCGCAGAAGTTAAAAAAGCGGAAAGACTGCCGACAGAGGCAGTCTGTTTTCTTAAAATGTGTCTAATATCCAATATGAGGAAGGAAGAGAGTCTTGCCCAAGGTTTTGTTTCCTGACTACATGCTCACATTTCGGTGCATCGGCAACGAATGCGAAGACTCATGTTGCAAGAATTTGGAGATTCCTGTAAACAGGGACACTTACCTGAAATACAAACGCCTCGAGGACCGGGAATTTTCGGAGCGGCTCGTGCAGGGCATGGAAGTTTTGGAAGCCAGCAAACGAAGATCCGATCAGTATGCGGTCATCAAACTGGACGAAGCTACCGGACACTGCACGTTTCTCGAAAACGGGCTTTGTTCCATCCAGATGAAATTGGGGGAATCGTGTCTGTCGAAGGTGTGCGCCAGCTATCCGAGGCGCAGCAATCAGGTTGATGACACGTTCGAGACGTCAGCGTTACTGTCCTGTCCCGAAGCGGCCCGGCTGGCGCTGCTGAATCCGGAGGGCATGAGCTTCACCTATGTCGAGGCGGAGCAGCCGATCACGATCGGCGCAAGAATGACGACCAAGTTGCCAAGTGGGATTCCCTATGCCAAATATTTCTGGGATATCCGGACCTTTGCCGTTGAAATGTTGCAGAATCGCAGCTACTCGCTGTCTCACCGGGTCATGCAGCTTGCCGTTCTGGCGGTCGCTCTGGACGAGTCTTGCGCCAAGGGCAAGGTCGATCAAATCCCGCATATCATCCAGAGGTTCAGGGATCAGTTGGACGGAGGCGGCGAAATTGCCAAGACCGAAACTTTTCCGACCGATTTGCATTTTCAGTTCAAATTTCTGAACGCCCTGTTGCTTTTGTTGATCTCCGCAAAGGTCTCGAACAACGACAAATACATGGAGTGCCTGGATCAATATATTGATGGGATTCAGAAAGCGGGCGACGGCTTTTCCGAACAAGAATTGGTCCGCTATTACGGCGAGTGTCGGCGAAACTATTACGATCCCTTCATGGCAGAACATGAATACATTTTTGAGAATTATCTCGTCAATCAATTGTTCAGCTCGGCGTTTCCTTACGATACAGAGCTGAAGCTGTTCACCAAAGTGTTCTACATGGGCGTCATATACGGGCTGCTTCGGATGCAGCTGATCGGGATGGCTGCCTGTCATGAAAGGTTGACAGCGGATATGATCATTCAGTTGATCTATTCGTTTATAAGAAACTTTGAACACAATCAAAACTTCAAAAAAGTTCTGCTGGAGCAGTGCGAAGCCGGGAATATCCGGACCCTGGGGCATTTGTCGCTGCTTGTAATGGAATCGGATGCGATGGAGGATTCGCGATGAAGGATGCGATATACGATGCTGATGATTTGCAACAAATGCTCGAAGCGATGAAGCGCGATTTGCCTGTGGCGATCCGGCAAAGCCTTCACGTATCGGAAAAGCTCCATGAGCCGTTGGCTCCGGAAGACTGGCGGTCGATCGGAGATCTTGTCGAGATGATGGACGCAATCTATCGGCAAGCCCGAATCATCGCGGACGCCATGCAGGGAGATCCTGGCAACGAAGACCTGCTTGACGTGTTGGAACTGTTCGTACGGGACTTCCCCATCCGGTTTCAGATCATGAACCGGTTCATGGACGAGGACAATTACCGCGACGCGGCGGATTGCCTGAAGTTTGAGCTGGCCGAGATGCTCGGCCGCCTGTCCCGAGCGCTCGGCGATGAGATCGCGGTTATGGAAAAGCGGTACGAGAAGAACATGGCCTACCTGCGCGAGAAGTTTCCGAAGGTGTACAACGATCTGAAGGATGTCGAGCCGGATTGGATGAACTATCAGATCGTATTCACAAAGTCGGGCATGCCCAACCTGAAGATCAGAACCGGGGACAGGTGGGTCCGTTTTTACAGCCAGTATGATCCGGAAGCGGAAGTCGCACGCTGGGCGGCGAAAGTGGCGCAGGAACTGGGCGATATGGCCGACGTCATTTTATATGGACTCGGATTCGGTTATCATTTGCTCATGTTGAGCATGCACATGACCCATTTGCGGCTCAGCATTCGTGAGCCGGACAGGCAGATTTTCATCGCGGCCATGCACGCGATCGATCTCGAGTCCCTCTTCTCCCATGTGAATGTGCTTGAGTTGCTTGTCGGTGGAGACAAGATCCGGCAAGAACAGATGGTATTCAATTTCATGAAGATGTGCGGTTCCAATCCGGCTGTGAAATCGATTCCCGTCTATGAACAATTGAACGCTCGGGACATTCTCGAGTTCTGTGAAAATGCGAAGCTGGCGAGCATGTATTATGTGTCCTCCATGGTCACCTACGGCAAATACGGAATGCAGTGGCTGCAGAACCGGCTGTTGAATCTGCCGGTGGTGCTGAACACGCCATCTTTGCGGAACTTCAAGGGTCTGCTGGCAGGGAAGACGGCGGTCGTTGTCGGCGCCGGTCCGTCGCTGGAAGCGGATATACCCGTGTTAAGGGAACTAAAGCGTCACGCGCTGATTATCGCCGCGGGATCCACGGTCCAATCGCTTTTGCATTTTGGAATTGAGCCGCATCTCATTGTCTTCATGGATGGCGGAGATGTGAATCTGAGGGTTTACGACAATCCCGCGATACGAGGCATCCCCATATTGTTTGCGCCGATGGCGCAGCACAAGGTGATTGAATCGCTGGATTACCGGCTGACCATCCATTATCTTTTGAAAGAAGATCTCACGATGTTGTATTTGATGGGAATCAGCGATGGCGATCCATGTTTCGAATCCGTACCTTCCGTTACCGGCAACGCCATCGAAGCGGCCATTTACATGGGATGCACCGAGATCGTACTGGTTGGACAGGATTTGTCGTATCCCGATGGCCGCATGTATGCGCAAGGGGCCAAGCATATTCCGGAAGAGCAGCAGCAACTGGTACTCGAACGGGCGACCTACACATTGGAGAACGTCTCGGGCGGCCTGAACCGGGCCACTCACGGCATGGTGGTCACATTGGCAGGTCTCGAGGAAATGTTGAAACTGTATCCCGAGATCACTTTTATCAACACCACGCGATACGGCGCGAAAATTAACCACACGCGTTGGGAGTCGCTTGATCGGGTGCTTGAACGGCTTCGTGGGGAGGAAATACCCGAGCGTGTGATAGAGCATCTTCTGGACAAGCATGCAGCCTTGTATGATGAAGAGCGAAAGACCGCAACAATGACAAGGTTGTCACAATTGCCTGCTCAGTTGGAAGAATTTGAAAACCAGCTAATGTTGGTATTCGGTCTTCTGGAACAATTGCCGGAGTTGAGCAAGGCCAAATCTCCCCTGTGCATCCAATACATGCAGGACATCGAGCTAGAGTGGGGAAAGATGGTTACAAGCGTCTTGTTCCAGATCTTTATGATGACAGCTGTAAATAATGAAATCCGGGCGTTCGATCGCGACCGGCCGGAACTGGAAAAGGAAACGGATGTCGAGCGCAAAGCGGAATTGTTTGTGCAGGTATTGACTCCTCTGATCGAGGCGATGCAATCCTGCCTCCCCGAGTTGAAAAGAATCATCAATATCGCCATTGAACGCGTCGAAGCAGGCAGTAACCAGTGACCAGGAGAATGGATGAAATGTATGAAGGCAAGAAAATTCTCATTACCGGGGGAACCGGAACGATCGGCTATCATCTGACCCGCAGATTGCTCAGGGAAAATCCGGCTGTTATCCGCATCTTTAGCCGTGATGAATACAAGCAGTTCAATATGAGTCTTGATTTCCGGGATTATGCGGGGAAGTTGCGGTTCCTGATCGGAGACGTGCGGGATGAACAGCGGTTGCTGCGCGCGATGGAAGACATCGATTACGTCTTCCATTTGGCTGCAATGAAGCATGTGCCGGCCTGCGAGTACAATCCGTTCGAGGCGGTAAAGACCAACGTTGTTGGCACGCAGAATGTGATCCAGGCGGCCATTGTCACAGGTGTCAAAAAAGTGTTGTTTACCAGTTCTGACAAAGCGATTGCACCCACCAATACATACGGCGCCACGAAATTGACGGGCGAGCGTCTGATTGCTGCGGCCGAATTGCAGAAAGGCCCCCGGGACATTGTCTTTCATGCTGTGCGCTTCGGCAATGTGATGGGTTCCCGCGGCTCGGTCATCCCGCTGTTCAAGGAACAGATCCTGGCCCGGAGGGCAATCACCGTCACCGATCCGGAGATGAAGCGCTACATGATGACGCCGTCCCAGGCCATCAATTTGATGCTGAAAGCGAATGAACTGGCGAAGGGCGGAGAAGTGTTCGTCCTGAAAATGCCGATCGTCCGATTGGCTGATCTGGCGGAAGTCGTAGTTGAGGAAATGGTGCGCAAGCACGGCATAACCGATCATGTCAATATTGAAGTGGTCGGTGCGAGGCCAGGCGAAAAAATGCAGGAAGAATTGATGACGCAGGAAGAACAGAAAATTGCATTGGAAACGGACGGCATGTATATCCTGCCTTCCGTGTTCGTGGACAAGCGTCATTATTACCCGGGTGTTCTGGACGCCGGGATGGCCGGTAAAGTGACAGAACAGGATCCCATTGACAAGGAAATGCTGAGACGTTGGATTCGCGAGGAACAATTGATATGACAGGAGCTGTGAAATGGTGAAGACGGTGGCGATCGTGCAAGCCCGGACAGGCTCCACACGGCTTCCGGGAAAAGTCTTGAAAAAGCTTGGAGAACGAACCGTCCTTGGCCATGTAATCGAACGATTGAAAGCGGTAGGCAGTATTCATGAGATTTGGGTAGCCACCACGACGCTTGACCAGGATGACGCCATCGTCCATGAAGCCGAACAATACCGGATTCAGGTGTACCGGGGCAGTGAACAGGATGTTCTTGACCGATATTATCGTACGGCGGTTGAGGCAGGTGCCGAAACTGTCGTGCGCATTACTTCGGATTGTCCATTCATTGATCCGGAGATTACGGATCATTTGATCCGGTTCTATCATGAGTCGGCCTGCGATTATGCGAGCAATACATTGGAGCGGACGTTCCCGCGCGGACTTGATGCGGAAGTTTTTCGGATTGAAGCACTCCAGGAGGCATGGCGCAATGCGAATCAACCATTCGAACGGGAGCATGTCACGCCTTATATTTACCTTCATCCCGAAAAATTCAGCCTGGCCTCTTTTGTTGCAGAGAAAAATTTTTCCCACTACCGATGGACGCTGGACACGGAAGAAGATTGGCTTCTGATTCAGACGATCTACAAGCGTTTAAAGCACAATCATGTCTGCGTGACTTATTCGGAGATTAAAAGACTCATGAAGCAGGATCCTTCCCTGCATCTGATCAACGCGCACGTGGAACAGAAGAAGCTGGGTGAGTGATCATGCGAGGGGATGGAAGTTGAGAATCGGATTCCGGGCGGATGCCTCCTCCGAATTGGGTACGGGCCATCTGATGCGATGTCGCGCATTGGCACGTTCCTTGCGGCGAAAGGGAGCCGAGATCGCGTTTTTCAGCGGAAGGCTTCCGGAGTGGTTGGCGGGAGAACTCCGGTCAGACGGTTTTCGGTATATTCGTCTGGACGGAGCTCCGGATGATCCCGAACCCATGAAGGATGCGTTGACGCGGGAAGCATGCGGTTCGTATGACTGGCTTGTGGTTGATCATTACGGATGGGGAGAACGGCAAGAATCCGCTGTTGCTCCCCATGTTCGGCATTTGATGGTCATCGACGATTTGGCGAATCGCCGTCATGTTTGTGATCTTCTGTTGGACCAGAATGATGTTCTTCATATCCACGAACGATATATGAAGCTGGTTCCGGCTTCAGTCCGAATGCTGCTGGGCAGCCGGTATGCATTGCTGCGTGACGAGTTTTCCGTTGCCAGAAAATCCTTAAGGCCAAGAGACGGACATGTGCGAACCTTGTTCGTCTGCTTTGGCGGCACGGATCCGACGAACGAAACGGCCAAGGCGTTGGAAGCGTTGAATGCGGACTGTTTTTCGGAATTGACCATCCATCTGGTTGTCGGGCGCTCCCATTCCCGATTGGATCAGATTATACGCCTGTGTGAGAACGATTCCCGCATTCGGTTGCATATCCAAACCAATCAGGTAGCGAAGTTGATGGCCGAATCCGATCTGGCGTTGACATCGGGAGGTACCATCACCTGGGAACGATACTGTATGGGTTTGCCAGGACTGGTTATAGCGGTTGCCGACAATCAGAAGGAGATCGCGATGTCGGGACACCGAAGCGGTGTCGATTGGTACCTTGGGGAGTCCAGGGATGTCAGTATGGATCAAGTCCGTACCGCACTATTGGAAGCGATGAGCGATCCGGAGCGTCTTCGTATGGCGCAACGGGCGGCCTCCGAACGAGTGGATGGCTGCGGTGCGGACAGAGTGGCCGATATCATGTTGAAGGCGGACGAATGGCGATGAAAGTGTTGTTGTTGGGGCCTCAGCGGCCCGGATGGGAGGAAAAATTCCGGGCATTCGGCGATGAAATGATTCATGCGGAAGATCGTTTGACCGGTGATGAGCCCTGGCTTAATCGAGTTGATTTTTTGGTCAGCTACGGGTATCGGCATATTCTCCGCCCCGCTGTTTTTGACCGGTTCGGTAACCGGGCGATCAATTTGCATATTTCGCTGCTGCCATGGAATCGAGGTGCGGATCCGAATGTGTGGAGTTTTCTGGAGGATACCCCCAAAGGCGTGACCATTCATGTTATCGATGAAAGGTTGGATACCGGGCATATTCTCTTGCAGGAAGAAGTTGCAATGAACGAACTCGACACGCTGAGGACATCTTACAACCGGTTGACTCAGACCATCGAGCGTTTGTTTTGGGACAATTGGGAGCAGCTTCGAGCCTGCAGGATTATGCCGAAAGCTCAACCAAGGGGTGGCAGCATGCATTACAAAAAGGATTTGCATCCGTATCTGCATTTGCTTACAGACGGGTGGGATACGCCGGTTCAGGCGCTCATTGGTCGGGCTAAACTCCTGAAGGAAAGAAGGGAAACGGATTGAAGCAAGGGATTACGATTGGCGGGCGAATCATAGGCCGTCAGCATCCCCCTTTTATCATTGCGGAAATGTCGGGGAACCACAATCAGTCGTTGGAGCGGGCGCTCGAAATTGTGGAAGCCGCGGCCCGGTCGGGAGCACACGCTTTGAAATTGCAGACTTATACCGCTGATACGATGACCTTGAACCTGTCCAGTGGCGAATTTTACATCCGGGACGAGAACAGTCCCTGGAAAGGCCGGAGTCTCTATGATTTGTATCAGGAAGCTTACACCCCTTGGGAATGGCATGAACCGATCATGCGCCGATGCAGGGAACTCGGGCTGATCTGTTTCTCCACGCCGTTTGACGAGAGCGCGGTCGATTATCTGGAAACGCTGGATGTGCCGGCATACAAAATCGCATCGTTCGAAAATATTGATTTGCCATTGATACGGCGGGTCGCGAAAACGGGAAAACCGCTGATCATTTCAACCGGAATGGCGACGATCGGGGAACTGCATGATGCGGTTCAGACTGCCCGCGATGCAGGTTGTCAGGACATCGTGCTGCTCAAGTGTACCAGTTCTTATCCGGCCTCGCCGGAAAACAGCAATATTCGAACGATCCCTCACATGCGGGAATTGTTCGAATGCGAAGTGGGGTTGTCTGATCACACCCTGGGAGTGGGAGTGGCCGTGGCGGCCGTTGCGCTTGGCGCGACGGTAATTGAGAAACATTTTACGCTTCGTCGCGCTGACGGCGGAGTGGATTCACAGTTCTCGTTGGAGCCCCATGAAATGACCATGTTGGTGGAAGAGACAGAACGGGCATGGCAGGCATTGGGTAAGGTTGCGTATGGTTCGACGAAACAAGAAAAATCGTCCATGATATTCCGGCGATCGCTTTATGTGGTTGAGGATGTGAAAGCGGGTGAACCGTTTACGGTAAAGAATATTCGTGCGATCCGCCCGGGTTACGGCTTGCCGCCCAAATACCTGGACGTTGTGTTGGGCAAAAAAGCTGCAAGGGATATTGCAAAAGGTACGCCGTTGTCGTGGGATCTGTTCGGTTAAGAGCAAAATTTAAATTAAGAAAGGAAATGGAATCATGAACATCCTCCTTACCGGCGGCGCCGGTTTCATCGGCCGCTGGGTGCTGAAGAGGCTGCTTGACGACGGGCACCATGTCTGGGTGCTCGACGATCTGTCGAACGGGAGGGAGGCGAACATCGCCGAATTCCGCGAACATCCCGGATTTCGGGCGTTCATCAAGGGCTCAATTCTGAACGAGTCGATTCTGTCTGACCTGTTCGTCGGCAATCGCTTCGACATCTGTTACCACCTCGGCGCGTCCATCAATGTGCAGGATTCGATCGACGACCCGCGCACGACGTTCAACAACGACACCATCGGCACCTTCTACGTGTTGGAGCAGTGCCGCCGCCACAACGTCAAGATCGTCTTCATGAGCACGTGCATGGTATACGACCGCTGTACCGACGAAGGCGGCATCACCGAAGAGCATCCGCTGAAGCCGGCATCGCCCTACGCGGGCAGCAAGATCGCCGCCGAGAACATGGTGCTGTCCTACTGGCACGCCTACGGCTTGCCGGCGGTCGTCATCCGTCCGTTCAACACGTACGGTCCTTTCCAGAAAACGGGCGGCGAAGGCGGCGTTGTCGCGATCTTCATCAAGAACAAGCTGGACGGCAAGGAACTCAAGATCTACGGCGACGGCACGCAGACGCGCGATCTGCTCTACGTCGAGGACTGCGCGCGGTTCGTCGTCGAAGCGGGCTATTCAGACAAGGTGAACGGCGAGGTTGTGAACGCCGGGCTCGGCCGGGATATCGCCATCAACGATCTGGCGAAGCTTATTGTGCAGGATGAGAGCCGAATCCGGCACGTCGAGCATATCCATCCGCAAAGTGAGATCCAGAAATTGCTCTGCAACTACGGCAAGGCGAAGCGGCTTCTAGGCTGGGAGCCGCAGATCAGTCTGGAGGAAGGCATCCGCCGGACGGAGGAATGGATCCGTTCGACAGACCTGATTTGACGTCGGCAGGGATCATTTTGCCACCGGCTTGAAAGGAGACGACCGCCACATGTCATATGACGGCGACAAACGCGCACGCCGTACCACGCTGCTTCCTTACGGCAAGCAATGGCTGGATGAAGACGACATGGCCGCCGTCCGCGCGGTGCTCGAGAGCGACTACATTACCCAGGGGCCTGCGATCGAACGGTTCGAACGCAAAGTCGCCGATTATGTCGGCGCTAAATATGCGGTCGCCTTCGCGAACGGCACTGCGGCGCTCCACGGCGCCTGCTTCGCGGCGGGGATCGGACCGGGTGACGAAGTCATCACGACACCGATCACCTTCCTCGCGAGCAGCAATTGTGTGCTGTACATGGGCGGCCGGCCGGTGTTCGCGGACATCGACCCGCGCACTTACAACCTGGATCCGGACCGTGCCGCCGAACGGATCACGCCGGCGACGAAAGCGATCATTCCTGTCGATCTTGCCGGACAGCCGGCCGAGATGGATCGGATCGTCATGCTCGCCCGCGACCGCGGTCTGGTCGTAATTCACGATGCGGCCCACTCGCTTGGCGCGTCCTACGGCGGCCGAAAGGTCGGCACGCTTGGTGACATGACGATGTTCAGCTTCCATCCCGTCAAGCATATCACGACGGGAGAGGGCGGCATGATTGTCACAGACTACGAGGAATATTACCGTAAGCTGATCCTCTTCCGCAATCACGGCATGACGCGCGATCCGGACATGTTGCAAAGCTTCGACGGCCCATGGTATTACGAGATGCACGCCCTCGGATTCAATTACCGGATGACCGACATCCAGGCGGCGCTCGGCCACTCGCAGATGGACAAGCTGGATAAGTTTATCGCGCGCCGGCGGGAGATTGCGTCCGCATATAATGCGGCTTTTTCGGAAATGGATGGACTGGTCACGCCCTGGCAGCATCCGTCGGCGGAGTCCAGTTGGCATCTGTACATCCTCCGCTGGGATCTCCCGAAGTTCCACGCCGACCGACGGGCTATTTTCGAAGCGCTGCGTGAACGGAACATCGGCGTGAACGTCCATTATATTCCCGTATATTGGCAGCCTTATTACCGGTCGATCGGCTACAGCGGTATTGTCTGCACGAACGCTGAATCATATTACGCGTCATCCATGTCTCTGCCGATCTTTCCGCGTATGACCGATCGGGATGTGCAGGATGTCATTGACGCCGTCCAAGACGTTTGGGAACTTTTTGTTCGTCAATGACAGGAAGCGGCGGAAAAGCCCGGAATGAATTCGCTTTCAAAAAATGTTTGACTTTCATTTCCCCTGAGTGTATAGTCAAGTTGTGGGCCATGATAAAACCGTGTCGCCTCACAGCCATATGAACACGAAGGGAATGTGTGTTTGATGCAAGGAAGAGTAAAGTGGTTTAACGCGGAAAAAGGCTATGGATTCATCGAGACGGAGGAAGGCGGCGACGTATTCGTTCACTTCTCCGCGATCCAGGCCGAAGGTTTCAAGACGCTCGAGGAAGGCCAAGCCGTCGAGTTCGACATCGTTCAAGGCGCACGCGGTCCACAAGCAGCCAACGTCGTTAAGCTGTCCTAAACGTGAATCGAACTGTCAGACGTTGACCAAGGCCCCGTACCCCCGGTTTCATCCGGGGGTTTCATTGTTTGGCGGACCTTTCGGCCATACCGGCCGAAACCGGTTCGCCCGAATCCCGATAAGCGCCATATTACTGGTCTAAAAATACGAAAAATTCAAAAATTATTCACGAAAAAGAGTGTCAAGTTTTTGTAAATGCCTGGGCCGATGTGCTACAATGAAATCAGGTCAGATAAGGAGGAGTGCGATATGAGGTTCAACATCCGTGGCCGACAATTGCCCGTAACGGAAGCACTGAGGGATTACGCCGAGAAAAAGCTGTCCCGGCTGGACAAGTATTTCGAGGCGCCTCTTGCCTCAGACGCACAAGTCACGCTCTCCGTCATCAAGAACAAGCATGTCGTCGAAGTGACCATTCCGCTTCCGGGCGTGCTGCTCCGGGCAGAAGAGCGGCATGACGACATGTACGCGGCGATCGATCTGGTCGTGGACAAGCTCGAGCGCCAAATTCGCAAGCACAAGACCCGCGTGAACCGCAAACTCCGCCAGGACCGGGGATTGAAAGCGTTGTTCACGGAAGATTCGGCCGGCGCGGTCACCGTTGCCGAAGCCGAGGAAGACGACGCTTTCGAAGTTGTCCGCACGAAGCGGCACACGCTGAAGCCGATGGATGTGGACGAAGCGATTCTGCAGATGAATCTGCTCGGTCACAACTTCTTCGTCTTCATCAACGATGAAACGAAGGAAGTCAATGTCGTTTACCGCCGCCATGACGGCAAATACGGACTCATTGAACAAGGTTGATGGTTTGATCATCCAGGATTGCGGCCGGCCCTGAAGGGCCGGCTTTTCTGATATCCGGCCCGGGCGGCGGACGGGTTTGCCACGCTTCCGCCGAACTGTTACAATTGTTTTTATGAGTTGACAGACGAAAGGGGCTCTCACGCCATGCTCGGTCTTGTGAAGAAAATATTCGGCGACGCCAACGAGCGTGAGATCAAACGGTGCCTGAAGACCGTTGAGCGCATCAACGCCTTGGAGCCGGATTTCGCCAGGCTGTCGGACGAGCAGCTCCGCGGGAAGACGGACGAGTTCAAGGAGAGGCTCTCCCGGGGAGAGACGCTCGACGATCTGCTGCCGGAGGCGTTCGCGGCCGTGCGAGAAGCGTCCAAGCGGACGCTCGGCATGCGGCATTTCGACGTCCAGCTGATCGGAGGCATGGTGCTGCACGAAGGCAAGATTGCCGAGATGAAGACAGGAGAAGGCAAGACGCTCGTCGCGACGCTTGCCGCGTACCTGAACGCGCTGGAAGGCAAGGGCGTGCACGTGGTCACGGTCAACGACTACCTGGCCCAGCGGGACAGCACGATGATGGGGCAGATCTACCAGTTCCTCGGCCTGACCGTCGGCTGCAATCTGCACGGCCTGACGCACGCGCAGAAGCAGGAAGCGTACAATGCCGACATCACGTACGGCACGAACAACGAGTTCGGCTTCGACTACCTGCGCGACAACATGGTGCTGTACAAGGAACAGATGGTGCAGCGGCCGCTCAACTTCGCGATCATTGACGAAGTCGATTCGATCCTGATCGACGAGGCGCGGACGCCGCTCATCATTTCCGGCCAGGCGGCGAAGTCGACCGAACTGTACTACGCCGCGGACCGATTTGTCCGGACGCTGAAGGAAGAAGAAGATTACACCATCGACGTGAAGATGCGCTCCGTCACGCTGACGGAAGCGGGCGTCGAGAAAGCGGAGCGCGCCTTCGGCATCGACAACCTGTTCGACCACGCGAACGTGACGCTCAACCACCACGTTCAGCAGGCGCTGAAGGCTCACGCCATCATGAAGCGTGACGTCGACTACGTCGTGCAGGACGGCGAAGTCATCATTGTCGACGAGTTCACCGGCCGTCTGATGGCCGGCCGCCGCTACAGCGACGGGCTGCACCAGGCGATCGAGGCGAAGGAACAGCTCAAGGTGCAGAACGAGAGCATGACGCTCGCGACGATCACGTTCCAGAACTACTTCCGCATGTACCGCAAGCTCGCGGGCATGACCGGCACGGCCAAGACGGAAGAGGAAGAATTCAAGAAGATCTATGGCCTCGATGTCGTGCAGGTGCCGACGAACAAGCCGATGATCCGGGTCGATATGCCGGACATCGTGTACAAGACGGCAAACGCGAAGTTCAAGGCGGTCGTGGAAGAGATCGTCAAACGGCACCAGAACGGGCAGCCGGTGCTGGTCGGCACCGTCTCGATCGAGAATTCGGAGAAGCTGTCCGAGATGCTGAAGCGCCGCGGCATTCCGCACAAGGTGCTGAATGCCAAGTACCACGCGGAGGAAGCCGAGATCATCGCCCGCGCCGGACAGCGGGGCGCCGTGACGATCGCGACGAACATGGCCGGCCGCGGCACCGACATTCTGCTCGGCGAAGGCGTGGCGGAGCTCGGCGGGCTGCATATCATCGGTACGGAACGGCACGAGAGCCGGCGGATCGACAACCAGCTCCGCGGCCGTGCGGGCCGGCAGGGCGACCCGGGTTCGTCGCAGTTCTACCTGGCGCTGGATGATGAACTGATGCGCCGCTTCGGTTCCGAGAATATTATGGGGATGATGGACCGCCTGGGCTTCAGCGAGGATGAGCCGATCGAGAGCAAGCTGGTATCGCGGGCCATCGAATCCGCCCAGAAACGGGTGGAAGGCAGCAACTTCGATACGCGCCGGATCGTCCTCCAGTACGACGACGTCATGAATCAGCAGCGGGAGATCATCTACAAGCAGCGCCGCGAAGTGCTGTTCGCGGACAATATCCGCGAGCATGTCTTCGACATGATCCGGCCGGTCGTCGAGCGGATCGTCGAGGCGCACTGCGCCGACGAGGACATCCCGGAAGAATGGAACCTGGATGCGATCGTCGATTACGCGCACGCCACTTTCCTCAAGGAAGGCACGATCAAGCGTGAGGATCTCGAGGGCCGGGAGAAAGAATCGATCGTCGAGTTCCTTATGGAGGAAGTGCGCAAGCTCTATGACGAGCGCGAGCAGCAGATCGGCGAGGAGACGATGCGCGAGTTCGAGAAAGTCGTCGTGCTGCGCGCCGTCGACAGCAAGTGGATGGACCATATCGATGCGATGGACCAGCTCCGGCAGGGCATCCACCTGCGGGCGTATGGCGGCACCGATCCGCTGCGCGAATACCAGTTCGAGGGCTTCGAGATGTTCCGCGAAATGGTCGAGAACATCCAGGAAGAAGTCACGAAGTATATTATGAAGGCGCACGTCGAGAGCAACGTCCAGCGCCAGGAAGTCGCCAAAGGCCAGACGGAGACCGGCGGCGGCAGCAATCGCGAGACGCAGCGGCGACCGATCCGGCGCGCCGAGCAGCGGGTCGGACGCAATGACCCGTGCCCTTGCGGCAGCGGCAAGAAGTACAAACATTGCCACGGATCGAACGTTTGATCTGCGGCGGAAATTTTCAAATTTGAGGTGACCAGCGAACCATGATTGACGCAAGCGTCAAACAAGACCTGCGCGAGATGGCGAAGCGGCTCCAAGCACTCAGGGGGTCTCTTTGACTTGGATCTCAAGCAGGAGATCATTGCCGATTATGAAGAGAAGATGACGGCGCCCGATTTCTGGGATGACAATGACCGGGCGCAGAAACTGATTGCCGAGCTCAACGCGGTGAAGTCCGTCGTCGAAACCTACAACCGGCTGACGGGCGATCATGCGGATCTCGAGACGCTGCTCGAGTTGGCGGAAGAAGAAGGCGACGAGTCGCTGGAAGCCGAACTGGCGGAAGGCGTGGCCAAGCTCGTCCGCGACATCGGCGATTTCGAGCTGCAGCTTCTGCTGAACCAGCCGTATGACCGGCTGAACGCGATCCTCGAACTGCACCCGGGCGCCGGCGGCACCGAGTCGCAGGACTGGGCGCAAATGCTCTACCGGATGTACACCCGATGGGCGGAAAAGCGCGGCTTCAAGGTGGAAGTGCTCGACTATCTGCCCGGCGACGAAGCCGGCATCAAAAGCGTGTCGATCCTCATCCGGGGGTATAACGCGTACGGCTATCTGAAAGCGGAAAAAGGTGTCCACCGGCTCGTCCGCATTTCGCCGTTCGACGCGTCCGGCAGACGCCATACATCGTTCGTCTCCTGCGACGTCGTGCCGGAGATTGACGACGACGTCGAGATCGAAATCCGGCCGGAGGATCTGAAGATCGACACGTACCGCTCGAGCGGCGCCGGCGGCCAGCACGTCAACAAGACGGAATCGGCGGTCCGGATCACCCATATCCCGACCGGCATCATCGTCGCGTGCCAGTCGGAACGCTCGCAGATCCAGAACCGCGAGCGGGCGATGAAGATGCTCCGTTCGAAGCTGTACGAGCTGAAGATCGAAGAGCAGCGGAAAGAACTGGCGGCCATTCGCGGCGAACAGACGGACATCGCGTGGGGGAACCAGATCCGCTCCTACGTCTTCCATCCGTACAGCATGGTGAAGGACCATCGCACCCAATACGAGACCGGCAACGTGCAAGCGGTGATGGACGGGGAGATCGACGGCTTCATCGACGCTTATCTGCGCAGCCAGATCCGGCAAGATTCGTAAATTTTAATCCTTCGATTCGACCATCCATGATATAATCGTCGTGGAACTGCCCCGTGATCTGCGGTTGCCCATTGCCCCAGGCCGCGCGCCGCGATCCGTTCCATAACCTGAAGCAAATCGGGAGGATGGATCGGAGCCTATGGAAAGCAGCATTCTTCAAGCGCTCGCGCAGATGGAAAGCCGGATCCGCGAAGACATCGGCGGACTTCGTTCGGAAGTCGGCGAACTTCGGGTGAAGGTGGATGGTCTCGAATCAAGGATCGATGGACTCGAGTCGAAGGTAGACGGACTTGAGACAAGGATCGGCGGGCTCGAGTCGAAGATGGACCGACTTGAGTCAAGGATGGACGGACTTGAGTCAAGGATGGACCGACTTGAGTCAAGGATGGACGGACTCGAGTCGAAGGTAAACGGACTTGAGTCGAGGATGGATGGGCTCGAGACAAGGATCGGCGGACTTGAGTCGAGGATGGACGGGTTCGAGTCGAAGATGGATGGTTTGCGCGCGGATGTTGACGAACTTCGTTCGGAGACCGGCAGGCTTCGTTCGGATGTCGATGAGCTTCGTCAGGAAATGAACCGCCGGTTTGACAATATCGAAGAGAAGCAGATCGAACTGATTGCGCGCTATACCAGCATGCACTCACGCAAACTGGAAGCCGACCGTTTTGAGATCGATGCGTTGAAACTCCGTGTCGATCGTCTCGAATACATTACGAAACATATGGCATGACGACCAGCCGCCCGGACGCTCACCGGGCGGCTTGCTGTTCGTTCGGATTTAACCACTTCTACGGTTGGGCGGACCAATCATTCGGCGCGGCGATGCCGTACAGGAACATTGTGCGGAACTGCTCGCCGAGCAGCCGCAAATCGTGGAACTGGGCCAGCACGTCGGGCCGGGCGAAAAACTCGGTGACGCCCTGCATGTACACCATCAGGATGTGGGGGGACAGTTCCTTGCGGATGACGCCTTCCTCCTGGCCGCGCACGATCAGGTCGCGCAGCTGGTCGTGCATGTGCTCCCGGTAATAGTGCAGCAAGTCCGCTGTGATCTGCGGATACAGCTCCAGGCTTTCCCGGATGAACCGCTCGGGCACGACAGGCATGTTCCGGTAATCGAGGATCGACGCGAGGGCCGACAAGGTGTCCGGGCTTTCCTCGATCTTCCGGTTCATGATCTCGTGCTGTTCCCGCACATAGCGTTCCATCACCGCGCCGACCAGCCGGTCCTTGCTTTGAAAATATTTGTAGATCGTCATTTTGGCGGCCGGGACGGCGGCAGCGATGTCATCCATGCTGACGTCGGCAACCCCCCGGGCAAAAAAGAGTTCCGTCGCCTTCTCCAGAATCTGCTCCCGTTTGTTCCGTTTCAAATCCAACCCACGTCTCCCGTCTTCGGCATTCCGCGGCCTTCAGGTTGTCTCAGCCGGCAATGTCTTTGTTGTGATAATACCCGATGGCTCCTAAGGCGCACAAGAGACTGACCAGCACCATGACCGCCGCGCAGGGCGCGTCCAGTCCGCCGTTTTCCACGATGGCGGCCGCGTCCGTGAAGGAGAACAGGCTCACATGGCGCAAACCCCGTGCAGGCGAAGCTGACCGCGGTGATGACAGCATTCAGCACGAACAGGTTGGTGAGCACGGCGGCCAGCTTCTGACCCGTCACCTCAATTCGGGTGACCGGCTTGGAGAGCAGGAACTCGGCGGTATGATCGTTTTCCTCCTTCGCCAGCATGCCCGCCGCAAGCAGCGCCGCGTACACGCTGCCGACCAGCGTGTTGATCAGGTGCACTTCTACGCCGTAGAAGCCTGTATACGTGCCCAGATTCAAGGTGTCCATGCCGAACACTTTGGCGAGCGGCTCGGGGAACACGTTCAGCATCTCTTCCGCCGTCTGCGCATCCTCGGCGAAGGGCGGATACACGCTCATCATCATCAGCACCAGCCCGCCCAGAACCGCGCTCCAAATGACGAGGCTTTTCACATTGCTCAGGAGTTCCCGTCTGTAAATCATCCGCTTCACGCCCCTTCCTGGTCCGTCTTGTATTCGTGCATGAAAATTTCCTCCAGCGACGGCTCCCCGATGTGGATGTCCGTTATGGGAAGGCGCCGGGCATAGTCCAGCAGGTCGCGGACGTTGCCGCTGAAGAGCAGCGTCAGGACGCTGCCGCTGATGTCCTGCCGGATGATGCCGGGAAGATCGGTTTCACGCACCGGCTGCGGCCGGACATCCGCGGGAAAGGTAACCATCACCGTTTTGTAGCTGCTCCGGATCAGCCCGCTCACCGATTCCACCCGGACGAGCCGGCCGTCCCGGATGATGGCGACGCGTCCGCACATCCGCTGCACTTCGCTGAGAATGTGGGAAGAGAAGAAAATCGTCGCTCCCCGTTCCTGTTCCTCCTTCAACAGTTCAAAAAACGCATGCTGCATGAGCGGGTCGAGCCCGCCGGTCGGCTCGTCGAGAATAAGCAGCCGCGGACGATGCAGAAGCGCCTGGATGATGCCGACCTTCTTCCGGTTGCCGAAACTGAGATCCGCGATTTTGCGCGACAGATCCAGATCAAGCCGCTCCGCCAGATGCCGCATGCGGTTTTCATCCAATTTCCCGTAGAAGCCGGCGGAATAGCGCAGGAGATCCACCGCTCTCATATCGTCGTAATAGTGCACTTCACTCGGCAGGTAACCCGTCTCGCGCCGAATGTCCAGGGACTGACGCACGACATCTTTGCCGAACACCCTGGCCGATCCCGCCGTGGGGCGGATCAGATTGAGCAGAATGCGGATCGTCGTGCTTTTGCCCGCGCCGTTCGGACCGATGAAGCCGAAAATTTCTCCCTCTTCAATGGTAAAGGACAGTCCCTCAATGCCCCGCCGCTTCCCGTACCGCTTCGTCAACCGGTCCAGTTCCACAATCGCCATTCGGATCCCCCATTTCAAGAAAATATACTTAAAATAATATTTGAGTATATTATAAAACGTATTACCGCCATGTAACAAGACATTATTATACCATTAATAACAAACTAGTATATTTTTCTGCTGGCAATGCATCGTTGTATTTTCATGTAACTCGTTGTATAATGATACAGACTTGTGCGCTATTTATTCCGCTGCCGCCATGGTGTAGAATGGGGAAGTCAGCATACGAATGGGAGAGGAACGGACAGATGGAAACGAAGATCAGGGCGGCGATCGTCGGCTCGACCGGCTATGGCGGCGTGGAGCTGATCCGGCTGCTGGAGGCCCATCCGAAGGTCGAGATTGCCGCGGTGCTGTCGTCGTCCAGCGCGGGTGAACCGCTTGCGGCCGGATATCCGCATTTGACGGAAATCCGCACGGATGTGCTGGAAGCGATCGACCCGGCATCGCTCGCGAGGAAAGCGGACGTCGTGTTTCTCGCGACGCCGGCGGGCGTTGCTGCGAAACTGGCGCCGGAGATGCTGGAGGCCGGACTGGACGTGATCGACATCTCCGGCGACTTCCGGCTGAAATCGCCGCAGATTTATGAAGCGTGGTACAAGAAGCCGGCTGCCGATCCGGCGTGGCTGGAGCGCGCCGTCTACGGGCTCGCCGAAGTGTTCGGCGAAGATGTGCGCGATGCGCGGCTCATCTCGAACCCGGGCTGTTACCCGACGGCTTCGCTGCTCGGGCTCGTGCCGGCCGTGCAGGCGGGGTTCATCGACCCGGCGACGATCATCATCGACGCGAAGTCCGGCGTATCCGGCGCGGGCCGCGGCGCAAGCCTCGGAACCCATTATGCGGAAATCAACGAGAACTTCAAGGCTTACAAAGTGAACCAGCATCAACATATCCCCGAGATTGAGCAGGCGCTCACCCGCGTCGCGGGCCATGAGGTGACGGTCACGTTCACGACCCATCTCGTGCCGATGACGCGCGGCATTATGGCGACGATGTACGCGACTGTGGCGGGCGGCCGCACGCAGCGGGATTTCATCGACCTGTACCGAAGCTACTACGAGAACCGCCGGTTCGTGCGCGTGCGTCCGGAAGGCGCGCTCCCCGCGACGAAGGAAGTGTACGGCTCCAACTACTGCGACATCGGCTTCGCCGTCGATGAGCGGACGGGGCGCGTCACGATCGTTTCGGTTATCGACAACCTCGTGAAGGGCGCGGCCGGACAGGCGATCCAGAACCTGAACCTGCGCATGGGCTGGGACGAAGGGCTCGGTCTGAACTTCGTGCCGGTGTATCCGTGACAAGCGCATGCCCTTATTCCTCAAAATCTATGATCCTGCAAGGAGACCACGATACGAACATGGGACAAGAGTTGCCATTCGAGGCCGTGCCGAACGGCTCCATTACGACGCCGATCGGCTTCAGGGCCGGCGGTCTGCATTGCGGCCTGAAGAAGACGGACCGCAATGACCTCGGCGCCATCGTCTGCGAAGTGCCGGCGGCGGCCGCCGCCGTCTACACGACGAACCAGATCCAGGCGGCGCCGCTCAAGGTGACGCGCGAAGGGCTCGGGAAGGAAGGCCGGCTGCGCGCCGTGCTCGTCAACAGCGGCAACGCGAACGCCTGCACCGGAGAGGCGGGCGAAGCCGACGCGCGCGAGATGCAGGAGACGTTCGCGCGGACCCTCGGCGTTCCGCCGCATCAGGTCGCGGTCGCGTCGACCGGCGTCATCGGCGAGCGGCTCAAGATGGATTGCGTCCGCTCCGGCATTGCCGAAATGCCGGCGAAGCTGAGCGGGGATGCCGAAGGCGCGGAAGCGTTCTGCCAGGCGATCCTGACCACCGACCTCGTGAAAAAAACGGTGTGCGTGAAGCTCGACGTGGGCGGCAGGACCGTCCATGTGGCGGGCGCGGCGAAGGGTTCGGGCATGATTCATCCGAATATGGCGACGATGCTCGGCTTCATTACGACCGACGCCAACATCGGCGGCGAGGCGCTGCAGGCGCTGCTGCGGCAGGCGACAGACGTGACGTTCAACATGATCACCGTCGACGGCGACACGAGCACGAACGACATGGTCGTCGCGATGGCGAGCGGGCTGGCCGGCAATGCGGAACTTGCGCCGGATCATCCCGACTGGAGCAAGTTCGCCGCGGCGTTCACCCATGTGTGCGAAGTGCTGGCGAAGGCGATCGCCCGCGACGGCGAAGGCGCGACGAAGCTGATCGAAGCATGCATCGCCGGCGCGGCGAGCGACGACGACGCCCGTGCGATTGCGAAAACGGTCATCGGTTCGTCGCTTGTCAAATCGGCCGTTTTCGGGGCCGACGCGAACTGGGGCCGCATCATCGCGGCGGTCGGCCGCGCCGGGCGTCCGATCAATCCGGCGACGATCGACATTTCGCTCGGACCCATCAAGGTACTGGAGCAGTCCCGGCCTGTGCCGTTCGATGAGGACGAGGCGCTCGCCTATCTGAAAGGCGACACCGTCCGGATCGACGTCAACCTGAACATGGGCGAAGGCCGGGCGGTCGGCTGGGGCTGCGACCTGACGTACGATTACGTGCGGATCAACGCCGCATACCGGACTTGACGGGAAGGAACGATTGAGGCGATGGGACAAGAACGGTTTGTGATGAAATGCGGCGGCAGCACGCTCGCCGCTTTGCCTGATTCTTTCTTCGACGACCTGCGCGGGCTCCAGGAAGACGGATACCGTCCCGTCATCGTGCACGGCGGCGGTCCGGCCATTTCGGAGATGCTTGGCCGTCTCGGCATCGAGTCCGAGTTCGTGAACGGCTTGCGCAAGACGGACGAGGCGACGCTCGATGTCGTCGAGATGGTGCTGGCGGGCCGGATCAACAAGGAAATTGTGCGCAGGATCCAGTCAAGCGGCGCGAAGGCGCTCGGCCTCTCCGGCACCGACGGCCTGCTGATCCAGGCCCGGCCGGTTGCCAACGCTGACGAGATCGGCTTCGTCGGCGACGTAACCGGCGTGAACGCCGAGATCATCGAAGGCGTCATGGCGATGGGCTACATCCCGGTCATCGCGCCGATCGGCATCGACGATAGCGGGCAGCGCTACAACATCAACGCCGACACGGCGGCGGGCGCCGTCGCGTCGCAGCTCGGCGTCGATCGGATGATCGTCGTCACCGACGTGCCCGGCATCTTGCGCACGATTGACGGCGAGAAGCGGGTGCTGCCGTCCGTGACGACGGCGGAGATCGACGAGATGATTGCGACCGGCGAAATCTACGGCGGCATGATCCCGAAGGTGAAATCGGCCGTGCAATGCATCCAGGGGCGCGTGCGCGAAGTCGTCATCATCGGCGGCGCCGAACCGGGCGCGTTCGCCCGTGCGGTGCGCGAAGGCGGCGTCGGCACGCGCATCGTGAAGTCCTGAACGGGGATCATTCCAAATAAATCTTTGAAAGGTGGCGCGGCGAATGAGCGGAGCGCAAGGAACGGAGGGCGCGGCAAGCGCGTTGTTCCCGACATACGCCAGATTCCCGATCGCGCTCGTCAAGGGGCAGGGCAGCTGGCTGTGGGACGATCAAGGGAACAAGTATCTCGATTTCATGTGCGGGCTGGCGGTGACGAACCTCGGGCACGTGCCGGCGCAGGTGAAGGAAGCGCTCGTGAAGCAGCTTGACGAGCTGTGGCACGTGTCGAACCTGTTCGGCATCCCGGGACAGGAAGAAGCGGCCCGACTGCTGACGGAAAACAGCCATGCGGGCGCCGTCTTCTTCTGCAACTCCGGCGCGGAGGCGAACGAAGCGGCGATCAAGCTGGCGCGTAGATACAACAAGAATGTGCTGAAGAACGGACGTTATGAAATCATTACATTCAAGCAGTCGTTCCACGGCCGCACGCTCGCCACGCTGACGGCGACGGGGCAGGACAAGGTGAAGGACGGCTTCGATCCGCTGCCGCCGGGCTTTGTCACCGTGCCGATGCATGACGAGCAGGCGCTGCGCGAAGCGATCACGGACAAGACGGCGGCGATCATGCTCGAGATGGTGCAGGCGGAAGGCGGCATCATCACGGTCGATCCTGCATTCGTGAAGACGATCGTACGACTGTGCGAAGCGCACGGTCTGCTCCTCATCGTCGACGAGGTGCAGACCGGCATGGGCCGCACGGGCAAACTGTTCGCGTTCCAGCATTACGGCATCGAGCCGGATATTTTCACGCTGGCGAAGGGGCTTGGCAGCGGCTTCCCGGTCGGCGCAATGCTGGCGAAGTCGGGGCTCGCCGAGGCGTTCGGCCCGGGCAGCCACGCCTCGACGTTCGGCGGCACGCCGATCGCGATGGCCGCGGTGAAGGCGACGATCGAGACGATGCTCGCCGAGAACGCGCCGCAGCGCGCCGCGGAATCCGGCGAATACCTCAAGTCACGGCTTAAGGAGAAGCTGGCGGGCAGCCCGATCGTGCGCGAAGTGCGCGGGCTGGGGTTGATCGTCGGCATCGAATGCGCCGAACCGGTCGCCGGATTCGTGTCGGAAATCCACCGCCGCGGCCTGCTCGTCGTAACGGCCGGACCGAACGTGATCCGGCTGCTGCCGAACCTGCTCGTGACCCGCGAAGAGATCGACCATGCCGTCGACATTCTGGCCGGCGTGCTGACCGGACAGGCGGCGGCCGCGCAATCGTAAGCGGCGCGCACGGGCGCTCGCATTCAGAAGGAGTGATGGATGAGATGCCGAATCTGCTCAACGAAGAGATTGCCGCTTCGCTCAAAGGGCGAGATTTTCTCGCACTCGCCGATTTCAAGCCGGAAGAGATCCGCTGGCTGATCGATCTGGCGATTGAACTGAAGCGTAAGTCTAAAGCCGGAGAAGTGTACCAGCCGCTCAAGGGCAAGACGCTGGGCATGATCTTCGAGAAATCGTCGACCCGCACGCGCGTCTCGTTCGAGGTCGGCATGTACCAGCTCGGCGGATACGCCCTGTTCCTGAGCCGGAACGATCTGCAGCTCGGCCGCGGCGAGACGATCTCGGACACGGCGCAGACGATGTCGCGCTATCTGGACGGCATCATGATCCGCACGTACGCGCACCGCACGGTCATCGAGCTGGCGCGGACCGCGACGATTCCGGTCATCAACGGGCTGACCGACTATGCCCATCCGTGCCAGGCCTTGGCCGATTACCAGACGATCCTCGAGCACAAGGGCCGGCTCGAAGGGCTGAAGATCGCCTACATCGGCGACGGCAACAACATGGTTCACTCGCTGCTCGTCGGCGCCGCCAAGCTTGGCCTGCACATGTCCGTCGCGTCGCCGGAAGGCTATGAGCCCGATGCCGAGCTGATCCGGCAGATGCAGGAGACGTGCAGCGAGACGGGCGCATCGATCCGTGTCGTGCGCGAGCCTCGCGAAGCGATCGAAGACGCCGATGTCGTCTACACCGACGTCTGGGCGAGCATGGGCTTCGAGGCGGAGCAGGAGGAGCGGGCGAAGGCGTTCGCCCGTTACCAGGTGAACGAGGAACTGGTGCAGTACGCGAAGCCCGACTTCGTCTTCATGCACTGCCTGCCGGCGCACCGCGGCGAAGAAGTGAGCCCGGGCGTGATCGACGGCAAGCATTCGATCGTCTTCGACGAAGCCGAGAACCGGCTGCACGCGCAGAAGGCGATCATGGCCGCCATCATGGCGTGATTCATTTTCGACAAGGAGCGGAAATCTGATATGGCCAAGGAGAAAATCGTGCTCGCCTACTCCGGCGGGCTCGATACGTCAGTCATCCTGAAGTGGCTGAAAGAAACCTACGACGCGGAAATCATCGCCTTCACGGCCGACATCGGCCAGAAGGAAGAACTGGACGGTCTCGAGGAGAAAGCCTTCGCGACCGGCGCATCGAAGGTGTACATCGACGACCTGCGCGAAGAATTCGCGCGCGACTTCATCTTCCCGATGTTCCAGGCGGGAGCGCTCTATGAAGGGCAATATCTGCTCGGCACGTCCATCGCCCGTCCGCTCATCGCGAAGCGGATGGTCGAGATCGCCCGGGCGGAGGGCGCGACGGCGATCGCGCACGGCGCGACCGGCAAGGGCAACGACCAGGTGCGCTTCGAACTGACGGCGGCTTCGCTCGCGCCGGATATCAAGGTCATCGCGCCGTGGCGCATCGAGGCGTTCCGCGAGCAGTTCCCGGGCCGGGCGGAGATGATCGCCTACGCCGAGAAGCACGGCATTCCGGTGAAGGCCACCGCCTCGAAGCCGTACTCGATGGACCGCAATCTGCTGCACATCAGCTTCGAGAGCGGCATGCTCGAAGATCCGTGGTTCGACGCGAGCGCCGCGTCGAACCGGGACATGTACGTGCTCAGCGTGTCGCCGGAAGAGGCGCCGGATGAGCCGGAATACGTCGAACTCGAGTTTGAGGCCGGCAACTGCGTCGCGATCAACGGCGAGCGCATGACGCCGCTGCAGGTGATGGAGAAGCTGAACGAACTCGGCGGCAAGCACGGCATCGGCCGCGTCGACATGGTCGAGAACCGGTTCGTCGGCATGAAGAGCCGCGGTGTGTACGAGACGCCGGGCGGCACGATCCTGTTCACCGCCCACCGGAAGATGGAGTCGCTGACGATGGACCGCGAAGTGATGCATCTGCGCGACTCGCTCATTCCGAAGTACGCTTCGCTCGTCTACAACGGGTTCTGGTTCGCACCCGAGCGGCTTGCGATCCAGGCGCTCGTGACGGAGAGCCAGAAGAACGTCACCGGCACGGTCCGGCTGAAGCTCTACAAGGGCAATGTCATCGCCGCCGGCCTGAAGAGCCCGGTCAGCCTGTATAATCCGGACATCGCGACGATGGAAGCGGACCCGACGCAGGCCTACGACCAGGGCGACGCGACCGGGTTCATCCGGCTCAACGCGCTGCGGCTGAAGGTCGCCGCTGCCGCGCAGGCGAAACAGCGCTGAACCTGAGAGGGCTGACCGCTTGCCGGGGGCAACGCCCCGGAGGCCAGGACGGCCCTCTTTTTTGGGAAACAAGGCGAACCAATTCCCCCGCAAGGGGAGCATGAGGAGTGTCAGTCGTGAGCAAATTGTGGGGCGGCCGGTTCACGAAGCAGACGGACCGGCTGGTGGAAGAGTACACGGCGTCGATCACGTTCGACAAGGAGTTGGCCGAGGAGGACATCGAAGGCAGCCTTGCCCACGCGGCGATGCTCGGCCGGCAGGGCATCATTCCCGCGGAAGACGCCGAGGCGATCCGCGAGGGGCTGCTCAAGGTGCGCGACCGGATCCGCAAGGGCGAGATCGAATTCTCGATTTCGGATGAAGACATCCACATGAACATCGAGAAGCATCTCATCGAAGAGATCGGACCGACCGGCGGGAAACTGCATACCGGCCGCAGCCGGAACGACCAGGTGGCGACCGACATGCACCTGTATCTCCGCCGCCGGGTCGTCGAGATTGTCGAATTGCTGCACAAGCTGCAGTCGGCGCTGATTGATCAGGCGAAAGCGAACACGGATACGATCGTGCCGGGCTACACCCATCTGCAGCGGGCGCAGCCGATCCTGTTCGCCCATCATCTGATGGCGTACGTGTCCATGTTCGGCCGCGACGCGGAGCGGCTGATGGACAGCTACAAGCGGATCAACGTGCTGCCGCTCGGCGCGGGCGCGCTCGCCGGAACGACGTTCCCGATCGACCGCCACTTCGTTGCCGAGCAGCTCGGGTTTGACCGGGTCTACGAGAACAGCCTCGACGCGGTCAGCGACCGCGATTTCATTGTGGAGTTTCTGGCCCATGCCTCCCTCATCATGATGCATCTGTCGCGGCTCAGCGAAGAGCTGATTCTCTGGTCGAGCACGGAGTTCCGGTTCATCGAGCTCGACGACGCGTTCTGCACGGGCAGCAGCATCATGCCGCAGAAGAAGAATCCGGACGTGCCGGAGCTGGTGCGCGGCAAGACCGGCCGCGTCTACGGCCATCTGATCGGCCTCCTGACCGTGCTGAAGTCGCAGCCGCTGGCGTACAACAAGGACATGCAGGAAGACAAGGAAGGCATGTTCGACACGGTGCGCACGCTGCAAGGCGCGCTGCAGCTGTTCGCGCAGATGATCGCGACGATGACGGTGAACAAGGACCGGATGCGCGAAGCGGTCAATCAGGACTTCTCCAACGCGACGGATATCGCCGATTTCCTCGTCGGCAAGGGCATGCCGTTCCGCCAGGCGCATGAAGTGATCGGCAAGACCGTGCTGTATTGCATTCGGAACGGCAAATACTTGCTCGACCTGACGCTGGACGAGTTCAGGCAATTCTCGGAGCTGTTCGACGAGCGCATCTATGAGGTGCTGAAGCCGGAGTCGGTCGTGAACGCCCGCGACGTCTACGGCGGAACCGCGAAGCCGCAGGTGATCGCCGCCATCGCCCGCGCCGAGCAGGAGCTCGAGCGGACCGCCGCCTGGGTGGCCGCGCACGGCGAAAGCGAATAACCGGATCCCAACTCCCCTGCCCCAACGGCATTCCGATGATCGGATGCCCGTGATACCGTTTGGCGGCGGGGATTTTTTTTGCAATCAGCGCATGCCGTAAAGCTGGGACAGCCCCCAGACAACCGTGACGAGGAGCAGCAGGCCGAGCGCCGCAGTCAACCAGAAGTGCAGTTTTCGCATTCCGGATCACCTCGCGCAAGGGTCATCCTCCATGTTTATGCGCTTCCCGCCGGTTTCATAACGTTTTTCACGCGGCAGATGTCGACAGCGAATGCCGCCGAATTGCCTCCGCTCCCGGCGCCGCCTCCCGAAAATTAGAAATCTTAAATTTGGAATTTGGCGCAAATTTAAAGGAATTCCGCCGTTTCTGTCGAAATGAACTTTTTAGCCATCTACAGGAAGTGATACTGTGATCGAAATGCAGGACGTCTGGAAGACCTATCCCGACGGCAGCCATGCGCTCCGCGGCGTCTCTGTCCTCATCGAACGCAACGAATTCGTCTACCTTGTCGGACCTTCCGGCGCCGGCAAATCGACGTTCATGAAGCTGATCTACCGCGAGGAAGTGCCGACCAAAGGCCAGATCTCGGTGAACGGCTTCAATATAGGGAAACTGAAACCGCGAAAAATTCCATACATCCGGCGCAACATCGGCGTCGTGTTCCAGGATTTCCGTCTCCTGCCCAAAATGACGGTGTACGAGAACGTCGCCTTCGCGATGGAAGTCATCGAAGCGCCGAAGCGGATCATCCGCAAGCGGGTAATGGAAGTGCTCGAGCTCGTCGGACTGAAGGGGAAGGCGAACAGCCTGCCCGCCCAGCTTTCCGGCGGCGAACAGCAGCGCGTCGCGATTGCGCGGGCGATCGTGAACAACCCCGCGGTCATCGTGGCGGACGAGCCCACCGGCAATCTCGACCCCGAGACGTCGTGGGGGATCATGAACCTGCTGGAAGAAATCAACTTCCGGGGCGCGACGATCGTCATGGCGACGCACAACAAGGAAATCGTCAATACGCTCCGCAAACGCGTCATCGCGATTGAGAACGGCGTCATTGTGCGAGACGAGCCCAGAGGGGAGTACGGATATGAGATTTAGCACACTCCTCCGGCATCTGCGCGAAGGCGCGCTCAGCCTCGCCCGCAACGGATGGATGTCGTTCGCATCCGTCAGTTCGATCGCGATCTCGCTGTTCATCCTCGGGGTGTTTTTGCTGCTGTCGCTCAACGTGAACAATCTGACGAAGCAGATCGAGAACCAGGTGCAGATCCGGGTTTTTCTGGACCTTGACATCAGCCAGGCGAAGATCGAGGCGATCGGACGGTCGATCGGCGCCCTGTCGGAAGTCAGCCGGATCCGGTTCGTGCCGAAGGCGGAAGGTCTCGAAATGCTCCGGAAGAATCTGGGCGAAGACGGCCGGGACATCCTCGAAGATTACGACGATACGAACAATCCGCTGCCGGATACGTACACGGTTGAAGTGGTCGATCCGGAACGGATCGCCGAAGTCGCAGCCAAGATCAAAGCGATCGGCGACGCCGATCCGGAGCAGCCGATCCGGAGCGTCCGGTACGGTCAGGGTACCGTCGAACTGCTGTTCCGCGTCACGAACGCCGTGCGCAACATCGGACTCATCATCGTCCTCGGCCTGGCGTTTACGGCGACGCTGCTCATATCCAACACGATCCGGCTCACGATTTTCGCCCGCAGGCGGGAGATCGGCATCATGAAACTCGTCGGCGCCACCAACAGCTTCATCCGCTGGCCGTTCTTCATCGAAGGCGCGCTCATCGGCTTCATCGGTTCCGCCGTGACGACGGCCTTGCTGCTTGCGGCCTACAACTGGCTCGTCCAGTCGATGCAGGTGGAGTTCGGACTGATGATGATCCGGCTCGTCACCGTCCGGGAATCCGGTCTGCTGGTCGGCGGGGCGCTGATCGGGCTCGGAACCGCAATCGGCATCTTGGGCAGTTCGCTTTCCATTCGCAAGTATCTGAAAGTGTAGGTGAAACCCGCGTGAAGCGATCGTTCGCATTTCTCATCTGTCTGCTGCTGGCCTTCGCCGTCTCCCAGCCGCATCGCACCGAAGCGGCGAGCGAACTGGAGAAGATCCGCAGCGAGATCAAGAAGCTGCAACAGAAGATGAACGATGTCGATGCGAACCTCAAGAAAGTGCAGCAGGACAAGCAGAACGTGCTCAATCAGAAAGAAGTGACGATGGAGCAGATCAACGAGCTTTCCGCCCATATCCATTCGCTCGAAGAAGAGTTGAAGCTTGTGGACGGACGGATCGCCGAGTCGGAAGAATCGCTGCTCCAGGCGGGCCAGGAGCTGGAAGACACCAAGGCGCGCATCGAGGAGCGCGGCGAACTGCTGGACGCCCGCGTCCGTCTGATGTACACGAACGGGTTCGTTTCCTACCTGGATGTGCTCCTCAGCGCGACGAGCTTCTCCGATTTCCTGGACCGGTTCGATTCGCTGCAATCGATCCTGGCGCAGGACAAGGCGATTCTGGAAGCCCACAAGGCGGACAAGGAATTGATCGAGCAGAAGAAGGCGCAGATCGAAGCGGAGCTGGCAGGACTCCAGGAGCTTTACAGCAAGAAGGAAGATTATTACAATTTACTTGTTGACAAAGAAAAAGAAAAAGAAGTCATGATTCTCCAATACAACCGGAAGATCGAAGCGCTGGACCAGCGGGCCGAAGAGCTTGAAGAGATCTCCGAAGAGCAGGAGAAACAGCTCATGGAGCTCGCCCGCAAGGAGAAAGCCGCGATCGAAGCCGAGAAGAAGAAGAAAAACACCGTTTACTATACCGGCGGCAAACTGGGCATGCCGATCAAGGATTACAAGTACGTCAGCTCGAAATTCGGTCCGCGCACGCATCCGGTTACCGGCCAGAAGGGCAAGCAGCACAACGGCATCGATTTCGCGGCGGCCTCCGGCACGGACATCTTTGCGGCCGAATCGGGCACGGTCATTGTCGCGCAGTCGATGAGCGGCTACGGCAACACCGTCATCATCGACCACGGCAACGGCCTGTGGACGCTGTACGGCCATATCCGCAAAGGCGGCATCAAGGTCAAAGCCGGAGAAGTCGTCAAGAAAGGCCAGAAGATTGCGGAAGTCGGAAGCACCGGCGTTTCCACCGGTCCGCATCTCCATTTCGAGGTGCGGCTGAACGAGAAACCTGTCGACCCTGAAAATTACCTGCGCTGACGGCGTCCGCCGCGCGTGGGGCCTCGGACCGCCACCCGAAGCGATCCCGCGGAGGATGGCGGTTTTTCTCCTCCCCTGGGGACGGCGGCAACCGCATGGCCGGCGCGGGCCGCAATTTCGATGGGAATATGGCGGCTGAATTTGGAGGGACGATTCATGCTGTTTCGTGGCCGTACGGTGACCGCCATGGTGCTCCTCACGGCGCTCGCGTCCGTGCTCGTTACATTGACGGCCGCGGAGCGGTGGCTGCTCGCCGGATCGGGCGCGGAGACGCCGGCCGGAGCGGCGCCTTCGGAGATCGAAGGGCTGACCGAGCGCGAGTCCGCCCGACTGAATGAAGTGTTGGATCTGATTGAACGGAAATATTTCCTCCCGGTCGACCGGGAGAAACTGCTGGACGGCGCGATCCGCGGCATGATCAACATGCTGGACGATCCGTATTCGGCTTATCTGAACAAGGACGAGGCGGAACAACTGGCGGACTCGATTGAAGGCACGTTCTCGGGCATCGGCGCGCGACTGCAGGTCCGGGGCGGCAAGGTGATCGTCGAATCGGCCTTGCGGAATTCGCCGGCCGAGCGGGCGGGGCTTCATCCGCAGGACGTCATCCTGTCGGTCAACGGTCATTCGCTCCTCGGCGTCGATCTGAACGAGGCGGTCCGCCTGATCCGCGGACCGAAGGGTACGAAAGCGAAACTTGTCGTACAGCGCGAAGGGGTCAGCGATCCGTTCCAGCTCATTCTCGTAAGGGACGAGATCGATCTGGAATCGGTCTTCTCGCGGCTCACGCCCGACGGCATCGGCATCATCGAACTCCGGCAGTTCGCGCTCAATTCGCTGGATAAATTCAAGGCAGCGCTCGAGGAGCTTGAAGCGGGCGGCATGAAGGCGCTCGTCATCGACGTGCGGAACAATCCCGGCGGTCCCCTTCCGGCCGTCGTGTCGATCGCGCAGCTCTTCATTCCGAAGGGCGAGCCGGTCGTGCAGGTCGAAAGCCGGGAAGACGGGCGCGAAGTGACGGTGTCGCAGGGTTCGAAGAAGCCGTACCCGGTCGCGGTGCTCATCAACCGGGGAAGCGCGAGCGCGGCCGAGGTGCTGGCTGCGGCGCTGCAGGAGTCGGCGGATGCGCTGCTGATCGGCGAGAGGACGTTCGGCAAAGGCACGGTGCAGGTCAGCTATGAGAGCGAAGTCGACGAAGGCAGCCAGGTCAAGCTGACGATCGCAAAATGGCTGACGCCGTCCGGGGAGTGGGTGCACGACAAGGGCGTCCTGCCGGACATCACCGTCGAACAGCCGGAATATTTCAAGGTGGCGCGGCTGTCCAGGGAACGGTCGCTCGTCCGGGACATGACCGCGGAAGATGTGAAGAGCCTGCAAATCATGCTGAAGGCGCTCGGTTACGCTCCGGGCAGGACGGACGGCTATTTCGACGCGGCGACCGAAAAAGCGCTGAAGGATTTTCAGCGCAATGAAGGCCTCCCCGTGACCGGCCGGACGGACGAAGCGACGGCGGATCAACTGGAACAGCGGATGCGGGACATGATTGCCGATCCCGCGAACGACCGGCAGCTGAACCGGGCGCTGGATGCGCTGCGCGTGCGGATCGGCCTGGCGCCGGCAGACGGCGGAACGGCGGAAGCGGAATCGGTGTCCGGCATTCAGGCGCCGGCAGACAAGACCCGGACGGAAGAGGAGTGAATGCCGATGGAATGGGGGCTGGAATGGCTGGAACAGGCGGGATCCGGAATCGCCGCTGCGCTGATCCAGCCGTTCGGATACGTCGCCGTGCTGCTGGTCTTGCTGCTTGCGCTCAGGCAGATCCGCGCGGAGCGCAGGCTGTTCCATGCGCGGCTGACGGCCTGGCCGGGCCGGCTGCTCGCGGCGCTGCCGGCGGGACTAGCCGTCGGCGTCCTGGTCTCGGCCGCCGTCCTGTTCCTCGGTGTTGATCTGAACGCGGATGCCGTGATCTGGCTGTGGTGCGTGTCGCTGCTGCTCGGGCTGGTGCGGCTGCGCTTCGCGGCGGCCGCTTACGGCGCGGGCCTTATTGCCTTCTTGCAGTGGCTCTCCGGCTGGTTCGACTGGTCCGGATCGCCTGAACTGATCAAGCGGCTCGCGGCGTCGCTCGCATCGTTCGATGCGGCCGGCCTGCTGCTGATCGCCGGTCTGCTGCTGCCGGCGGAAGCCCTGCTGCTCTGGCGGTCTAGCCGCCGCCTGGCCGGCCCGGTCATCGTGGACGGCAAGCGCGGCCGCCCGATCGGCGGATGGCGGATCGACGCCGTCTGGCCGGTGCCGCTGCTCCTGCTCGTGCCGGCCGCCGGAACGTCCGCCGGCGCCGCGGAACTGCCGTGGACGCCGCTGTTCTGGAGCCTGGGCGAACCGCAGGGCTGGACGCTGCTCGGCCTGCCGGTCGTCATCGGCTCCGTCTGGCGGACGACGTCGCTGCTGCCGGCGGCGAAGACTGTGCGGGCAGCGAAGGTGCTCCTCTGGACCGGGCTGATCGCCGCTGTTGCGGGGGCGGCGGCCGCCCAATGGGAACTGTTGCTGCCGGCCGCCGCGGCGGCCGTGCCGGCGCTGCGCGAGATCGCATCCTTCATCGAGCGGAGCAGGGAAGCGGCGGCAAGCCCGCTGTACGCCCACGAAGGGAACGGGCTGCGGGTGCTCGCGGTGCTGCCCGGATCGTCGGGGGCGCAGCTCGGCATCGAGCCCGGCGAGATCGTGAGCAAGGTGAACGGCACCGCCGTCCGCACGCCGGAGGAGCTGTACGACGGATTGCTGGCCAATCCGGCGTTCTGCAAGATCGAGCTGCTCAACCACGAGGGCCATGTCCGCTTTGTGCAGCGCGCGCGCTACGAGAATGAACACCATCAGCTCGGCCTCGTGCTGGCGCCGTTCGAAGACGCCGCCTACACCGTGAGCGGCGCGCCGCGGTCGTTGATCGGGCTGCTGCCGTGGAGCCGTCCTTTCCGCCGGCGGGGCGGATCGGCGCCCGAGGGAAGCGAAGCGTACATGGCCGCGGCCGCCGGGCAGACGGCTCCCGAACCGGCGCCGGCGGGTGCTGACGGCGGCGCGCCTGATAAGGGCCGTGCCGCGAATGATGCGGGCAAGGACGCGCCCGATGCGGGCACAGCTACGCAAGCAAAAAATTGATGCAATTGTCTACGATGCTTGTCCACACCTCCTTCTCGAACGGTCATATATTGCAAGCAGTCCGAACGGAAAGAGGTGATGCAAAGTGGCAACCGGCAATCTGCGACTCGCGCCAGGGCCCGTACCGCGTCTTCCGCGGCAGCCAGTCGGTGGCGGCCCTGCGGACGCTTGGCTTCAACAACCAGACGTCCTCGCTCATCCTCGTCGGCCGCAGGCTGTCGGATCAGGAGATCCGGCGCATTCAGGCATCGCGCAGCGCGCCCGGCGGTATCGTGACCATTCGGCAATGATGACGGAAAGACCGCCCGAAGTTGAAGACCGTCCGGCAGCACCGGACCGGACCGGTCAGGGGCATCGCGATTTTTTCCGGCGAAGGCCGGACAGGCCGACCGGCCGCCGGACTTTCTCACCAAGCCGTCCCCGCGTCCAGTCATGGCGGGGGCGGATTTTTTTAAAGATAAGACTTTATAAGTTTCACGCTTATAACCGGCTTATCTTTCACCGCAAAACGGACGCGCCCGCCCGGGAGGACGGCGCCAGCCGTTTTTGCTTGACATTATAGAATTTATAAGTTTTGGGGTGGAGGCAGGTCTTCCGCCTTATTTCTGTTTTTGGTAAGGTTAGGATATGGAGACGAACATCTTGAAACGCATCTTTTTTGATGAGCGAGGGCACTGGGATCGGTTTGTGGCAAAACATGGCGGCAAGCTGCGTGCCAATGTACGGAAGGAAGTAGAGAAGTTCCGTCGATGCGGGGATCCCCGAAACGGATTTAAGCTGCTGGTATGTGAAGGATGTCATGACCTGCGGCTTGTTCCGTATCGCTGTAAAGGAAGATTCTGTACGACCTGTTCATGCGGAGAAACAGAGGAATGGGCACGTCTACTGGAACAAGATGTATTCCAAGTCAACCATCGTCATGTCGTCTTCACGATTGACGAAGGATTGCGGGAAATCTTTCTGCTTCATCGGGCAAAATTGCTCAAAGAATTTATGGATGAAGCGGTGCGCTTAGTCAAAGAACATTTTGAGAAGAAACATAAGGTAACTCCCGGAATCATAGCCGGATTGCATACGTTTGGGGCACGGCTTAACTTCAATCCTCATGTCCATATGCTAGTAACCATGGGAGGGATGAAGAAGAACGGCGAGTGGAAAACATACGACTTTATTCCGTTCGAGATGTTGCGTAAACAATGGCAGACGGTTGTGTTGAAGCTGATTCGCCGAAAGTTAAGCGAACAAGAGAAAAGGCAAGTGCAGTCCCGTTTGCAAAAAGCCTACTCCGAAAATGGAGAAGGCTTCTATGTGCATGCTCCGAAACAGAAAGGGAACGTCAAGCGGCAACTCGGATATATCGGGCGATACATGAGAAGACCGGCGGTAGCGGTTAGCCGGATCGAAGCGTATGACGGAGAAAGGGTGACCTTTCGTTACCGGGATAAGAATGACGGGGAAGAGAAGACGGAGACGATTTCGGTGGAAGAATTTATTGGCAGACTGATCCGGCATATTCCGGATGAAAACTTTAAGACGATCCGTTACTATGGGGTTTACTCGCGGCGGATCAAGAGCTTGTGCAAGAAGTTAGTCAGTGAGTGGCAAAAAGCTGCGAGAAGATGGATCGTCAAGGCAAAGAGGATATTAAAACGCAGAACGTGGAGTGAACGGGTCAAGGAGCAGACGGGGAAGCCGCCGTGTTGCCCAAAATGCGAAAGTTATTATGAATACAAGGGAGAAGCCTGCCTTGAAGAAGGGAAGTTGAAGGTGAAGTACGCGGTGTGCTCCACCTCAAAGGCATGCCTGGAAAGGATGATTCGGGATGTCGCCGGTGTCGAAGAAACGAAAGGAAGCGAAGAAAAGGAAAAAGCCGCAAAGCGGGCTGCATAGCAAAGCGAAAGTAACCTACATCTGTCTTCAATGTCATACAGCAGAAGAGATTCCGCTGAATGTCGTTCGGAATTTCGATGCGATGGATGATGGAGATCCGACAGTACCTCCGCAATTCCGTTGCGAAGAATGTGGAGGAGGCATGTACCCAGAATATTACAAAGGAATTCATGGTTACGAGTACAGGATAAGCGATGTAAGAAAATAAGCCGGGTGTAGATTGTTCCCTACAGCCGGCTATTTTGCACGTATGAACTAAATCGCACGAACTAAAGGACGCCGTCAGGCGTTTTTCTTAGTCTGCATTTCCGGAATTGCGCGGCGTGTGGAGAACGGGTATAATCGAATGGGAACATTTATTCTCATTCGGCTGGCGACAGAGGAAAGGATTGGACCATCCGGCGTCTGCAAGCCCGCCGCATGGGGCATACCGATAATGGCGGACGGCCCGGAGCGACGGATTCGCCCGCCGGAAGCGGGCAGCCGGAAGGAGAGGGAAGCAAGACCGATGCGAGAATCGATTACCGTCCTGGACAAACCGTTCGAGCTTGTCTCCGATTACAAGCCTCAGGGTGATCAGCCCGAAGCGATCGCGAAGCTGGTGGAGGGCGTCCGGCAAGGCAAGAAGCACCAGACGCTGCTCGGCGCGACGGGCACGGGCAAGACCTTCACGATCGCCAATGTGATCAAGGAACTGAACCGCCCGACGCTCGTCATCGCCCACAACAAGACGCTGGCGGCGCAGCTTTGCAGCGAGTTCCAGGAATTTTTCCCGAACAACGCGGTTTCCTACTTCGTCAGTTATTACGATTATTATCAGCCGGAAGCCTATATTCCGCAGACGGATACCTATATCGAGAAAGATTCCAGCATCAACGACGAGATCGACAAGCTGCGGCACTCCGCGACCAGCTCGCTGTTCGAGCGGCGCGACGTCATCATCGTGGCGAGCGTGTCGTGCATCTACGGCCTCGGTTCGCCGGACGAGTACCGCGACCTCGTCCTGTCGCTGCGCGTCGGCATGGAGAAGCCGCGCAACGCCATCCTGCGCAAGCTGGTCGACATCCAGTACCAGCGGAACGATCTCAACTTCGTGCGCGGCACGTTCCGCGTGCGGGGCGACACGATCGAGATCTTCCCGGCGGGCAGCCATGAGCGGGCGATCCGGGTCGAGATGTTCGGCGACGAGATCGAACGGATCACCGAGATCGATACCTTGACGGGCGAGATCATCGGGGAGCGGAACCACGTTGCCATTTTCCCGGCTTCCCACTTCGTCACGCATGAAGAGAAGATGAAGATCGCCCTGAAAAATATCGAGCGCGAACTGGAGGAGCGGCTGGAGGAGCTCCGGTCGCAAGGCAAGCTGCTCGAGGCGCAGCGTCTGGAGCAGCGGACGCGCTACGACCTCGAAATGATGGCGGAGATGGGCTTCTGCTCCGGCATCGAGAACTATTCGGGGCCGCTGACGTTCCGCGAGCGCGGCTCGACGCCGTACACGCTGCTCGACTATTTCCCGGACGACTTCCTGATCGTCGTCGACGAGTCGCACGTGACGCTGCCGCAGATCCGCGCGATGTACAACGGCGACCGGGCGCGCAAGGAAGTGCTCGTCGAGCACGGTTTCCGGCTGCCGTCCGCGCTGGACAACCGGCCGCTCAAGTTCGAAGAGTTCGAGGCGAAGGCGAACCAGCTCATCTACGTATCCGCGACGCCCGGACCGTATGAGCTGGAGCATTGCCCGGAAGTGGTCGAACAGATCATCCGGCCGACGGGCCTCGTCGACCCGGTCGTCGAAGTGCGCCCGACGAAGGGGCAGATCGACGATCTGCTCGGCGAGATCCGCGAACGGATCGCGAAGGACGAGCGCGTGCTCGTGACGACGCTGACGAAGAAGATGGCGGAAGATCTGACCGACTATCTGAAGGAAGTCGGCATCAAGGTCCGCTACCTCCACTCGGACATCAAGACGCTCGAGCGGATGGCGATTCTGCGGGATCTGCGCCTCGGCACGTTCCACGTGCTCGTCGGCATCAACCTGCTGCGCGAAGGTCTCGACCTGCCGGAAGTGTCGCTTGTCGCCATTCTGGACGCGGACAAGGAAGGGTTCCTCCGCTCCGAGACGTCGCTCATCCAGACGATCGGCCGGGCGGCGCGCAATGCCGAAGGCCGGGTCATCATGTACGCCGACACGATCACGGATTCGATGAGCCGGGCGATCCGCGAGACGGAGCGCCGCCGGTCGATCCAGATCGCGTTCAACGAGAAGCACGGCATCGTGCCGCAGACGATCCGCAAGAAGGTGCACGACGTCATCGAGGCGGTGAAAGTCGCCGAATCGAAGGCGGAGTACGGCACGGATGCCTATGGCAAGATGTCCAAGAAAGAAAAGCAGAAACTGATTCAGCGGCTGGAAGCCGAGATGAAGGAAGCGGCGAAAAACTTGCAGTTCGAGCGTGCGGCCGAACTGCGCGACGCGCTGCTTGAATTGAAGGCTGAAGTCTAGAGTTGCAGGGGTGATAAGCGGGCGGAACCCTGCGTTGGGATGATCTCGCGGCCGTTCGTCACAGCGTCTGATTGCCAGCGTTGGCAATCAGACGCTGTTTTCTTTTCGTTCCCAACATCCCTCCCCCGACGAAGTCCCTCGACCTGCGATCGGCTGCCGATCCGCGGACTCGTCACCCAAATCCGGTCAACTCAACTTCTGTATCCCGTTGATCGTCTAGTTAAGGTGAAAAAATAAGGTGGTGGAGGGAAAATGTGGAGATCAGGCAGACAAATAGGATTTCTATTGCTCATTATTGTTCTGGTGTTATCGGGATGCCAACGCGCAGCTGTACAGGACGATATGGCACAAAACGGCGGTAATATCGCAACCGACGAAGTCAGTCCATCCGGAGAGAACGGCTTGCCGACAGAGGCCGGATCGCAAGCGGAGGCGGAACAGGCAAATACGACGGAGACGGATGGGACAGACGTGCCAGACAGGGATCTCCCTTCCGAAGAGCCAGCCGTTGAGCCGCGCAAGGAACCGGTTCGCATCCCTGTCTTAATTTATCAATTGACGGACGACATCTTGCAACTGCCGGTTTCTTCGATTCCGTATTATGACAAGGGCAAGATCAGGTTTCTGTCGGAGGAGGACATCAGGGCGTCCGGGAAACGTCGAACCGGACATCAGACCGGAATCGATGATGTGATGGCTCTGACGTCCAATCTCACGGGACGGGAGGACGCGGAACTGGATTGGACCGCCAGCGTCGAAGGTGAACGGCAAACGTCGGAAGGGCTGATCATGAAGGAGACGGCGGAACGGCGTTATGAACTGTTCGTACCCGACGTCGGAAGGTATGAGATCGAACTGGAAGCCCCGCCCGGCCACGAGGTGTTGTATATTTCCAAAATCACGTGGCATCCCAACCGAGCCGCCGGAACGGAGGGGCAAGTCCAATCCGCCGATTTGCGCGCCGCAAGGTCAATCGTGTTTTATGAGCTGCCGGAGGACGTTTTCCAACGCCCGAGAACTTCCATTCCCTATTATAACGACGGAACGATCGAATATTTGCCGGAGTATGTCTTCGAGCAATACGAAGAAGGCCATCAGCCCTGGCTTGGTACGGGAATCGATGTGGCGACCGTGATGACATCCAATCTTGCCGGGCAAGAGAATCCTTATCTTGAACTGAGTGAAACATTGCCCGGCTTCCATTTCAAGCAATCGACGCCAAGCGGGATCGTCATTCAGGCCTTGACGAACGAATTCATTCAACTAAAGGTGCCGGAGATCGGAACTTACGACATTGAGATGACAGTTCTTGGGGATCTTTCGTTTTTGATGATTTCGAATATTACACTTCATTTGAACGAATATTCATAGGGATGAGGAAAGAGGGCAGATATTCTCCGCCCTCTCCCACCCATATCAGGCGAAACGCCACTGAGCGTTCGGAATGGTGCCGGTAGCACCCAAAGCGTTCCGCATGTTTTTGGAAATGTCGATGATGGCACCGTTGATTACCGTCGTATCCTTACAATTGGAATCGTTTGGCTTGCAAACTTCGCATCGTTTCTTTCCTTTGTAGGTGATTGCCCTGGGCGTTGTTCCGGTGTTCCAGTAAGGGTCTGTGCCGCACCAGTTTGCGTCGAAGAGCGGGCCGACATCCCACACTTTCCCGGTAGCTGTCTTTCCGGTGTTTGGATTGTACATTTTTACCGATTTGGCGCAAACATTGTAAGCAGGCAATGCAACGTAATTGGAAGGCAGCGATCCGTGTTGCCCAACGCAGTATGACTTGTTGGATCCTTCAAACCAGGATGCATCGCCCTTGAACCAGACACCGACTTCCACCGTGGTGGTGAGACCATTGGCTTGAATCGTAATTTTCCTCGACGGATCCTGATTGAATACGGACGTAATGATCATGTCGGTGGATTCTCTGATGACCCCTTCCCGGAACGTGACGGTGCCAATCTGATACCCCAACAGCGAGGAAGAAGAGTTGGCATAGACGGGCACGGTGGCATTGAAACTTTTCACCGGTCCACCTGCCGTATTCACCAGGTATCCGCTCGAAATCCTGAACGGCTCCCGTGCAATCACGCTGCCCGAATAAACGTCTTCGCCCGGAGCGTTTTTGGCGATAGAGAAGTACAGCACGTATTCCGCCATTTTCTGGCTCATCCTTTCTGGAAAGATTCGGGTTCCGTTGTTTGCTGGTTCAGCAGTTCCTGGAGGATGCGGGCCTGATCCTGAAGCTTCGCATATTCCTCAACCGGGATCTCAATACTGTTTGGTACCTTTTGCTCCTGACAACCGCACATTCTTGCTCCCACCTTGTCCAAAACTTCTTGAGGAATTCCAGGCCTGGTTGCTTTCCTCGCTTATACAAAGTGAAATCGATTCTGATTTGCACAACGTCAGTGGAGGGGTGGAAGAAGAAAATTGGCCGTGAAATGAATCGGAGGATACAGAGGAGCTATGCGGGATAGTGAAAAAACAGGGCGGCTTCAGCACAAATCGCCGCATGCCGCCCTTTCAAGCTCATGTATTAGAAATCTAACTGTTCCTCCTTCCATTCGACAAGATTGCGGAAATCATTCTTGAATCCGGAAAAATCCAATTGAGCGTGATTTGACGAAATCAGCTCTATGAATTGTGCAAAACCGGGAATTGAATTCATATCGTAATTTTTGACGGCAACGATCACCTTCTCCGCCAAATACTGCTGCAAATCGTTTCGTTCGTTCGGGGACGCGCGACGGCACGCCTTCTGAATGAAGGGTTCTACAAGGTGAAGAATTTCTTTCATCGCTTCCTTGTCTCCCGCTTTCGCTTTCTGCACCAAGGTGAACAAATCATGCCCGATCATTTTTTTTTTCCCACCTCGCTTCGAATGACCTGGATCAAATCCATAATGGTGTTATTCAAAGATTCGATTTTCTTCTCAAACCGGAGTAAAAGAAATCCGGTAATTACGATAGGAAAGCCAAAATTGGAAATAGATGTAGTGATCAATGAAATAATAGACGATTCCTCCATTACCGCTCACCCCCTTGAGTGATATCCCGTCTTCCATTCACTTCGCGCCGAGCAAGGAACTTCTCATTTTTTTGAGGGCTGTATGTCGGGTTTTCGTAATGGCTTGCTGTGACACTTTCAGCAGCGTGGAAATCTCCGTATCCATAATGCATGCCGAATAAGAAAGCGTTATCACAACTCTTTGCTTATATGTGAGTTTTGAAAAGATGGCATACAATTCGGGATTCTCGAGCCTCGATTGAAAGTGATTGGGATCAAATGTCGGGTCGTCCACGTCAGCCTGTCGGGCCAAACTCAACAGATAATCACCAAAGCATTGGGCCTCGTCCTCTCCGACAGGCGCATCGAATGTCAGCGGGTATCGTTGCTCGTATTTTCGCCGCTTTCTGTGGTAATCGATATTTGCATATTTAATGAGGGAGAAAAGATACTTCTTAAACCGGAAACAAAACAGAAATTTACGAAAAGCGAGATCCAGTTCATCTTCCAACTCCGGTGACGGATTGCATATCAACCTTGAATAAATTTGGATGATTTAATTTGAACTCCAGAAAGCACCTTATTTCATTTGACAGAGAACAGTTGGCTGCACGCACGTCAGAACTCATGATGTACAACCCTCCTCCGTTTGGCTTTTGTAAATAAAAGTGTAATTGCAAATCAACAACACAACCTTGAGGGAATTTATTCTCTTGATGGCAAGTAAAGGGTTTCATTTACTACTTTCTACGATGAGATGAGAGGGCGATATTCATTGACCAGGCGGGTTGTGCAATAGAGGGCTTACTTCACTTTTATATATTGAAAGAAAATTTAAGAGGAGGGGAAAGAAAAGTGGCTCGCCCCAATACCTACATGGAACGAATATTGCAGATGAAGAAGGAGCTGTATGAACTCTCCAAACGATTGTCAGAATGTCATCCGGAGGACACGGAATTTTACGCAAGGATTGCAGAGCAATTTGCTGTATACATCCAGAACATTCAGAGTGAATGCCTGAAATCATCCGGTTCAACGGGCTGCTGTGCGATGGAACCTGCCCTGGAAAACCAATAATTGAACGTTTGCATGCCTGGCTGCCATTCGATATAATGGACGGGAACACACATTCGATTCTCAGGCGGGGCGCATCCCCGTCAACGTTGAAAGGGGCATCCGTCCGGTGGCCAATGACCGCATCATAATCAAGGGGGCGCGAGCCCACAATTTAAAAAATATCGACGTGGAAATTCCGCGCGACAAGTTCGTCGTCCTGACCGGACTCAGCGGCTCCGGGAAGTCGTCGCTTGCGTTCGATACGATCTATGCCGAGGGGCAACGGCGGTACGTCGAATCGCTGTCGGCCTACGCCCGGCAATTCCTCGGCCAGATGGAGAAGCCGGACGTCGACTCGATCGACGGCCTGTCGCCGGCCATCTCCATCGACCAGAAGACGACGAGCCGCAACCCGCGTTCGACCGTCGGCACGGTGACGGAGATTTACGACTATCTGCGCCTGCTGTACGCGCGCATCGGCAGGCCGCATTGTCCGGTGCACGGCATCCCGATCGCGGCCCAGACGGTCGAGCAGATGGTTGACCGGATTCTGGAATACCCGGAGAGGACGAGGCTGCAGATTCTGGCGCCGGTCGTCTCCGGGCGCAAGGGCGAGCATGCGAAGCTGCTCGCGGACATTCAGAAGCAGGGCTTCGTCCGCGTGCGGGTCAACGGCGAAATCCGCGATCTGAGCGAGAAGATCGAGCTCGAGAAGAACAAGAAGCACAGCATCGAGGTCGTCGTCGACCGGATCGTCGTGAAGGAAGACGTCGCGGCGCGGCTGGCGGACTCTCTGGAGACGGCGCTGAACCTGTCGGACGGCAAGGTCATCGTCGACGTCATCGGGCAGGAGGAGCTGCTGTTCAACGCGAAGCTGGCTTGTCCGGAGTGCGGATTCAGCATCGACGAGCTGTCGCCGCGGATGTTCTCGTTCAACAGTCCGTTCGGCGCCTGCCCCGAGTGCGACGGCCTCGGCGTGAAGATGATCGTCGACCCCGATCTGATCGTCAGCAACCCGCAGCTGACGATCGAAGAAGGGGCGTTCGAGGCTTGGGCGGGCAGCACGTCGAACTACTACCCGCAGTTTCTGCGCGCGGTGTGCGAACATTACGGCATTCCGACGAACGTGCCGGTGGCGGAGCTGACTCCCGAGCAGATGAAGAAGCTGCTCTACGGCACCGGCGGCGAGAAAGTCCGGTTCCGCTATGAAAATGACTTCGGCCATACGCGCGACGCGTACGTGCCGTTCGAGGGAATCGTGCACAACCTGGAGCGCCGCTACCGGGAGACCGCGTCCGACGGCATCCGGGAGTTCATCGAGCAGTTCATGAGCGCGAAGCCGTGCGGTACCTGCAAGGGCCACCGGCTGAAGAAGGAGAGCCTGGCCGTGACGGTCGGCGGGCGGAACATCGCGCACGTGACGTCGCTGTCGATCGGCGAGGCACAGAAGTTCTTCGCCGAACTCGAGCTGAACGAGAAAGAACGCACGATCGCACGCCTCATCCTGAAGGAGATCGACAGCCGGCTCGGCTTCCTTGCGGCGGTCGGGCTCGACTATCTGACGCTCAGCCGCGCGGCCGGCACGCTGTCCGGCGGCGAAGCGCAGCGCATCCGGCTGGCGACCCAGATCGGCTCCAGCCTGATGGGCGTCCTGTACATTCTCGACGAGCCGAGCATCGGTCTGCACCAGCGGGACAACGACCGGCTGATCCAGGCGCTGCGCAAGATGCGCGACCTCGGCAACACGCTGATCGTCGTCGAGCACGACGAAGACACGATGCTTGCGGCCGACTACATCATCGATATCGGACCGGGCGCCGGCATCCACGGCGGCCGCGTCGTCGCGCAGGGGACGCCCGAAGAAGTGATGAACAACCCGGATTCGCTGACGGGGCAGTACCTGAGCGGGAAGAAGTTCATCCCGGTGCCGGCGGTCCGGCGCCAGCCGGACGGACGCTGGCTCGAGGTCCGCGGCGCGAAGGAGAACAACCTGAAGAACCTGAACGTGAAGATCCCGATCGGCCTCTTTACGGCCGTCACCGGCGTCTCCGGCTCCGGCAAGTCGACGCTCGTGAACGAGATTCTGTACAAGGCGCTGGCGCGCGACCTGAACCGCGCGAAGACCCGCCCCGGCGAGCACAAGGAGATCCGCGGCCTCGAACATCTCGACAAGGTGATCGACATCGACCAGTCGCCGATCGGCCGGACGCCGCGCTCGAACCCGGCGACGTACACCGGCGTGTTCGACGACATCCGCGACGTATTCGCGAACACGAACGAAGCGAAGGTGCGGGGCTACAAGAAAGGCCGCTTCAGCTTCAACGTGAAGGGCGGCCGATGCGAGGCATGCAGCGGCGACGGCATCATCAAGATCGAGATGCATTTTCTCCCGGATGTCTATGTGCCGTGCGAAGTGTGCAAGGGGAAACGGTACAACCGCGAGACGCTTGAAGTGAAGTACAAGGGCAAGAACATCGCGGACGTGCTGGAGATGACCGTCGAAGACGCGGTCGAGTTTTTCCGCAACATCCCGAAGATTCACCGCAGACTGCAGACACTGCTCGATGTCGGCCTCGGGTACCTCAAGCTCGGGCAGCCTGCGACGACGCTGTCCGGCGGGGAAGCGCAGCGCGTGAAGCTCGCATCCGAACTGTACCGCCGCAGCAACGGCCGGACGCTCTACATTCTCGACGAGCCGACGACCGGCCTGCATGTGGACGACATCAGCCGTCTGCTGCAGGTGCTGCACCGGCTGGTCGATGCGGGGGACACCGTGCTCGTCATTGAGCACAACCTCGACGTCATCAAGACGGCCGATTACATCATCGACCTCGGTCCGGAAGGCGGCAGCGGCGGCGGTACGATCATCGCGGTCGGCACGCCCGAGGACGTGACGGCTTCGCCGAAATCCTATACCGGCCGCTACCTGAAGCCGATTCTCGAACGCGACCGGAAACGCACCGAAGCGCAGCAAGGCGTCGAGATCGCGGCAGCGAAAGCGAAGTAAACCCAATAGTCAGAAAGGCCAGCCTCATGCAGGCTGGCCTTCTTTCGTCACAAGCCCCGGGTGAGCCGGATGTACAGATCCAGTTCGCGCCGGAACCACTCGCCGTAACCCGATGCCGGATAAGCGGTCCACTCCGACAATCGCTCGGGGTGCTGCACCGCGATCCACAAAACGTCAGGGGACTCGGGATCCGGGTAGAACAGCAAATCTTTGTGTCTCGGTTCGTTCACCCCGGGCTCCGGCAGGACAGGGTTCTGAACGAGCCGCGCCCAGGTTCGGGAGTCCGCCGCGATGCCGTCTTCTTCGGCGGATTCGCTGGTTGACAGGAAAGGCCACTCGTCTTCATGGACGACTTCAGCCTTGTCTCCCGGTGCCATCGCATATCCCCGGATGACGAGCCAATAAAGTGATTGCAGGTGCTTGGTCAGCGCAAGGACGACGCTGAAGATTGTCCCACGCCCCAATCGGAGCGTTGGGCGGGTTTCTCGCGATCGCGATGCTGGCCTTGCTGACGAGTTGGACGTCGAATCCGTGGATCATGGCGCCGTTCGGCGCAAGCTGCGTGCTCGCCTTCGGCATCTGGGACGCGCCGTTCTCCCGGCCGCGCAACATCGTCGGCGGACAGCTGATCACGACGTTGTCCGGTATCGCATTGTTCCATCTTTTCGGGCAGAGTGTCTGGGTGATGGCTGCCGGCGTCGGCCTAGCGATCGGACTCATGATGCTGACGAAAACGACGCATCCGCCGGCCGGCGCCGACCCGCTCGTCGTCATCGCGGGCTGCAGAGGGTGGTCGTTTCTGCTTGCGCCGGTTCTGATCGGCTCGGTCCTGATCCTGGCCGCGGCCGTGCTCATCAACAATCCGGACCACTAAGAAATACCTGACGTCCTGGAACTGAAGCCGGGTATCCGTCGCGAAGAGCGGATATCAACGGGACTGAAGCTGGTCGTCAACCCAGGCGAGCAGCTCGGGCCGCTCGCGCCACAGATGCAGATGATCGCCGGCGTACGCGGCGGCTTCCGTGGTATCCCCGACCACGATTCTTTCCGGCATTTTGCGGGGAAGACGCTTCTTGCCGGTCAAAAAATCGGGAATATGCGGATTATAATGCACGGCTTGCCGGAACAGACGCTTGAGAGCCGGCGTTATACCGCGCATCCCGTATTCGGTCAGCAGGCGGTTATAGTTGAATTCGGCGGAAATGTCATCGGCGTAAGTCTGGTTCATCAGTTTGTCCGCCGCTCCGTACTCCTTCAATTCAAGGTATGCCAGAACCAGCAGGTAGCGCGCGCCCTGGTTGTCGTTCGGGTTCAGCTCGAGCAACTCTTTGTACTCGCGGATGGCTTCCCTGTGTCGGCCTGACTTATGCAGCGTGTGGGCAAAGCCGAATTTGGCGCGCATGAAAGGCCGGGTTTTGAGGATGCCCCAGAACAACCCCCTGTTTTCTCTGAAAAACTTTCGGCCCAGGTGCTTCTTTCCGGCTTCCATGCCTTTGCGGTAGTATTCCAACGCTTCTTCGGGGGAAGACGACTCTTCGGCCAGAATGTTCCAGGCATCCGCGCTGTCGGGATAGATTCGGAGAGCCTGGCGCGCCAAGTCGATTCTTTTGGTCGGCGAAGGTACGTCCCATGTGTAGTACAGCAGGATCTGCGCCAGTTCGGCAGGGTCATCCGATTCCCGTGCCAATTGTTCCAAGGCCTCGGGGGAATCCGCCAATTGTTTGAGATTCGGCGGCATGCCGACGGCCCGGGGCTGGCCGGGGGCTGCATTCTCCTGTTCGTACAGCGCTTCGGCGAACGCCTCGAGATCCTTGTACCGCCGGGAGATGGCCGACGCGGATACCTCGTATTTTTCGGCCAGGGAGGTCAAGGTGACGCCTTCGATGCCGAAAGCCTGCGCGGTGAAGTATTCCATCGCCCCCGCGATGACTCCGGCGGTGCGCAGGACGGGCTGAGCCGTACCGGTGTACAGGTTCAGCATGGTGACCGCCATCGCGATGTGGTCCCATTCGTATTCGCCGGCCATCCGGTTCGCCAGATAGCGGGCGATCATTTGATAGCGCACGTTGCCCCACTCCAGCTCATGCTCGATGAGACTGACCACGTCCTCGGCGGTGATCACGGGATCGGAGAAATCATCTTCGGGTTCATCCGCCGCGGGCTGTCCGGGAGCGATGCGGGTGACGTTTGCGGCCTGGTCCTTCTCCAGACAGCAGCGTTTGTACTTTTTGCCGCTGCCGCAGGGACACGGATCGTTACGGCCGACTTTTTTCACAGTCATAACCTCCCTGAGCCGGGTTGTCTTTCCGGTCGATATCTTGTCCCATTATATCAAAAAATGCGGGCGGGGACGTTATTTTGGGCATGCTAATGTCAGACTGCCATGCGGCGCGTGACAAAGTTGTTAACATTGCGAATTAAGGCTTGCAACCGGAGCCGTGACAGGCTAACATAGAACGGAGATAAGTGTTTACCCTGGGTTGACGATTCAGAAGGAGGTCCCCCCCATGTTGCTTCTTGCAGAAGAGACCGCATCCGCGAGCAGCTTCGACCCGTTCGATATCATGATGCTGCTGTTTACCGTTGTCATTGCCATCGGCCTCGTACGGCTGCTGATGGAACGTCCGCGCAAGAACTATTTTGCCATCGGTTTTGCGCTCGTGTCCCTCGCGGTCTTCCTGTTTATCGATTACGTCATGATTTTCGAGGTCTGGGCCGGTTAATCGGCCGACAGGTTTGCATGAGCACATACATAGAGCCTCCCGCTGACGGAAGCGGAGAGGCTCTTGTTTTTGTATCCGGTTATCCGTTCCGGCGGATCGCGTCGATGATCCACCGGAACAGGATGAGGTCCTGCTTCGCGTCCTCCGGCGTCGTCTTCGGCACGAGCCTGCGGGTCACCACGTCGTGGAACGTTTCGATCTCGACGGTGTACGGATCTTTGAACGTCGGCCGGGTCTCGGACACGGAGAAGGCGTCGCCGTCCGTCTCGTCGACCATCAGCACGGTCGGCAGGTGACGGATGTACGGGGTATTGTACTGCACTTTGACCGCTTTGGCGTCCGAGTACACTTCGAGATGCGCGTCGAAGCGGCCGATCCGGTGGATGCCCGTCTCGAAGGTCGCGTTGAAGCCGTCGAACTCGAACAGCGCGTGGATGAACGAACCGCCGTTCCATTGCGCGGCGGAGATGACGCGGTTCGGCATGCCGATCAGCTCGCGCATCGCCGACAGATCATGGCTGCTGAGCCCGTTCAGCAGCCGGTATGTGCTGACCAGATCGGCCGGGGCGTCGCCGATCGCCTCGGCAGCCTGCTGCGCCGCAAGCCGCTTCCGCTCGGCCATCGCTTCCTCCGGGATATCCGTCGGGCGGAAGACGCGGCTCGATTGGCCGATGAAATAGCCGTTCGGTCCGATCAGATCCCGGACGCGCGCGTAGCGGATCGGCCCCATGTTCCGAACCAGCTCGACCGCCTCGGTGAAGGCGGGCGCGTAGCGCCGCATGTAGCCGATCATCACCTGCGTGCCAGCCTCGTCCCGGGCGCGGATGATGGCGTCCGCGTCGGCGAGCGTCAGACACATCGGCTTCTCGAGCAGGACGTGCTTCTTGCGGCGCAGCGCGGCCAGCGTCGCGGCGGTGTGGTATTCGTCGCTGTTCAGCACGAATACGGCGTCGAGCGTCTGCAGAGACGGGCAGGTTATACCCACCACATCTCGCCCAGCGGTTCGCGGATCAGCACTTGCTGCAGATTTTGCACGGCTTTCGTGAATCCTTCTTCAACGGACATCAGACCGTCTTCGTGTTCGATGCTGACGACATAGTCGTAGCCGACCAGCCGGAGGGCGCTGATGATGTCGGCCCACGTCTTCAGATCGTGGCCGAAGCCGACGGTGCGGAACTGCCATGCGCGTTCGAGCATGTTCGTGTACGGCTGCATGTCGGTCAGGCCGTAGCGGTTGACGTTGATCGGATCAATCGACGTATCCTTCGCGTGGAAATGGTGAATCGCGCCGGCGCGGCCGAGAATATGTACGGCTTGCACCGGATCGATGCCTTGCCACCACATGTGGCTCGGGTCGAGGTTGGCGCCGATCGCTTCGCCGGCCGCTTCACGCAGACGGAGCAGCGTTGCCGGCGTATGGACGGAGAAGCCGCCGTGCAGCTCGAGCCCGATCTTGACGTTCCGTTCGGACGCATATTTCGCAATTTCGGTCCAGTACGGAATGACTTTGTTCTTCCATTGCCAATCGAGAATTTCCTGATAGTCGTTCGGCCACGGCGCGACCGGCCAGTTCGGATATTTCGCGTCTTCGCTGTCGCCGGGGCAGCCGGAGAACGTGTTGACGACCGGCACGCCGAGCTTCGATGCCAGGTCGATCGTCTCGCGGATGGTCTGGTCGTGTTCGCTTGAAATCGCTTTCTGGGGATGAAGCGGGTTGGCATGGCAGCTCAGCGCGCTGATGATCAGGCCGCGGGATTCGACCGCCTTCAGGAACGCCTTGCGCTTGCTCTCGTCGGCGAGCAGTTCCTTCCGGTTGCAATGCGCATCTCCCGGATAGCCGCCGGTGCCGATCTCGACCGCTTCCAGTCCCTTCGAGGCGACGTAGTCAAGCATTTCCTCGAACGGTTTCTGGCCGAAGAGCACAGTGAAAATGCCAAGTTTCATGGTTCGCGAACAGCCTCCTTCGATTCCCCGATCGGGAATGTCATCGCTTTCCCGTCCATTATATCATGCCCATTTTTCACATTGAACGGCGTGCGCTGCGAAATGCCAATTTTGGATAGCAACAGGCCAAACTTGCAGCGGAGCAGGACCTGACTTTACCGTCTTCCCCTCGTCATGCTATTGGAATCGCGCACGCAGGGTGTTACACTGGGTTACAGAATTTCACGATGCGTGAGCGGACAACCTGGAGGACCAACGATGATGATACGGAACGGCTTGAGACGCGAAGACATCGAACTGCTGGCGCCCGCCGGCAACTGGGACTGCCTGCGGGCGGCGGCGGCGAACGGCGCTGACGCGGTGTACTTCGGCGTCGAGCATTTCAATGCGCGGGCGAGGGCGCACAATTTCCGGATGGAAGAACTTCCGGAAATCATGACCTTCCTTCGCCGCTATGGCATGAAAGGCTACCTCGCCTTCAACATTCTCGTCTTCGAAGATGAGCTGGAGGAGGCGAAGCGGCTGACGGAGGCATGCGCGGATGCCGGGATCGATGCGGTCATCGTGCAGGATCTGGGCCTCGTGCGCATGATCCGCGAGATCTCGCCCGACCTGCCGATTCACGGGTCGACGCAGATGACGATCACCTCGCCGGAGGCGGTCGAGTTCGCGGCATCTCTCGGCATTGAACGGGTGGTGCTCGGACGGGAGAACAATCTGAAGCAGATCCGAACCATCGGCAGCCAGACGTCGCATCCGCTTGAAGTATTCGTCCACGGCGCGCTGTGCGTTTCCTATTCGGGCCAATGCCTGACCAGCGAGATGTGGGGCGGCCGGTCGGCGAACCGCGGCGAATGCGCGCAGGCGTGCCGGCTGCCTTACGACCTGATGGTGGACGGCGAGCAGAAGGAGATGGGCGACGTTGCCTACCTGCTCTCGCCGAAGGATCTGGCCGCGATCGGACTCGTGCCGGAACTGATCGAGGCGGGCGTCATTTCGTTCAAGATCGAAGGCCGGCTGAAAAGCCCGGAATACGTCGCGAACGTGGTGAGCAAATATCGGGCCGCCATCGACCGCTACTTCGCGGGGGACGATGCGGAACCGTCGAAGGAAGAAATACGGGAGCTGCAGCAAAGTTTCTCCCGCGGGTTCACGCCGGGTTTCCTGCTCGGCACGAACAACAAGCAGCTTGTCGACGGGACATTCCCGAAAAGCCGCGGCGTCTATCTCGGCCGCGTCGAACGCGTCACCCGGGACGGCGTCATTTGCCGGCTCGAGGCGCCGCTCAAGCGCGGCGACGGCATCGTATTCGACGCGGGCGATCCGGAGAAGCCGGAAGAAGGCGGCCGCGTCTATGACATCCGCCGGCAGGGCGCCAAAGTCGAAGGCGAGGCGCTGGAGGGCGGAACGTACGAGATCGTGCCCGGCCGCCATGACGTCGACCTGAAGCGCGTGAAGCCGGGCGACCGGATCTGGAAGACGAGCGATCCGGCGCTTGACCGGCGGCTGCGTCAGACGTTCGAGACGGACAAGCCGTACCGCGCCTTCCCGGTGTGCGTCAACGTCAGCGGACGCGCGGGTGAACCGCTCCGGACGGTATGGACCGACATGCAAACGGGGATCCGCGTGGAAGCGGACAGCGGGATTCCGCTGGCTGTCGCGGAGAAGCGGCCGATGGACCGGGCGCTGCTGGCCGAGCAATTCGGGCGGCTCGGCGGGACGATTTTTCGGCTGGAGGAGCTGGACGTCGAACTCGAAGGTTCGGTGATCTTGCCGATCAGCGAGCTGAACCGGCTCCGCCGGGAAGCGGCGGCGAAGCTGGAAGACGCGCGGATGAAGCCGCGGCCGTACGCGAAACGGAGCATCGATCCTTACGCCGACGTCCGGCGCGCCGAGGCCCTTGGGGGCGAGCCGGAGCTGACCGCGCTGTGCCGCAATATGGAACAGGTGGAAGCGGCGTTTGCGGCGGGCGTCGGGCTCGTCTACGCGGATTTCGAATTCATCCGGCAGTATCCGGAGGCCGTCCAGGCGGCGCGCAGGGCCGGCAAGCGGATCGCGCTGGCAACGCCGCGCATCCATATGCCGGGGGAGAACGGCTACCATAACATGATCCTGAAGCTGGAGCCCGACGCCGTGCTGGTCCGGAATACGGGGGCGCTGCAATTCTATCTGCGGAAGCGGGCGGAGCTGGAAGCCGCGGGGGACAGGGCGCGGTTCCCCGAACTGATCGGCGATTTCTCGCTGAACATCGCCAACCACAAGGCGGCGAACCTGATGCTGGATCTCGGCTGCGCGCGGGTTACGCTCTCCTATGATCTGAATGCGCAGCAGATGATGGATCTGCTGCGGCGGATGGACGGCTCGAAGGCGGAGATCGTCATCCACCAGCATCTGCCGATGTTCCACACGGAGCACTGCGTGTACTGCACGTTCCTGAGCGACGGTACGGACTACACGAATTGCGGCCGTCCCTGCGAGCAGCATCGCGTGTCGCTGCGGGACCGGATCGGCATGTCCCATCCCGTCCGCGTCGACGACGGCTGCCGCAATACGGTGTACAACGCGATCGAACAGTCGGGCGCCGAATATTTGCGCAGCTTCATCGAGCTCGGCGCCGGCACGTTCAGAGTCGAATTTCTCGAAGAGCGGGCGGAGAAGGTGGAGGAAGTCATCCGGCTCTACACAGACGCGATCCGCGGCAAAATCGGAGGCACCGAAGTATGGCGCACCCTCAAGGCGATCAACCAGCTCGGCGTCACGCGCGGGCAGTTGGTCAAGTAAGGATGCGCCGTGCGCGGACGGCCGCATTCGGATGAGAAAACGGCACGTCCGCGTGCCGTTTTCGCGTCTTGTCGGTTGTTGCGGCGGCCGGTGGAGCGGAAGGAATTTTGTAAGAAGAGATCGTATTGTGTAAGTTAGTATTCCATTTTTCCTAAACCATATAGTACGATTAACCTATATTCCATGGAAATGGAGTCTTTACCCATGCGTCACATCGAGCAACCTGGCGAACCCGACAACAACAGAGAAGAAGTGCTGAAGCTCGAACAGGCCGTACAGAACGGACAGCTGCCCGAATGGGATGCGCTGGGCCGGCTGCCCGAGTCCGTCCTTTTCCCTTCGCCGTTCCTGCTGCGCGCCGGAGCCGTGCGGCTCATGCTGGACGGCAGGCTGAGGGAGGCGCGGAAATGGGCGCAGGAAGCCGTGAAAGCGTTCGCGCTGATGGCGGACCATCGCGAGATGTTGTCGATGATCGGCCTGTTGTCGCTGATTCATGTGCGGATCGGCGATTTCTCGGACAACGAGGCGATGCTGATGCATCTGGACGCAGAAGCAAGACGCGATCCGGACCGGTGCGGCGGCTACGTCTGGTGGGCGCTGGCACGGGGAAAATGCTGGACACGGACGACCGCTTTTCTCGCGCCGCGCCTGATCGACGACGATTTCGCCCGGGCGGCTGACCGGTTCCGCGAAGACGGAGACGCGGTCGGTTTTGCCTACGTGCTGCTCGACCGGTGGATGTATGATCCGGCCGGCATGAAGAAATGCGAATGGGCCGGGCGGATCGCCGAACTCGGCCGGTGGGCGGCGCTTCGGCCGGAATGCGCGGCGGTGCACGACGCGCTGACAAGCGAGTCGGGCGACGGGCTGCCGGCCCGGTACGCCTACATGCTGGATTCGCTGCGGTCCGACACCGATGCCGGAGTCGGCTGGCCGGAGGGCGAGCTGCGCTATGATGTGGAAGTGCAGATGTTCGCCTGCCGGCTCAACGTGGCGCGCCGGCTTGCGGAAGGCGAACGGACGGACGCGGCCATGGCGCTGCGGCAGCTGGAACTGCTGCATGAGGAGATGTCGACGCCGCGAACATTGGCATGGGTGGCGGAATACAAGAGCAAGCTCGGCCTTGCTGCCGTCCAGGCGTCGATCCCGCGGACCGTCGATCCCGCGGACGCGCCGGCGGAGGAGCGGGCGAACCGGATGCGCATCCAGCTCATGTCCGGCATCCGCATTTTCCTGCCGGACGGCACGTCGCTCCAGCCGAAATGGAAACGGCGCAAGTCGCGTGAACTGTTCGTCTATCTGCTGTTGCAGCAGGATTATCGCGCGCTTCGCAATCAGGTATTGGAGCATCTGTTCGGCGAAGCGGACTCTTCCCGGGTGGCGAATCATCTGTATGTCTCGCTGCATGAGCTGCGCAGCGCGCTTGCCGGCATCGGCTTCGAAGACGCGATCGAAGTCCGCAGCGGGCTTGTCGGATTCCGGGAGCCGGTCATCGACATGGTCGACGTCGAGCAATATGTGACGCAGTCGCGCGTCGGCGACCAACTGTGGGCGGCGGACCGCGACGCGGCCGTCGTGCTCTACCTGGATGCCGTGGGGAAATACGGATTGCTCGGAGCGAACATGCCGGTGTCGGACTGGCTGGAGCGGTGGCGGATGCAGCTGCTCGAGCGGCAGACGGTGATGTTGCGCAGACTGGCCGAATATTACATCGGTCTATCCGAGGACAGTCACGCGGAGCAATGGCTGACCGCCTGGATCGACCTGAGGCCGGACCAGGAGGAAGCCTATCAGGCGATGATCCGGTTCTGGAAAGCGCGCGGCCGCCACGCCGAGGCGGTCGGCTGGTATAAGCGGCTCGAGCGCGTCTTCCGCGAAGAATTCGGCGTGGAGCCGCTTGAGGAGACGAAGCGGCTGGTATGGGAAAGTTGAGGTCCCGGGCGCGCAAGGCAGGTACGGCCTTCGTGCTGTTGCTCGCCGGCGCGGCGGCCGGCTGGACCGCGGCGGCCCTCCTGCCGCATGACGCCGCGGCGGCAGCGGCGGCGGCGCTGCTTGCGGCGGCAGCCGGAGCCGCAGGATGGGCGGCGTGTTCCGTCGTCAGGCGCAAGGCGCGCCCGCGCGGAGCGGAAGGCTTGCGGCCGGACGAGCCGGAGGAGCCTGAGCAGCCCAAGCGCCCTGAGCAGCCGATCGGACGGGAGCCCGCCGCACCTGGTCCGGCTGAGGCGGCGCCGGCCGGCGAGGAGCCGATGGCATCGGAATCGGCCGAATCCGGCGGCGGGATCAGCCGGCTGTCCGGCAGCGGGGAGCCGCTTGCGGCGGAGCTGCGGCTGGCGCTCGAAGTCCAGCGCAAATGGCAGCCGCCCGTCGACCTTCGCCTCGGCCTCTGCCGCGTGACGGCTCGCAGCCGCCAGGCGGCGGAAGTCGGCGGTGATCTGTTCGACGCGGTCGTCCTCGATGACGCGGTCGTCGCCGTGCTCATCGGAGACGTGCCCGGCAAAGGGCTGCAGGCCGCCTTCATGGTGCCGGCGCTGCTGCTGCTGTTTCGCTCCGAGGTGAAGCAGGGCGGTGGCCCGGCCGCCCTGCTCGAGAGGATGAACCGCGTGCTTGCCGGCTTGAGCGCCGAGAGCCTGACGGCGGTCGGCGTCACGCTGGGCATCGGCCTGCTCGATGTCCAGACGGGCGAGATGCGCTACGCCGGCGCCGGCCACCCCGCCCCCTACCTGGCATTGCCGGGGACCGAACCGCGGCAATTGGACAGCTCGTCCCTGCCGCTCGGCATGAACGCGGAGGAGACGTATCGCGAGACGGTGTTCCGCTTCGCGCCGGGCGAACGGTTCGTGCTCTATACGGACGGTATCATTGAGGACGCCGGGCCGGACGGTGAGATGTACGGCTTCGAACGGCTCGAAGCGGAGCTCGCCAACTGGCCGGCCGACGTGCCGGCGGCGGACTGGATGGAGCGGCTGCTTGACAGCCAGGAGAGCCGCGAAGCGTACCGCCGCGATGACCGGACGCTGCTCGTCGTCGAGTACACCGCGGGCAAGGCCGGGCGGCGGGCGGAGCTTCGCGAGCGCAGCTGGCGCGTGCCCTCGGTGCCGGGCTGCGAGCGGTCCGTCGCCGCGGAGCTGGCGGCCATGCTGCGGGAACACTGGTCCGAATCCGGACGAACCGACGATATTGTTACCTGCGTCGCCGAGGCGGTGATGAATGCCGCCGAGCACGGCAACGGATTCGACGAGGCCAAGACGGTGACCATCCAGACGCATTTCGGCCATGCGATCATGGTTTGCCGGATACGCGATGAAGGCCCCGGATTCGATTTCGCGGCGAAACTGGCGGGCGGCCGCGCGGAGGTCGACCACGAATACGGGCGCGGATGGGGACTCCGGCTGATCGACGAGCTGACCGACTATTGGATCACAACGAAGGACCAGCACGGTTTTTGCGTGGAAATGTATTTTCTGTCGCATCATCGGCAATCGTGACACGAAGGAGGGGGCCTTGATGAATTCGATGCTGGAACTGAATATCGTGCCGTTCGATGCCGGATTGTCCGTCACGCTGAAGGGCGATCTGGACCAGCAGGCGGAACAGAAGATCCGGTCGGTGCTCGACTGGGAGGATGGGCTCGGCGAAGACCGCCGCTACCTCATCCTGAATCTGCATGAAGTGAATTTCATCAACAGCGCCGGCATGGCGCTGCTGATTCGCATCGCCCGGGCCGGCCGGAAGAAAGGCTTCCATACGTTCATATGCGGCGCCTCGGCGCATTATCAGAAACTGTTCCGCATGGTCGGGTTGACCGAATACGTCATGCTGTATCCCGACGATTACGCCGCGCTGCAGCGCATCGAGGCGCTCGAGAGTGGCGTGTGAGCGGCGCCGGGGGGGGGGTGGATCGCGTGAACGGACGGGCGGCGGAACGACAGCTCAGGGAATGGCGGCATCTTTTCAAGCTGGACCCCGACCGCGAAATTTCCGATTCGGCGCTGGACGCGGTCTGCCGGTCCGGCACGGACGCCGTCATCGTCGGCGGATCGACCGGCATGACGTATGACAATACGACGGATCTGCTCGCCCGCATCCGGCGTTACGAAGTGCCGTGTGTGCTGGAACTGTCGTCGGCGGAAGCGGCCGTTCCCGGTTTCGACGCGTATCTGGTGCCGATCGTATTGAACGCCGGTGCGGCGGAATGGATTGTCGGCCGGCAGGCGGAAGCGATCGCCGCCTACGGCTCGATGATTCCGTGGGATACGGCCGTCGGCGAAGGTTATATCATCCTGAACGGCGGGTCGACGGCCGCGAAGCTCACCGAAGCCCGGACGGCGATCGGAGAGCGCGATGTGCTGGCTTACGCCCGCCTGGCCGACCGGCTCATGCGGCTGCCGATCGTCTATCTCGAATACAGCGGCATGTTCGGCGACATGCGGCTGGTGGAGCGGGTGCGGGCCGATCTGCAAGGCGCGCGGCTGTTCTACGGCGGCGGCGTGACCGACGCGGAGCGGGCGCGGCTTGCGGCTGCGGCGGCGCATACGGTGGTCGTCGGCAACGCGATCTACGAGCGGCTGGACGATGCGCTGGCGACCGTGGCGGCGGTCAAGGAGACGCCTGCGCCGGCGTGACGGCCTGACGTCTTGGCTGACTGTGACGGTTTGGCCCCCGCCTGCGGTTGCGTGACGCTCGCATGCGCCGCCCGTCTGAGGAGGTATGGCGCCTGCGCATGTACGGTTGCTGTATGCACCGGCGGCGTGCCGCCTGTGTGCACATGCGCCGCCAGATCCAGGCGTACCGGCGGGCACATGCGGAGCAGGCCGCAGCGCAACTCATCCGAAACGCCCGGCACTTGACCTGCTGCCTGAAATCCGCCTGACTTAGAGGGAATTTCTTCATCTATTCCGGCCAAATCGGCGAAAATGCCCTCATAAAGCGAAAATTTTTCGTTTATGACGTGCCATCCCCCCCTGTTTCACCGCATGTTTCGGAGAATAGAGGAAATTTTTTCTTCAAAATCGCCCGGCTTCCCCAAATTCGACAAAACAGAAGCAATTTCTTCGCTTATCCAACCGGCCGGAAACCGTATCGTTTCGTGGATCGACCGGAACCCGCATCGTTCTTGGATCGGCCGGGAATCTCAAGACCGGACAAACCGCGCCGCAACCCCCCCCCCCCGTCCGCAAATTGACACGCCCGGTGCGGTCGACTAGACTGAGAACAGGCGAACATAAATGCGAACAGAAGGAGTTCTGCCATGTTTAGTCCCATCGACCTCGACCAGGCGGTCGAGCGGCTCAATCCGCGCCAGCGGGAGGCCGTGCAGACGACGGAAGGCCCGCTCCTCATCATGGCGGGCGCCGGCAGCGGCAAGACGCGTGTGCTCACGCACCGGATCGCGTATCTGATCGGCAAGAAGCGCGTCGCCCCCTGGAGCATCCTGGCGATCACATTCACGAACAAGGCGGCGCGCGAGATGCAGGAGCGCGTCGAGGCGCTGGTCGGACCCGGCGCCAGCGACATCTGGGTGTCGACGTTCCACTCGATGTGCGTGCGCATTCTCCGCAGAGACATCGAGCGGCTCGGGTACACGTCGAACTTCACGATCCTCGACTCGGCGGACCAGCTCTCGGTCATCCGGGCGTGCATGAAAGATCTCAACTACGATACGAAGAAGTTCGAGCCCCGCATGATCCAGGCCAAAATCAGCGGCGCGAAGAACGAACTGCTGTCCCCCGAACGGTACGGCGACCGCGCGGGCGATTACGTCGACCGGATCGCCGCCGATGTTTACAAGCTGTACCAGAAGCGGCTCAAGAGCAACAATTCCCTCGATTTCGACGATCTCATCATGACGACCATCGACCTGTTCAAGGCCGAACCGGACATCCTGGATTTCTACCAGAACAAGTTCCGCTACATCCACGTCGACGAGTATCAGGACACGAACCGGGCGCAGTACCTGCTCTGCCGGATGCTGGCCGACAAGCATCACAACATCTGCGTCGTCGGCGACAGCGACCAGTCGATCTACAGGTGGCGCGGCGCGGACATCACGAACATCCTCAACTTCGAAAAAGATTACCCGGAAGCGGTCACAATACTGCTCGAGCAGAACTACCGGTCCACAGCGAACATCCTGAATGCGGCGAACGCCGTCATCGCCCGCAACGTCGGGCGCAAGCCGAAAAACCTGTGGACCGACCGCGGACCGGGCGAACCGATCCGCGTCTGCCAGGCCGAATCGGAGCACGAGGAAGGCCTGTACGTCGCGAACGAAATCCGCAAGAACCGCGATGCCGGACGCCGATACGCGGACCACGCCATTTTGTACCGGACGAACGCCCAGTCCCGGGTCATCGAAGAAATGCTGATCAAAGCGGAGATTCCGTACCGCATCGTCGGCGGCATCCGGTTCTACGACCGGAAGGAGATCAAGGACCTGCTCGCCTACCTCCGGCTGATCTCGAACCCGCACGACGACATCAGCCTCGAGCGGATCATCAACGTGCCGAAGCGCGGCATCGGCGACACGACGATGGCGAAGCTGACGGCCGAAGCGGCGCGGCGCGGGACGTCGATCTTCGAGGTGCTCGGCGACCTGGGCGAAGTGGACGTCACGGGCAAGACGCGCGCGGCGCTGCAGGAGTTCCGGCAGATGATCGAGGACTTGTCACGGATGGTTGACTACCTGTCCGTGACGGAGCTGACGGAGCAGATGCTCGAGCGGACGGGCTACCGCGAGGAGCTCAAGCGGGAGAACACAATCGAGTCGCAGTCGCGCATCGAGAACATCGACGAGTTCCTGTCCGTTACCCAGGATTTCGAACAGCGCAATGAGGACAAGTCCCTTGTCGCGTTTCTGACCGACCTTGCGCTGATCGCGGACATCGACACGCTCGGAAGCGACGCGGACGAACGGTACGCGGACGACGCGGTCGTCCTGATGACGATGCACAGCGCGAAAGGGCTGGAATTCCCGATCGTCTTCATCATCGGCATGGAGGAAGGGGTCTTCCCGCACAGCCGCGCGCTGATGGACGACGAGGAACTCGAAGAGGAGCGGCGGCTCGCCTATGTCGGCATCACGCGCGCCGAAGAGCGGCTCTATCTCACCTGCGCCCGCGTGCGCACGCTGTTCGGCCGGACGATGGCCAACATGCCGTCCCGTTTCCTGGAGGAAGTGCCGGACGAGCTGAAGCAGAACGATTCGCCCGCCCGGTCGTTCGGGTTCGGGTACGCCCGTTACGGCGACAGCGCCGCGGGCGGATCGGGCGGATTCGGCTACCGCGGCGGCGGATCTGGCGGCGGCTTCGGCGGCGGGTTCGGCGCACGGAGCGCCGCGCCATCGCAAGTATCCGCTGGCGGCGTGCGAGTGACCGAAGGCGTCGGCAAGCCGGCCGGCGCGGGCGTCACGCCCGGAGCGGGAAGCGCAACCAACGAGACGTTTGCGCCCGGCGACAAGGTGAACCACGTGAAATGGGGCGTCGGCACGGTCGTCGCCGTCAAAGGCGAAGGCAACGACCGGGAGCTGCAGATCGCCTTTCCGGCGCCGGTCGGGGTGAAGCGGCTGCTCGCCGCCTTCGCGCCGATCACGAAAATCTAGCCATCGCAATCGTGAAAGAGGGGTGCGCCCGTGGCTGACCAGAAGAAGCTGGACCGGATGGCCCGGCTGGTGGAAGAGATCAATGTTCACAATCGGAACTATTACACGCTCGACAATCCCGTCATCAGCGACAAGGAGTACGACGCGCTCTACGACGAACTGGTCGCGCTCGAGCGGGAGACGGGCGTCGTGCTGCCGAATTCGCCCACGCAGCGGGTCGGCGGCGAAATTCTGAAAGGCTTCGAGCCGCACCGGCACCGGGCGAGGCTGTGGAGCCTGGACAAGGCGCAGACCGAAGACGACCTGCTCGCCTGGAACGCCCGCGTACAAAAGGCGGTTGCGGACTATAACGCACGGAACCCCGACAACCCGCTGCCGCAGCCGTCCTATGTCATCGAGCTGAAATTCGACGGCCTGACGCTGAACCTGACCTACGAAGGCGGAAAACTCGTACAGGCGGCGACGCGCGGCAACGGCGTCGTCGGCGAAGGCATCCTGCCCCAGGTGAAGACGATCCGGACCGTGCCGCTGACGATTCCGTTCCAGGGCGTCATCGAAGTGCAGGGCGAAGGGATCATGCACCTGTCCGTTTTCGAAGCCTACAACCGGACGGCCGCGGAGCCGCTCAAGAACGCCCGCAACGCCGCGGCCGGCGCGCTGCGCAATCTCGATCCGCGCATCACCGCCGAGCGGAAGCTGAACGCGTTCTTCTACAACGTCGGCTATGCGGAAGGCGTCTCCTTCGCGAGTCACGCGGAAATGATCCGATTCCTGAAGGACAACGGGTTCCTCGTGAACGACTATATCGCCTACTTCGACCGGATCGAGGACGTGGCGGTCGAGCTGAAGCGACTCGAAGAGCGGCGCGCGAGCTTTGACTTCCTGATCGACGGGGCGGTCGTCAAGCTCACCGATATGCGGACGCGCGAAGCGCTCGGCTACACGGACAAGTTCCCGCGCTGGGCGATCGCGTTCAAGTTCGAGGCGGAGGAAGCGACGACGGTGCTGCAGGCCGTCGACTGGCAGGTCGGCCGTACGGGCAAGCTGACGCCGATCGCCCGCGTAGAGCCGGTCGAGCTGGCCGGCGTGACGGTGCAGAACTGCACGCTGAACAACATGGGCGACATCGAGCGCAAGGGGCTCAAGTTCGGGCTCGGCACGCGCGTCTGGATCCGCCGCTCGAACGACGTCATTCCCGAGATTCTCGGCTGCGCCGACGAGGAGGAAGGCGGCGAGATCATCTGCCCGACGCACTGCCCGGCCTGCGGCTCGCCGCTTGAGCAGCGGGGCGCGCATCTGTTCTGCAACAACAAGCTCGGCTGCAAGCCGCAGATCGTGGCGCGGATCACGCACTTCGCGTCGCGCGACGCGATGGACATCGAGACGTTCAGCATCGCCACGGCCGAGCAGCTCTATGACGAATGCGGCGTGCGCGATCCGGCGGATCTGTACGATCTGACGAAGGAGCAGCTTCTCGCCCTCGACCGGTTCGGCGAGCGCAAGGCGCAGAAGCTGCTGGACGCGATCGAGCAGTCGAAGGGGCGCGACCTCGCCTCCTTCCTGTTCGCGCTCGGCATCCCGAACACGGGCAAGGCGACGACGAAGATGCTGGCGGACCACTACGGCAGCCTGGACGCCGTCATGGCAGCTTCCGTGGAAGAGCTGCAGCAGCTGCCCGACGTCGGCGGGATCGTGGCGGAATCCATCGCCGGATTCTTCAACGACCCGCTCGTTCGCGAGAGCATCGCGCGGATGCGCAAAGCCGGCGTGAAGGCGGAGGCGGAGCGGCCGGCGGTCGTGCGGACCGACAGCGTCTTCAGCGGCAAGACGGTCGTGCTGACCGGGACGCTGTCGTCGATGACGCGGGACGAGGCGGCGAAGAAGCTGGAGGCGCTTGGCGCGAAAGTGTCCGGCAGCGTGTCGAAGAAGACCGACTACGTCATCGCCGGGGAAAGTGCCGGCAGCAAGCTGACGAAGGCGCGGGAGCTCGGCGTCACGGTCATCGACGACGAAGTGGAGTTTCTCAGGCTGCTTGGCGAATGAAGCTGTTGGGAAAGCGGACCGTTACCGGGCCGCTTATTCATTTGAAATAGGTGGCTGCCCTTCCACAAACTCCGCCGGTTCGGAACGCATAACGTTCCGAGCGCGGTGCAGATGCTAACGGCTGAATCCACCGAAAGGGGGTGCCGGCCGTGGCGAAGAAAAATCGCGCCAGCAAGGCGGACGTGCAGACGACGGACCTGAACCGACTGCCTGTCGATGATACGGAATTTGCAGGCGAGTACGCAGCGGAGCGGAACCGGAAGCAGAAGTCGAAGGCTGAAAAACAGTAAGGCGTTGTGACGAGGCCGGTGCCGGACTGCATGCATACGGAGGGGCTGCCGCATGGCGCATCAATGTTATTACTGCGAGAAGCCGGCCGACAGCGTCCACACGTTCACCGTATATGACGAAAACGGTGTCGAAGAACGGCAGGAAGTGCTGTGCAGCGAATGCTACGCGGAGTGGCTGGAATCGCTGAAGGGCTGACAATGAAAAATTGAGCGGGCCGATTCCCGAGACGGAATCGGCCCGTTTTTTTCAAGCGCTCAATGCACGGTCTCGTTCTCGACGATGAATTCGTCGATCAGACGGTTGCGGTACATAAGGGAGAGGTTGAGTCCGTCGTACTCTTTCTCCTTGTCCAGCTCCCGCATCAACACCGCCGCGATGGCGCCGGCGTCGTCGGCGTGCCGTCGTTCCCTGAAGTCGATGAATCCGGTCAGCCGCCGCTCCCGGATATCGACCGTCGCCGTGCCGATCGTCCGGTTGCCGTCCGCCTTCGAGCGGATTTCGTAGGTGAGCGTGTCGCCGTCGTCGCGGATCAGTTTGGCCGCAAAGTTGGCTTCTCCGCGCATGCCGGTCTTTTTCCCGTGCGAAGTCTTCGTTTCCGGCACTTCCTCATGCGTCAGCTCGACCGTCTCAAGCAGCTCGTCTTCGTGGCGGTGATCGATCAGGAATTCGTCGACCGAATCCTCGTCGAAGTCCGAAACGATCAGTTCCGTGACAAGCTCGATCTCGTCGTCATCCGGCAGGCTGCGCCAGCGGACGCTGCCCGTCACCTTGCCGTCATCCGCGCGCAGATGCGCTTCGGCGATCCACCTGCGTCTGTCGTCGTAAACGTGGTAGTGCAGGCGGTTGCGTTTTTTGCCCACCAGCACCAGTTCGTATTCCGCTTCCTGCCATTCGGACTCATCCTCGTCTTCCTTCCATGTTCCGACGAGTTCCTCGTCCTCCTCGTCAGCCATCACGATAAACTGTTCGAACGGACTGTACGTGACGAACACTTCGCAGGAAGCAGCACCCACGGCGAGAACAAACGATTGGATGTAATCGTTGACATGCTTGAGCACCCGCTGCTTGTCCCGCGCGCGCAGCACATCGCGGTCGAGCTGGACGGATCCGGTCAGCCTTCCGCCTTCGCGATAGACAAGCGTCATCGTTCCGGCATAACGCCCGTCCACCAGGATGTCGTTCACTTCGCCCCCGGCCGTGCGCAGATCCGGACGCAGTTCGATCCGTTTCACGTCTGATACCTCCTTCACCGTAGCCTGATGCGGATAAACTTTCCGCAGGCGGCGCGAGAAAGGCGCCGACTTCGTCAGCATTCCCCGGCGGCGGGGCGGTTCATTCCACCGCATTGCAAGCGGCCGGTCATGTCACGGGTGCCGGAATATTCCGCTGCTTAAGTACGGGGCGCTGCGGCACACTAGCTCTGTGCAGCTGCAGCAATGGCCCGCGAGGAGGGTGAAAGCCGTGAAATTTCTGTTCAAATGGGTGCTGAACGGGATCATCGTCACGCTGATGCTGGCCTGGTATGCGGACGTGACGTATCTGACCGCCTTTATCGCCGCTTCGCTGCTTACGGTTGTCGCGTTCCTGATCGGCGACATGGTACTGTTGCCGAGCACGAACAACGCGGTGGCGACCATTTCCGATTTCCTGCTGGCCGCCGTTTATCTCGGCGTGATCCGGTATTTCTACGGCTGGAATCTGAGTTTCGGCGAGATCTTCATCATATCGGCGCTGGTCGCCTGGGCCGAGTGGCTGTATCACCGCTACATTCTCGGCCAGAAACTGGACGTTGCGGGATAAAAAATGGCGATCACGCTGAGTACAACCCACAAGGCAAGGAGGTCCGAATGGTGAGCAGGCTGAACGATTATGTCGAGAATCACGAGAATCTCGACAAGCTGAACGTCATTCTGAAGCATTACGGCGTTAGCGCCGAATTCGTCGCGCATACGCTGTCCGAAGGGTTCGAACAGGACAAGGAGCTGCCGAAAGAACTCATCGAGGACATGAAACAGTTCTGCGCCATGCTGTGACGAAGCGGCGGCCGACGAGTATCCACGGAGAAAAGATGGTGAAGGGAGGTCCGGCGCGTGAAGAGGATCACCATGAGGCTTGCATGCGCGTCCATCCTGACGGCGCTGGTGTTGTCGGGATGCGCGGGAGGCGGAAATGGCTATGATGACAGGATCGGCTCATACGGCACCGGTTACGGATCGAACGGCAACCGGCTGTTCGAGCGGGATGACCCGGACCGGATGACGAGGCGCGGCAATGCGGATCATTCTGATCAGGTCAAGGGGCTGAACAAGGCTCAGACCGCTGAAAACGGCGGACGCAGCGGCATGTTCGGCAGCGAAGATGAATTCAACGGCAGCCGCGACGGCGGCGGCGCAGGCTGGTTCGGCGCCGGCACGTTCAGCGGACGGATGAAGGACAGCGACAAGCTCGATGATACCCGAAGCTTCCGCATCGGCAACGGGTACGACGGCATCACCTCCGACGGCGCCGGCACGTCCGACCCCAAAGGCGCGCCTGTCCGCGCGGGAAACGGGGGAGGCGTCGAGCTTCAGTTCGGCGGCATCCGGATCACGAGCGGGGATGCGGCTTCCGCAAGGGAAGCCGGAGACGGCAGCCGGGTGCTGCGGGTGACGAGTCCGGTGGCCCGCAAAGCGCTTGAGCGGCTGAGCCGCAACCTGTCGTCCGGCCAATTGTCGGCCGGAGCCGACGTCATCGCGAACGATCTCCGCATCGTGCTGAAGGATGCGCGCTGAAGGCGAACCGGCCGGCAAGGCATTCGGCCGGTTCGTACATAGAAATCTTGCGTTTGGAAGGCTTGACGGCCATGAAAAATGAGGTATAATAAAGTTAAGGTCAAAGAAAGTCAAAGTCAGATTCAAGGAGGCGTCTGTCAATCCGGCCGGCCATCGACTGGAGGGTATGACCATGCGCAATATTACCGACCTCATTGAGCAGTATCTGAAACAGATGATCCGGGAAAGTGCGGAAGGCACCGTCGAGATTCAGCGCAATGAACTGGCGGACAAGTTCTCGTGCGTGCCGTCGCAGATCAATTACGTGATCGCCACCCGGTTCACGCTGGAGCGGGGCTACCTGGTCGAGAGCAAGCGGGGCGGCGGCGGTTACATTCGCATCCGGAAGCTGGAGCTGCCGGATTGCCAGCCGATCCACGAGCATGTGCTGCGCACGATCGGCAACCGCATCGACCAATCCGCGGCCGAAGGGCTGATCTATCAGCTGGCGGAAGCGAAGCTGCTGGACGGGCGCGAGGCGCAGCTGCTCAAAGCGGCCGTCTCCCGGGAGACGCTCGCGGTCAATCTGCCGCTGCGGGACGAGATCCGGGCGCGGCTGCTCAAGGCGATGCTGATTGCGCTGCTTGTTGAAAGTTAATCCTGCATATTGATAAGGAAGGTTCGAAAGGAGGTTGCCCCATGCTGTGTCAAGATTGCGGGAAACGCCCGGCGACGCTTCATTTTACGAAGATCGTCAACGGCGAGAAGTCGGAGTTTCATTTCTGCGAGTCATGCGCGCGCGAGCGCGGGGAGATGATACCGGGCACGGCGAACGGTTTCTCCATCCACAGCCTGCTGTCCGGCTTGCTCGACTTCGAACCGCCAGGCGGCGGACAAGCCGCGCAGCCGCTCCGGTGCGAGACATGCGGGCTGACGTACAGCCAGTTCAGCAAGATCGGACGCTTCGGATGCAGCGACTGTTATCGTTTCTTCGACGGCAAGCTGGATCCGCTGTTCAAACGGGTGCACGGCAATACGGTCCATGTCGGCAAAGTGCCGCAGCGGACCGGCAGCCTGATCCGCTCCAGGCGGGAGATCGACCGGCTCAAGCGGGATTTGCAGGAGCGCATCGCCCGCGAAGATTTCGAGAGCGCGGCGCGCATTCGCGACCGGATCCGCGAACTTGAGCGCAGGCTGGCGGACGGTTGAAGCCGGGTACAAGGAAGGAGGGGACTCGGGTGGACAAACGTCGTTTTGCGCGTGAAGCGCTCAGCGAGTGGATGCGGCACGGAGGACCGGATTCCGACATCGTCATCAGCAGCAGGGTGCGGATCGCGCGCAACCTGAACGGGCATCCGTTCCCGATGCTGGCGACGAACCAGCAGGCGCGGGAAGTGATGGAGAAGCTGACCGGCGTCGTCCGGGCGGGCAAGTTGGATGAAGTCGGAAAGTTTGATATTTTTAAATTGAGTGATCTCAGCGAGCTGGAGAAACAGGTGCTGGTCGAGAAACATTTGATCAGCCCGGCGCTGGCGAACGAATCGCGCTGCGGGGCGCTGATCCTCGACCGCACCGAATCGGTCAGCATCATGGTGAACGAAGAAGACCATCTTCGCATCCAATGCCTGTATCCGGGCTTCCAGGTGAAGGAAGCATGGACCAAAGCCAGCCGGATTGACGACAGGTTCGAGGAAGCGGTCGATTACGCGTTCGACGAGAAGCGGGGGTACCTGACGAGCTGCCCGACGAACGTCGGGACGGGCATCCGCGCATCCGTGATGATGCATCTGCCCGCGCTCGTCATGACGCAGCAGATCAACCGCATCCTGCCGGCCGTGACGCAGGTCGGTCTTGCGGTGCGCGGCATATACGGTGAAGGCAGCGAGGCGCTCGGCAACCTGTTCCAGATCTCGAACCAGATTACGCTCGGGCAGTCGGAAGAAGAGATTATCGACAATCTCCACAACGTGGCCCGGCAAATTCTCGAACACGAGAAAGCGGCGCGCAAGCGTCTGCTCGCCGAATCCCGCGTAAGGCTTCAGGACCGGGTGTGCCGTTCCTTCGGCATTCTCTGCCACGCGGCCGTCATCGACTCGAAGGAGGCGGCGCAGCGGCTGTCCGACGTGCGGCTCGGCGTCGACCTCGGGCTCATCCCGAATGTGCCGCCCGCGGTGATGAACGAACTTCTGGTGAAAACGCAGCCCGCTTTTCTGCAGCAGACGTTCAACGAGACGATGAGTCCGGATCAGCGGGACATCCGCCGCGCGGAGATGATTCGGGAACATTTCAAGACATTCAGGCATGGAGGTGCATGAGGCATGATGTTCGGAAGATTTACAGAGCGCGCGCAGAAGGTTCTCGCGCTGGCGCAGGAAGAAGCGGTTCGTCTCGGTCACAACAACATCGGAACGGAACATATATTGCTGGGATTGATCCGGGAAGGGGAAGGCATCGCCGCGAAGGCGCTGACGGCGCTCGGTCTCGGCCTGGAGAAGATCCAGGACGAAGTGGAGTCGCTGATCGGACGCGGCCAGGAGCAGCCTGCCAACATCGCGTACACGCCGCGGGCGAAGAAAGTGATCGAGCTGTCGATGGACGAAGCGCGCAAGCTGGGCCATACGTACGTCGGCACGGAACATATCCTGCTCGGCCTCATCCGGGAAGGCGAAGGCGTCGCGGCGCGCGTGCTGAACAATCTGGGCATCAGCCTGAACAAGGCGCGCCAGCAGGTGCTGCAACTGCTCGGCAGCAGCGAGGCGATCTCGAGCAGCCACGGGGCGCCGACGAACGTCAATACGCCGACGCTGGATGGCCTCGCCCGCGACCTGACGGCGGCGGCCCGCGACGGCAACCTCGACCCGGTGATCGGCCGGAGCAAGGAGATCGAGCGGGTCATCCAGGTGCTCAGCCGCCGGACGAAGAACAACCCGGTGCTGATCGGTGAGCCGGGCGTCGGCAAGACGGCGATCGCCGAAGGGCTGGCGCAGCGCATCGTGGCGAACGAAATTCCGGAGACGCTGCGCGACAAGCGCGTCATGACGCTGGACATGGGTTCGGTCGTCGCCGGCACGAAGTACCGCGGCGAATTCGAAGACCGGCTGAAGAAGATCATGGATGAGATCCGCCAGGCCGGCAACATCATCCTGTTCATCGACGAGCTGCACACGCTGATCGGCGCCGGCGGCGCCGAAGGCGCGATCGACGCGTCGAACATTCTGAAGCCCGCGCTGGCGCGCGGCGAGCTGCAATGCATCGGCGCGACGACGCTCGACGAATACCGGAAATACATCGAGAAGGACGCCGCTCTCGAACGGCGGTTCCAGCCGATCATGGTCGAACAGCCGACGCCGGAAGAAGCGATCCAGATCCTGCACGGGCTGCGCGACCGCTATGAGGCGCATCACCGGGTGAAGATCACCGACGAGGCGATCGAAGCGGCCGTGAAATTGTCGGATCGCTACATCACCGACCGGTTCCTGCCGGACAAGGCGATCGACCTGATCGACGAAGCGGGATCGAAGGTCCGGCTCCATTCGTACACGGTGCCGCCGAATCTGAAGCAGCTTGAAGCGCGTCTCGAGGAAATCCGGAAGGAGAAGGACGCCGCGGTGCAGAGCCAGGAATTCGAGAAAGCGGCCGCGCTGCGCGACACGGAACAGAAGATCCGCGAAGAGCTCGAGACGACGAAGAACATGTGGAAAGAGAAGCAGGGCCGCACCGATTCCGAAGTGACGCCGGAAGATATCGCGCAGGTGGTCTCCAGCTGGACCGGCATCCCGGTCAGCAAGCTGAAGGAAGAGGAAACCGAGCGGCTGCTGAAGATGGAGGAAATTCTGCACAGCCGCGTCATCGGGCAGGACGAAGCGGTCAAGGCGGTCGCCCGCGCCATCCGCCGCGCCCGGGCCGGCCTGAAAGATCCGAAACGGCCGATGGGCTCGTTCATCTTCCTCGGGCCGACCGGCGTCGGCAAGACCGAGCTCGCCCGGGCGCTGGCCGAAGCGATGTTCGGCGACGAGAACGCGGTCATCCGCATCGACATGTCGGAGTACATGGAGAAGCATTCGACCTCCCGCCTCGTCGGCGCGCCTCCGGGTTACGTCGGCTACGAGGAAGGCGGCCAGCTCACGGAGAAAGTGCGCCGCAAGCCGTACTCGGTCGTGCTGCTCGACGAGATCGAGAAGGCGCATCCGGAAGTGTTCAACATCCTGCTGCAGGTGCTCGAGGACGGCCGTCTGACCGACTCGAAGGGCCGCGTCGTCGACTTCCGCAACACGCTGATCATCATGACGTCGAACGTCGGCGCTGATCAGATCAAGCGGAACTCGACCCTCGGCTTTACCGCGGTGCAGGATTCGGGCCGCGAATTCAACCAGATGAAGGATAAGGTGCTCGCGGAGCTGAAGAAAGCGTTCCGGCCGGAGTTCCTGAACCGGATCGACGAGACGATCGTGTTCCACTCGCTCGAGCAGGAGCACATCAACCAGATTGTCACGCTCATGTCGGATGAGCTGCGCAAACGGCTGCGCGAGCAGGAAGTCGACTTCGAGCTGACGGATGCGGCGAAGGCGTTCCTCGCGAAGGAAGGCTTCGACCCGCAGTACGGCGCGCGTCCGCTGCGCCGCGCGATCCAGAAGCATATCGAGGACCGGCTGTCCGAAGATCTGCTGCTCGGCAAGATCAAGAAAGGCGACAAGCTGACGATCGACGAGCGGAACGGCGAACTGGTCGTCATTCCGGCGGGATCGATCACCCCGGAGGAAGCGCCGTCGAAATAACGCGCAAGCCGGACGGGCGCCACGGCCCGGACGGAGTCATCCGCAACTCCCCACACGGAGGAAACCTCTGTGAGGGGAGTTTGTTTTATTCCTGAATCCGTGAACATCCTTATCGTTTTGAAGTGACAGATGCAAAAATATGCCTTAATATGCCTTTCTCTCCTGAGATGGTCGTGATGAAGGAATATTCAATGTGACTTGAAGCCTCATAATGGCCTGAAATCCAAATCAGTGGATGCCAAATAAACCTGGCGAACCGCAGGTCATGAACAAAACGATTCATGTTCATCCGGATTCATGCAAACGCCCGATAAACCCTCTCCAGAACGGGTGACCATGGACTGTGCTTTCCGAAGTTAAAGCATAGACCGCGCGCATGTCGTACCAACCGAACAGCCATGTAAATCATATTTTGAATGACGGTTCGGATTCGACGACGTTTCACATTGTTGCGAATGGGCGCATCGTCCTTGCGAAGGCTCTCCTGACCGATGATGCGCAGCAGATTGTAAGCAAACACGCCTGCGTGCAGTACGAGATTATTGGCCGCAAATTTCCCGGATGGCAACCGCTCCAAATCCAGATCCGTCTTGATTTCACTGTGAAATTGTTCGCTGGTGCCGTGATCCCGGTATAACTCGATGACCCGCCATGGTCCGCAGCGAAGCGAAGTCCAGTACACGCTCACTTCAATCTCGGGAACAAGCAGGATTTGCCCATCTCGGTCAATCGTTCGCTCGATCACGTGGAAGACTTGCCGAAGGGGGAGTTAAATCCTTTCTCGGGAAACTCGATGAACCCGACATATTCCTTCTTGCCCTCGCGTTGCTCGCAACAAATGCCCGAGGATTCGGCGATGCTGAGCCACGCCTCCTTGGGGGCCTTGCGAAGGTTGGCTTTGATAATGTAGTCCACGTTTTCACGGTGACACACATGCAGATTCTCGATGCTGTCGTTTCCCGCGTCCATGCGGACGAGAATCGGCAGTTCCGTTATGCGCCGCGCATACGCAATGCTCCGGGTTAAAAAATCAACGGTTCCGTTCTGGACGTGCGTGCGGCCTTCCCGCAGTTCGACATTGACGCCGTAACCCTCTTGGCCCAGATAAGCAAAGATCGGCGCGTACCCGTCCACGCCTTTGTACGTTCGGGAAACGCCTTCTTTCCTCGTGCCCGAGTTGTCGAAAGGGGAAACGTCAATATCCAGCGGTACGTAGATGTCCGTTCCGGCTTGAAGCCCTGTCAATGGCGCCTGGACGCGGCGGAGCAGATCGGCCGATTCCTCAAGAAGAATGTCATTCCATCCCGCCTCTTCCGTTTCGGCCGCGCGTTCCAAACGCTGCCGGAGCGTCGGGCTGGAGGGCACTTTCTGCAGTTGCAAACAGATCGGAAATACATCGTCGTTCCGAAACGGCTCAATGTGATCGAAATCGCTTTTACCTTGACACAGCAAGCCGATGTAGCTTTTCATCACGTCGGAGTGGGAATGAAACGGACTTTCCGCCTTCGTGAGGCGTGAACGGTTCAGGCGTTTCGTTAATCCGGTATGGGCAAGTAAGGCTCCCACCGTCGCAAGACCAGCATGTGTGGAAAGAATGAGTTCTTTGGACCGAACAAACTTGATTTTCATACAGCACCCCGCAGGTGAATGGTTGCGAAGCTTCGAATACCTGAATGATTCGTCTTCGGGGCTGCATTTGCCTGCTTTCTCCTTGTATTTATTCGTCGAATGATCACGGATTCAGGTTATTATAAATCCTCTAACAATTGGGGATATTGAGCCAATATATACTTGAAGGAATAAAATTACTTTTTTATTATTGTATTGGAATTGAGCTTGTCCCATGGCGAGCGAGGTGCAAACCGGCAGGCCGCGCATTTCTGCTTGCCTTTGGGAGTGGAACGCTTGACAGACTGCAGATATCCCGCCAACCGATTTGTAAGCGATTGCAGTAATCGCTTCCACAACAATCACCGTTCCCGCTACACGTGAAAGATGCCTGTCGTTGACCCGAGGGTGGGCAACACGTGTGAAAGGAGGTGATAAAGCTATGCGGAAGTACAGCAAACCGATCATCCGCAAGGTTGAGGCTGGCGCTTATGCGGCTTGCGCTTGCGCGTGTGGTTCTTTTTCCGGCAGTGGTTCGGGATGCTAAGTACTTATCCAGTCGAGGGAGGGCCCGCCGCGGCCTTCCCTCCCCGATCCATCATGTGCGTGGCAAAGGAGGGATCTCATGGCGGAACTGATCCGGGCGGGCAACGATGAACGAACGGTGAGGCGTATTGTCAACATGCTGCTCCTGTACCGGGTCGGTTACCAGGGGGAAAGGCCGCCGGATTACGATTATTTCGAATCGATGCAGAAGCAGGGGGTGGGTAAGGTTCCGCCGCACTACGTCTATTTTGTGACCACATACAAGTGCAACCTCAACTGCATCTACTGCTATGCGGACAGCGGTCCGGGCCGTTCCATGAAAGGCGATATGGACACCGAAGAAGCCATGGACATGATCAACCAGATCAAGGATCTGGGTACGAATACGATCGTCTTTACGTGAGGCGAAGCCTTCCTCCGGAAAGATCTTCTCGTCCTGATGGCGCATGCCAGGCAGATCGGGCTGCGCGTGAACGTCATCAGCAACGGCACGCTGATCACGAGCAGGGAGAAGGCCGAAGAGATCGCCAAGCTGGTCGATCTGTTCACGATCAGCCTCGACTCGCTGAACAAGGAGGAGCATGAGGCGAACCGCGGCAAGGATACATGGGACCGGGTCATGCGGGCCATCGGCTATTTGCAGGATGCCGGCGTCCGTCTGAAGCTCAATCAGACGGTCACCCGGCACAACCTGAACGCGGTAGAGCCGATGGTCGAGTTCACGAAGCAGCGCTCCATCCGGCTCAACATCATGCCCATCGTCCAGTTGGGCAGAGGTGATGACCGATCGCAGGGGCTCACCTTCGCCGAGCGCAGGCGCATACTCGATCGCATCGAGGAGCTGCAGCTGGAAGGCGCCGCGCATGACGACTGCCGATCGTTGGGTGTAAAGCAATTTGAGCACAGGCGGCAGTGCGGACACGGCACCGGCGAGTTCTCCATCGACGCCAGGGGCAATGTGTTTCCGTGCAAACTCATGCACCATCCGTTGTTCTATGCCGGTTCGATCCGCGAGAAGCCGCTGCGGGAGATATGGGAGACGTCTCCGGTGTTCGAAGCGGCCCGGAACCGTACGGTTCATACGCTGCCCGAGTGCATGAAGTGCACATTCCGGGAATCGTGCGGCGGAGGATGCAGAGCATTCCACTGGGGCATGACCGGCGACGTCAACGGAACGACACAGCTCGAATGTTCCGGCATACGCCGTGGCATTCGCAAGAAAATGGTCGCGTATTTCAAACTGGCGGGAGGGAAGCGCGCCGATGAGCAGACGGTTTCAATTGGCCGGTGATGTCTTCTATGACGAGAACATCGAAGGGATTTTCATCCTGACCGGCGCCGGCGAAGTCTACGTGCTGGAGGATGATGTGAGCAAAGCGGTCTGGCATTTCATCACCGAGAAGCCGAGGACCGTCGAAGAGGCGCAGCGGGAAATTCGCGGCAGTTTCGAGATTTCGCCGGACGATACGGTTGATGAAGACATCCGGGACTTCATATCCACCCTGGAGAAATTGGGAGTGCTTGAGGAATGTCCAAACTTGACGGAAGTGAGTTCCTGATCCGCGCCCTGCGGAACGGAAGATCGGTGGCATTCCGGATACAGGGGGATTGCATGCATCCGTTGCTGCGGAACGGACAGACCGTCAACGTCTTGCCGGTTCGGAAATTGCGGATCGGGGACATCGTCCTCTATCGCGACCGGATGAACCGGTTTTTGGCGCACCGCATCATCGAGATATCGGGGGATTGGGTGGTGACGGCCGGAGACCGCAACAAGATCGCCGATCCTCCGATCGCGATGAGCGAGGTGCTGGGGATTGTGGAACTTGCGGACGACGAGCGCGAAGCGCAATGCGGCGCGGACTGGTCGCCGGTTGTATACATGAATCCCGCCGTGGCGGGAATCGACGATTGCCGCAGGTGGTCGGAGTCGCTGGCGATTGACATTGTGCCGGAACCGGACCCCTTCACGAGGGTGGATGAGCTGAAGAAAGCCGGAAGCCGGATGCTGCTGATCCACCCCGGAGCGAGGCGGCATGTGTCCGAACTGCCGCCGTTCCACGGAGAAATCTCGATCTTTATCGGCTACGAAGCGGGCCGAACGACCGATCGCGCGACGGGAACCATCGGGGTAACCGATGTCACGTTCGTCGCAAGAGCGTCGACGGCGTTCTGGCAGGAAAGAGACATCGCGCTCGATCTGGGGGTTGCGGTCGGCTTCGGAGCGGGAAGGAGAAGGTCATGGCTTGGGTAATCACTCCGCCTTGCGAGGGCGAGAAGCTCGCGAAATGCGTCGCGGTATGTCCGGAGAACGCGATCGAGACGTCCGAGGAAGCAGGCCAGTATTACATAAATCCGTACAAATGCACGGATTGCGGCCTCTGCGATCTGACATGTCCCGTCGCGGCTATATTCCCCGCGGCGGCGGTGCCGAAACAATGGCGGCACAGCATCGAGGAGAACCGGCTCTTTTTCGAAACACGCGGACAATCCGGGTGACGCGACCGGCTCCGGATAACGAAACGCTCCGCGGATGCGGGTGATGATCGCGGGGGAAGGAGAGTCGTATGGGCAGAATCGTTGCATCGATGAAACAGGCGGGGAACATCCTGAACGCGGGAGACATGAGCAATTGGCTCGCGTTCGGCCTGATCGTCCTGCTGGGGTTGTGGCCCGGAATTGAGGTATGGCTGGTCAAACAGGTCGTCAACTTCGTCGACCAGAACAGCCGTAGCGATGCGATCACTTACATCCTGATCATGGCGGGACTCGGCGCCATCGCCATCCTGCTCTATGGGCTTCATCCCTATTTTCTGCGCAAAGTCAAGGACCGGATCTACGAGCGGCTGTCCCTGAGGCTGTTCAGCCTGGTGGACCGGACGACGGTCAACGACTGGATCCGGGCCGATACGAGGAACAGACTGGCGAACACTTCGGAATCGGTCTCCTCACTGTATCACGAAGGCATCGACGGGTATGCCGCGCTGCTGCAGACGATGCTGACGGGACTGGCTCTGACGTGGGTGCTGCTGCTGACGGCCTGGTGGGCGCCGCCGTTGATTCTTGCAGGGGCGCTCTTGAATGTTTATCTTACCCGGAAAGCCGCCGCGAGAGAGACCGCGTTCCTGGGCGGCATCGCCGAACAGTCGCGCCTGGAATCGGCGTTCATGGAATCGCTTACGTCATACAAGCACGCCAAGGAAGTGCGCGTCTTCGGCATCGCGGATTGGCTGCGCGGCAAGTGGCGGCACGAGTATGACGCCATCGCGCGGAAGACCATCGGCCATACGGTCCGCGTCTCCGCCCTGCGGCTGGCGAGCAATCTCTCGACGAGCATCGTCACCTTGATCGTGCTGCTCGCGGGATTGTGGAGGCTTCATGAAGGCGCGCTGGGTGCCGGGGACATCGCCGCGCTTCTGGTCGGCGGCCTGTACCTGGAACAGTTGCTGAACATGGTGCTGACCCAGGGCAAGCATTGGCTCGGACGCAAAATGTATTTGGCGCCCCTGTTCGACGACGCCGCGGACCGGCGGCAGACGGAACGTCCGGAAGCCGCGTCCGGAGCGCTTCGGCCGGACATGGCCGTCCGTCTGACCGATGTCTCGTTCAGCTACGACGGCCGCAAGCAGGCGCTGTCAGGCGTCAGCCTGGACATTCCGAAAGGGACGAAGCTGGCGGTCGTCGGACCGAACGGTTCGGGCAAAAGCACGTTGATGCACATCATCGGCGGCATTTTGAAGCCCGATACGGGCACCGTGCAGACGGACGAAATCGGCGGCTTCTGTCTGCAGGATTACGGACGCTACAAGCTGTCCGTGGAAGACAACGTGATGCTGGGCGATGTTGACCGTCCGGATGCCGCGCTGGCGAAGCAGCAGCTTCGGCATGTCCGGGCTGATTTCGTTGCTTCGCTGCCCGGGAAGGAGAAGACCATGCTCTGGCCGGAAATTGGCGGCGTCGATCTGTCCGAGGGGCAGTGGCAGCGGATCGGGATGGCGAGAAGCCTTTACCGGACGGCGTACCGGTCCGGTTCCATCGTCATTCTGGATGAGCCCACCGCGTCGCTCGATCCCGACGCGGAGCTCGAGCTGCTGACATCGGTGATGGAGCAACTGCGGGATTACACGGTGATCTTCGTCATTCACCGGTTGGTCGGATGCGCGTTCGCCGACAAAGTGTTGATCATGGAAGCGGGCAAGGTGTCGGACTACGGCCCGCATGATCATTTGTTGAGGACGAACCCGCTTTATCGGGAAATGTGGAAAGCTTCATCATCGTTCATGTAAACAGGGCATTGATTCTCGGGGGCGATGTGCCGTGTGGCTGATCCGTTCAAGACGATTTGTCGGCGTATTGCCGTGGATGATTTTCACGCTGGTTGTGACGCTGTGTGCGGGGGCGCTTCCGGGATACCGCATCTATCTGTTCGGATCGGCGATCGAGCAGATTGCGGCTGGCCGGCCCGAAAGTCTGATTCTGTTCACGGCGGCTCTGTTCGCTACCGCAACCATCGCGGAGAAACTGCTTGACGCGGTTTCCTCGATCGCGTCGGAGGGGCTTCACCTGAAAATAAGGCGAATCGCCAGGGAAGAATTCATGGACCGGTTCGGCAAGGTCGAGTATGTCCGGTTCCTGGACGAGGACTACATGAAGGACGCGGAGAAGGCGGCGTCAAGTCTCGGCAGGGGACACCGCCTGTTCACGCTTGGCTTCGACGTGCTGCGCTCGGGGGCGATGCTCGTCAGCCTCATTGTCGCGCTGTTCTTCGTGACGGAAGTCGGCGCCCTCGTCATGCTGGCGGCTCTGGCGCTCATCATCTACAGGCAAATGAAGCTGGGGCGCGCGATGTTCAACCTCGAAAACGAGCTGGCGGGCGAGCGCATTCGGGAGAAGTACTACCGAAGCGTCCTGCTGGACGGCGATCTGGGGAAAGAGCGGGCGCTGTTTCGCCATATGCCTTACATCGTGAAGCTGTGGCGGGACGTCTTCCGTGAAATCAGCGGCAGAAACCTGTCGTTCCTGCTGAAATCGCAGCGCGTCACCGTCCTGCTGCAGATCGGCCAGCTCCTGCTCATCACCGGGGTCTATGTCGCGGTCATTCTGACCTCGAAGGCGGCGATCGGCGGCATGATCATCGCGTTCAAGCTCGTGGATGAGATGCTCGGCAAGGCGAACGCGTTCGTGCTGGAGCTGCGGCTGCTGACGCAAGAGCTGCTGATCTCGACGAATCTGATGAAGTTCTTGCGGCAGCCGGTGCCGGCGTCGGATCATCCGACGATCGAAATCCGGGAAGAGATCGAACTGTCCGGGGTCGGATTCCGTTATCCTAACGGCACCCGGGATGTCCTGTCGGAGATCGACATGCGGATCGGAACCGGCCGATTGATCGGCCTGGTCGGGCCGAACGGCGCGGGCAAGACGACGCTGTGCCATATCATCAGCGGTCTCCTAGAGCCGACGCGGGGGGAAGTCCGCGTCGACGGACGGCCGGTCGCGGCCGCCGCGAGGCTCGGGGCGGTGGCGGTCGCTTACGCCGACTTTGCCCAATTTCCGCTTGCCGCGAAAGAAAATATCGGCTTCATGAATGAACCGGGCGCCGATGCGGCGGGAATGGCGGAAGACATCCTGCGCCGCGCCGGAGAGAGGCGAATCGGCCAGGGATACACGGAAGCCGTCGACCTCTCGGGAGGCGAATGGCAGCGGCTTGCCGTGGCGCGGGCGATCTCGAACACGAAGACGGTCGTGCTGCTGGATGAGCCGACGGCGGCGATGGACCCGATCACGGAAGGGGAGGTCGTGGCGAAGCTGAAGCGATTCGTCGCCGAGGGAAAGGCGGCCGTCCTGGTCGCGCACCGCGTCAGCACCGTCATGCAATGCGACATCGTCTATGTGATGCGGAACGGGACCATCGCGCAGGTCGGCAGCCCGAAGGAGCTGATCCGGGAAGAGGGCATCTTCAGGGACATGTACGGCGCCCAGGTGGCGCTCCTGCAGGCGTCGGCGCAGGTCGAAAGCGGATCATGAAAGGGGGAATCGGGTTGAACATTCTGCTCATTTCGCGGGGGAACGGATTCGGGCACGCCAGGCGGGACATGTTGCTCGCCCGGGCGCTTCAGCGGGCGGGGCACGAGGTGACGATGGCGTCCTATGCCAGCGCTCTTGCGCTGCTGAAAAATTTTTACGACGGTCGATTGATCGACCTCGGACTGCCGGCCTTCGGCAACGAAGCGGAGCGGGTGCGGAAGCTGCTCGATCTGTTCCGTGACGTTGCTCCGGAACTTGTCGTTTCCGACGAAGAACTGCTCGCCCTGCCGATCGCGGTCAGTCAGGGCATACCCGTGTGCTTCGTCACGAACTGGCTGGATGACAACCGGGAAATGCTCGGTTATCTGCGGATGGCCGACAGCATCGCGGTGGTCGATATGGAAGACCACTGGCTGTTCCCGATTCCGGATGCGATCCGGGAGAAAATCCGGTTTGTCGGCCCGGTGCTGGACATCTCCCCGATCGAACGCAACCCTTCCGACCAGATCGTGGTGACCGCCGGATCCCCGACGATCGCGGATGCCCGCTTCTTCGCGAAGGCCATCCAGGCCTTGAAGCCGGACCGCCGGTATCGGAAGCTGATTTACGGCGGGACGCTGACCCGATCGCTCGAGCGGCTCAAGGACGATTCCGTCCGGTTCGTGCTTGACCAGACGACGTTCCTGAACGAGGCGGCGTCAAGCCGGCTGGTCATCTGTCGGGGAGGGCACACGACGCTGTGGGAGCTGGCCGCCCTGGGCATTCCGGGCATCGCCATTCCCCGCCCCGCGGACGTCAATCCGTACAACGCGGTTTACGCAAGGCAGATGGCGGCGCGCAACGATATCGAATGGCTGGACGAATCGGAGTTGACCGAGGAGACGCTCGCGCTAAAAGTCGAATCCGCGCTTGGCCGACCGTTCGCGTCCTATCGGCACACCGGCGAAAGTCTGGAACGTCTGCTGGAAGCCGTGCTGGATTTGTCGCCTTCGATTGCCCAATGACTACGGCACTTCGCGGAGAAAGGGGTTGTGGAGTTGCAGGTAACGGTCATCATTCCGACTTACAACGGTCCGGACTGGCTGTCGCGAACCTTGCGCTGTCTGTGCCATCAGGATGTCGATCCCAAGGCGTTCGAGGTCATCGTGTGCGATGACGGCTCGAGCGACAACACGAAAGAAGTGGCCTGCTCGTTCGATTCGCGGCTGGATTTGCGGTATTGCTACCAGCCGGACCGGGGATTTCGCGCAGGAACGGCCCGGAACATGGGGATTCGGCTGGCCAGGCAAGAAATTTGCGCCTTCGTCGATACGGGCGTCATCGTGGGCGAGGACTTCATCCGGAGCGTCGTCGATTTTCATCGGCGGCACCGGAGAGCCGCATGCATCGGCATAGTCCATGGTTCGAAAATGAGAGACGGGACTCATCCGTTGGTGAGGTATTTCAGGCAGATATCGATCTCCGAACATCCGGAACAATGCCTGAAAAGTCCGATGCTGAGAGCTTATCCGGATGCCAGGCAGCCGATTTTCGATCTCTGGGGCCATGACCTGAACCGGGGATCGGCGCCCTGGAGTCTGTACTGGACTAGTCTGGTCACCGTGGAGACGGCCGTTGCGTCGGAGGTCGGATATTTCGATGAAGGATTCGTCGGGTGGGGGCACGAGGACATCGAATTCGGGTACAGACTCTGGAAACACGGCGTCCGCTTCTACACGGACGACCGGATCAGGGGACTCCATCTCCCGCACGAACAGGCGGCGCCGCCCGAAGCGACCAGCAAGAAGAACCTGGCCTATTTCTACTCGAAACATCGGGAACTGCCCGTCGAGATGCTGCAGCTGGATTTGCCGTACGGATTGGATCTGGTGCTGCCGCATCTATACATGGGTGTTGAAATGCTGCCCCGGGATTACGAAACGCTGGACCCGGGCGCCTTCATGCCCGCGGACGGCAAAACACTTCTGGTCGGCTGCCTGTCTCCCGAATCGGCGAAGAGGCTTCAGGCCGATGCGATCTGTGCGATCGGACGGGAAACGGCGGATCGCATCCGCGAGGCATGTCCGGACGCGACGGTCGAGGACAGGCTGGGCGCCGTCCACCCGTGCGGAGACAAGCATTACGACGTCGCCGTGGTGACGGACATATGGCGAATACTCCCGGCGGAGCTCCTGAGCGCGATGTTGAACGAGCTCGATCGGGTCGCCCGCCGCGTCTTCCTGTTCCGGAGCGAATCCCTCGAACTGGGCGAATTGCCCATTCCCCCGGCTCCGCGCATGCCGGATGGCTGCGGAATGGAGACGGTATGGCACAGGGGAGACCTGACGGTATACGGCCTGACGATCCGGCGGGAAGAACGTCCTGCCGGCGTGCCGGATGTTGCGGGCGGGCAGGCGACAGGATAAATCATCGGTTGGTAAAAAACATGCCACCTCCCCGAGCGGCGAGATGGCATTCTTGTTTGCAATATAAAGAAAAGAGCGCGGACAGGTCACACCAGCTTGTGCCCGCAGTTCGAGCAGAAATTGCCTTCGCCCGCCTTCGTTCCGCAGTTCGGGCAGAAGTTCGGCCGGACGGCGCCGCCGGACTGCGGCGTCTGCACGGCGGGCTGCGGCTGAACCGGCTGCGGCCGGGCCGGCTGTTGCTGCGCCGTCTGCTGATTCATCTGCTCCAGCATCTTCCCGGCGACCTGCATGCCCATCATCATCCCCGCCATATCCGCCGCGGTACCGCCGCCCGCCATCTTGCCGGAGGCCATTCCCTCGGTCATGGCGATCTGCTGGTACCGGCCGATGTCGCCCACCATGCCCTGGGAAGCGACCTTGTTGATCATGTCCTGGACTTCCTTCGGATAGTTGAAGCTGATGATGTTGAAGCCGGTGATCGAAATGCCGCTCTTCATCATCTCCATGTCCAGGTCCTCACGGATGCCCCGGCCGATCTCGAAGGAATTGGCCTGCAGGTTGAACATGTCCTTGCCTTCCCGCGTGATCCACTTCATCAGCAGCTGATCGAGCACGGCGCTGATCCGGAGGCGCACGTCTTCGACCAGATATTGATCGCGCACGCCGGCAATCTGGTCGATGAGCGTCACATAATCGCTCACCTTGAAGGTGAACGTGCCGTTGGCGCGGACCGGCATGCCGCCGGGGAACCCTTGCGCCGGGATGTTGATGACGTTGGGCGTCCCCCATTTCACGACGAATTCCTTCGTGCTGACGAACAGCACTTCCACCCGCATGCCGCTGTTGAACCCGAACTTGAATCCCTTGAGCGTGGACAGGAACGGGATGATCTGCGATTCGATATCATACTCGCCTTCATCGCGGAAGATCCCCTCGATCTTCCCGTTGTTCAGGAAGATCGCGTCCTGTCCCGGGCGGATGATCAACCGGCTGCCCTTCTTGATCTCGTCATTCTTCCACTTGTAAAAAATCATGTCGTCGCGAAATTCCTGCCATTCCACCACATTCGCGAACTGCTTGCGGAAAAACATGACCACTCCTCCTCGCTTCGGTAATCAAAACTTGCCCCTGCTGCTGCTGAAGGAACGTCCGCCCGGCGTGACACCGCCGCCGCCACCGCCTCCGAAGCTGCCGCCGCCGGAGGAAGGCTTCTCGATCTTCGTCCGCGTGACGGTCTTGTTGATGAAACGATCATGCTTGGCGACAATGCCCGATCGTGTTTCGTCCAGATAGGTGCGGGCGTTCACGGTCACCCGTCCGCCGGAGTTGATTGCCATGAAGCCGACTGCCACGCCGGCGACAACCAGGGAGACGGCTGCCTGAAACCAGAACTTGAACAAAATATTGTCCGGATTGACGCCGGGACGGTAGCCCATGTATTGATGCGCCAGCTTGACATACCTCTCGAACGCTTCGTAGTATTCGCCTTCCGAGAGGGAGGGCGTAATCTTCGTGCGGATTTTGTCCAGTCTTCCGGAATCGAGCCGCGTTTCGGCCTTGCCGAATCCGGCTAGGAACACATCCCGCTCCTTCAGGTCAATGGCCAGAATCGCCGCGTTGCCGTGGGGCTTGTCATAGCCCGGCGCGGTCTCGTCGTAGAAGTGCGCGACGTAGTCCTGAATGTCCATGCCGCCGGTACCGTTCAGCGTGATGATGATGAAGTCGGTTTCGCGATTTGCGCCCAATCTGGCGGCAAGGCCGGCGAGTGCGGCCTCTTCCTCGTCGGAGAGCAATTCCGCGTAATCGTACACCAGAGGCCCGCTCGCGGCCTGAATCGCTTGCGGTGTGCTCATCAGTCCGATTCCGAACACCAGCAGCAAGAGCATCGTAAAGCAGGCGTTTCTCCTCCGTCCGTTCACAGGAAACCGCCTCCCATCGCCAAGGACAAGAACTTCATCGCCAGAAACACGCCGGCCGCAATGCCGCCGAACCAGGCGGCGATTTTCCCGTAGCTGAGCGGAGGCTTGCCGACCACCTTGCCGGTCTGGCCGTTCATGACGAAATTGTGCTCAAAATTATCGTAATCATAGACGACAAGCCAGACGGGGAGCAGCACGTAGTGGCTTTTCACGTTTCGCGTCTCGATATCCTCCGACAAGCGGGTAACGGTGGTGTAGCCGGACAGGCTTGAACCGATGGCCGACTCGATGTAGCTGTGGATCTTGTTTTTGGCCCGATCCAGCAATTCGGCGTCCGTAAACTGATATTTCTCCGCCAGGTAACCGGCCAGATACGGCGGTTTGAACTCCTTCAGGCCGCTGTATTGATAGGGCTCCAGACGGTCCATGAAACGGTCGTCCATTTTCACGGATGCGTCAACGGGAACTTTCACGTAGTGGAGATCGAGCTCGCGGTAGACGTCGTAATAGCTGGTCTCGGTGTACAGGTAATCGCCGCTTGTATAGGTGCGGACCTTCGTGGCGGTGGCGTTCACCCTCGCCCGGCTGTTCAGGTCGTACAGCCAGAACGGCACATAGATGCCCGTGATGTTCTTGATCCGGTCGGCCGTCATGAAGCCTTTCGGCGTAAGCAGCCCGTTCCGGCACCATTTCTTGAACGCCTTGATCGCTTCTTCCTTGCTGATGGTAAACGGGATGACGTAATGCGGCGACTGGTCGCCCGTCACCCGTTCCGCGATGACGACGCCGGCGCCGCAGAAACTGCAGGTTGTCGCGGCCGTCTCGGGCAGCGCCATGAGATCGGCGCCGCAGTTGTTGCAATGCCAGGTGACGGTCTCTGTCGCCTCCCCCGCCGGTTCGCGCGGAACGTCCATCTCTTCGATGTCCAGCCGCGTGCGGCAGGAGGGGCAGGCGAGCTTTCCCGTATCGGCGTCATAGATCATGTCGCTTCCGCAGTGCGGACATTTGTAATGCAGGACCAAAGCGCGTCACCCCTTTCCGTTCGAACCCGATAAGCCGATCCTGACAAGAGAAAAAAGCCGCGGCCTCTTGCGGGCCGCAGCTTTCCGGTCAAGCTTGTTCCTTGCCCTGAATGCGCGCTTTCAGAGCGGCCAATTCGTCGTCGATGGACGTCCCCGAAGGGGTGTCATATTTCGCTTTCAGTTCTTCGATATCGTCCGTGGCGCCCGCGTTCAGCTCGGCCAGCGCCTCGGCTTTGTCGAGCTCGCGGTTGATCTTGTCTTCCATGCGCTCGAATGCGGCGAGCGAGCGGCCGGAATCCGTCACCGACGATGTGATCTGATTGATCCGCTGCTGCGTCTTCGCCACCGACCATTTCGCTTTCAGCATCGCCCGGCGTTTCTCCAGCTCGCTGATGTCGCTTGCCAGCTTGTCATGGAGCTGCCGCATCCGCTCGGCGTTGGAAGCGGCGATCTGCCACGCCTTGTGCAGCGACTCGGCGTTCGCGGCCGCAGCCGCTTTCCGTTCGAGAAATTTCCGCGCATCGGCTTCGTTGCCGGCTTCGAGCGCCTTGATGGCATATTGCTCGAGCTTCGCGATCTCTTCCTGGTTCTCGTCGTATTCCCGCTTGGTGCGGCGCTCTTCGGCGATGACCGCGGCGGTCTCCGACTTCACTTTCCCCAGGTCGCTGTTCAGGTTGCGCAAGTATTGGTCAATCATTTTTTCCGGGTCTTCCGCTTTATCGAGCAATGCATTGAAGTTTGCGGCCATGATGTCCCTGAAACGTGCCAAAATGCTCATCGTTCCCAGCCTCCCGTTCATAATGGATGCGAATCGCCAACTACAGTATTTGATACTGTCCGGCCGGGGAAAAGGTTTCAACCAGGTTCTGCAATCTGGTAAACTTTTAGAAAGCGGATACAAATAACGGACTTGCGAGTGAATAGCTCTGCAAACCAGAAGGCGGGTGCATGGACGGATGACCTGGGAACTCGCAGATCCCGGCAAACAGAAGGCGCGGCGGGAGGCTTTGTACGCCCTGCTCGGCAAACTTCCCGAGCGGCGAGGCGTACCCGAAGCCAGGACGGTTGATTCGAGCGTCGAGGGCGGCATCAAGATCGAGAAGCTGATCCTGGATCTGAACGGATTGGAGCCGGTGCCGGCGTACTTTCTGAAGCCGGCCGGCGCGGAAGGCCGGCTGCCGCTCGTCATCTACAATCATTCGCACGGCGGCTACTACGACGTCGGCAAGGAGGAAGTGTTGCGTTCGGCGCCTTATCTGCTCAAGCCGGCTTACGGGGAAGCGCTGACGGCGGAAGGGTATGCGGTGCTCTGCATCGACCATTGGGCGTTCGGCGAGCGCAGCACGCGGACGGAAAGGCAGATTTTCAAGGAAATGCTCTGGCGCGGCCGCGTCATGTGGGGGATGATGGTGTTCGACAGCCTGCGCGCGGTCGATTACGCGGCGTCCCGGCCGGACGTCGATCCGGAGCGGATCGCCACCCTCGGCATGTCGATGGGCAGCACGATGGCCTGGTGGCTGGCGGCGCTTGAACCGCGCATCCGGGCCGTCGTCGACATCTGCTCGCTATCCGAGTACGATGCGCTGCTTGAGACCGGAGCCTATGACGGGCACAATCTCTACTATTTCGTGCCGGGGCTGCTGGAACATTTCCGCGCCGCGGAGATCAATGCGCTGATCGCCCCGCGGCCGCACCTCAGCCTGGCCGGCGAACATGACAAACTGACGCCGGTGCAGGGGCTCGACTCGATCGAGCGGGACATGCGGGAGATTTACCGGGCGCTGGGCGCGGAAGACCGGTGGCGGCAGCTGCGGTTCCCCGTTGGCCATGAAGAGACGGAGGAGATGCGGCGGGAGGCGCGCGCTTTTCTGCGGAAATGGCTATGATGGCGGATTGATAGAGAACGTTTGTTCGCAATTCTCTTTCTTCCGGACGCCGAAAATGGTAAACTTGGAATGACAATTTGGCGGCGGAAACGGAGAAATCGAAGCATGGCGAAGATCAAGACGAAGTTTGTCTGCACGGAGTGCGGCACGGAATCGCCGAAGTGGATGGGCAAATGCCCCGGCTGCGGCGAATGGAACTCGATGGTCGAGGAGCGGGAGACCGCGCACAAAGCGCAGGCGGCGTCCCGCGCCTTCCAGACGCAAGAAAAACCGAAAGCGATCATACACATAGAAGGCGGGAGCGAACCGCGAATCGAGACGCGCATGCGGGAACTGAACCGCGTGCTCGGCGGCGGCGTCGTGCCCGGATCGCTCATCCTCGTCGGCGGCGATCCCGGCATCGGCAAGTCGACGCTGCTGCTGCAGACCTCGCACGAGCTGGCATCTGCCGGGCGGACGGTGCTCTACGTATCGGGCGAAGAGTCGGTCCGGCAGACGAAAATGCGGGCGGACCGGCTGGGCGCGCTGCATGAGCGGCTGTTCGTCCTGTGCGAGACGAACGTCGAGGCGATCGGCGAGGCGATCGAGCAGGTGCAGCCGGATTTTCTCGTCATTGACTCGATCCAGACGGTGTATGAGCCTTCCGTTCCTTCAGCGCCCGGCAGCGTGGCGCAGGTGCGGGAATGCACCGCCTGGTTCATGCGCGCGGCGAAAATCCGGGGGATTGCAACCGTGCTGGTCGGGCATGTTACGAAGGAAGGCGCCATCGCCGGTCCGAGGCTCCTGGAACATATGGTGGACTGCGTCCTTTATTTTGAAGGCGAGCGGCATCATTCGTACCGGCTGCTGCGGGCAGTCAAGAACCGGTTCGGCTCGACGAACGAGATCGGCATCTTCGAAATGTCGGAAGCCGGCCTGCGCGAGGTGGCGAATCCGTCGGAACTGTTCCTGTCCGAGCGTCCGCTCGGCGTCTCCGGTTCGACGGTCGCCGCCAGCATGGAGGGAACGCGGCCCGTGCTCGTCGAACTGCAGGCGCTGGTCGCGCCGACGATGTTCCCGTCTCCGCGGCGCATGTCGGCCGGCATTGACCATCAGCGGATGGCGCTGATCATCGCCGTGCTCGAGAAGCGGATCGGCCTGTTCCTCCAGAACCAGGACGCATACCTGAACGTCGCAGGCGGCGTCCGGCTGGACGAACCGGCGGTCGATCTGGCGGCCGCCGTCAGCCTGGCATCCAGCTTCCGCGACGCCCCGGCGCGGCCGTATGACGTCATCTTCGGCGAAGTGGGGCTGACCGGCGAAGTGCGCGCCGTCTCCCGCGCCGAGCAGCGGGTGAAGGAAGCGGCCAAGCTCGGGTTCAAGCGGGTCATCATGCCGGAGCGAAGCATGAGGGGCTGGAAGCCTCCGGAGGGCATCGAGATCATCGGCGTCGGATCGGTGGAAGAAGCGCTCAGCGTCGCATTGGGTTAGACGGCAGGGCAGGAGGCTGTACGGTCATGAAACCATCGAATCCGCAGGATGTGATGAACCGGCTGCTGCAGCTTGTCGCTCCGGGAACGCCGTTCCGCGAAGGGCTGGAGAATGTGCTGCGGGCCAAGACGGGCGCGCTGATCGTCGTCGGGTACGGGCCGGAAGTGGCGGCGGTCGTCGACGGCGGTTTCGCGATCGACTGCGAATTTACCCCCAATAACTTGTATGAATTGGCGAAAATGGACGGCGCGATCATCCTGAGCGGCGATCTGGAGCGCATCCTGTACGCGAACGCGCAGCTCATTCCGGACAGCTCGATCCCGTCGAGCGAGACCGGCATCCGCCACCGGACGGCGGAGCGGGTGGCGAAGCAGACCGGCAAGCTCGTCATCTCGATCTCGCAGCGGCGCGGCGTCATCACGCTGTATCAGGGCGATCTGCGCTACGCGCTGAAAGATATCGGCGTCATTCTGACGAAAGCGAATCAGGCGATCCAGACGCTTGAGCACTATATGACCGTCTTGCGCCAGGACTTCACGAACCTGTCGGCATCCGAATTCGAGGAGATCGTCACGCTCGCGGAAGTGGCGTCCGTCATCCAGCGCATCGAGCGTGTGCTCCGGGTGAAAGCCGAGATCCAGCGGTATATTCACGAGCTCGGCACGGAAGGCCGGCTCATCCGCATGCAATTGGAAGAACTCGTCGGCGGCATCGAGAATGAATACAAACTGCTGCTCAACGACTACGCCAAGAATGTCGAAGCGGACAAAGTCCGCGAAGTCGCGGCGTCGCTCGGCAGGCTGACCATCGAGGAGCTGCTGGACCCGGCCGTCGTCGTCCGCCTGCTCGGGCATCCGCACGCGCAGGCCGGCGCGGAGGAACCGGTCCGGCCGCGCGGCTTCCGCCTGCTGAGCAAGATCCCGCGCCTGCCGTCCGTCATTCGCAACAATCTGGTTCAGCGGTTCGGCAGCCTGCCGCGGATTCTTGCGGCGACGATCGAAGAGCTCGATGAGGTGGACGGCGTCGGCGAAGCGAGGGCCCGCGCCATCCGGGACGGTCTGCGGCGCCTGCAGGAACAAGTGTTCATTGACAGGCACATCTGATATTCATTAGAATAGGGTGAATCCCGCTCCCCGACATTGTTCGAAGATAAGCCTTGATAAGCTTTTCGCTTGCCAATCGGCTTGTCTTCCACCGCAGAACGGATGCGCCCGACCGAGTGGACGACGCGAGACGTTTTGCTTGGGGTCACAGAAGAGATGAGGTGGAGCAGATGATCACGAAGTCCATACCGAGCCTGATCACGATCGGCAACCTGTTCCTCGGGATTGCCGCGATCATGCTCGTGTTCCACGGAAACCCGGAACTCGCGGCCCTGATGGTCATCTTCGCCATGCTGCTCGACGGCGTGGACGGCCGAATCGCCCGGGCGCTGGACGCGCAGTCCGACTTCGGCAAGGAACTGGACTCGCTGTCCGATGTCATATCCTTCGGCGTTGCTCCGGCCTTCATCATGTACGTCGCCGCGTTCCAGGATGTGAACCCGGCAGCAGCCTGGATCATCACGGCGATTTTCCCGATCTGCGGCGCGCTTCGGCTGGCGCGGTTCAACACCGCCTCCGGATCGCCGGGTTATTTCGTCGGCTTGCCGATTCCGGCCGCAGGCGTCGTCGTCGCGACGCTGGCGCTGTTCTACGAAGACATTCCCGTCATCGTATTGATGATCACCACGCTGGCGCTGTCGTTCCTGATGGTCAGCAACATCAAGTATCCGAATTTCAAGAAGGTCGGCATTCCGCGGCAAGCGGTATGGATCGTGCCGCTGATCGTGGCGGTCACCGTCGCGCTCGGCCTGCTGTTCCCCGACCATCTGCCGAAGATCGTCTTTATTCCGCTTGTGCTGTATGCGCTCTACGGACTAAAAAAAAACGTTGACCGCCGCATCGCCAAGAAGAAGCGGGCCCGTGCCCGCCAGGCGGAAGAGTCGACGCAATCCGAACACACGGCTTAGAGCCCAAGCAAACAAGCCCGAGGACATGCATCCGCTGTCTTCGGGCTTTTTCGTCGTTCCGATCGGTGGTGCAGACGCCGGCCGGGGATCAGGTCATGTTGAAAATGCCCAGCGTGGCGCATTTCTTCGATTCCTCTTCGAGCACGTCGTCCAGCTTGATGTCGAGCAGATTGGCGAGCGCGCCCATGTAGAACATCTGCTTGCCGAGCTCGGCCTTCAGCACGTCCCGGCAGTTCTCGCACAACGTTCCCGAGATGTGATGGTCGAGCTTCAGCTTCAGCTCTTCGATATCGAGTTCGCTGCGGAAATCCTGCTTGCGGGCGTGCAGCTCGATGCACCCGCACTCCGTGACGGCCTTGGTGACGGCTCGGTTCACGGAAGCGCTCGATTGTCCGTGCTTGGACAACACATCCAACAGACTGCGATGGCGAAGCAGCAGCTCGGATACCTGCCGCTGAAAATCCTCCAGCGTCATCCTTCCACCTCATTTCGAGAATGTGGTTCACGATTTCCATTATAGAACATGCAGGGCCGGATTTCCAAAAGAAGATTTCTTAATAAACGCGATTGTGCACGGCGGAATCGGCCGCTTTCCGCGAAAATCGCCTCCCTACGGTTAGGGCGTCCAAGATCGGCGCATAATTGTAACGGAGGTGAAGAATATGGCGGTCAAACGCACGATCCAGGTGCTGGGCCTGATTCTCGGGGGAATGGCGGGCGACTCGCTTTACGCCTGGACCCATGGCACCGCACTCTGGAGCGGTTACGGCGATTGGTTCCGGTCGGGCAATTACTATACCAATGTCGCGCTCGGCGCGCTGATCGGCCTCGCGGCCGCGACGATGCTGGCCGGGCCGGCGGCGCGATGGATGCAGCAGGGCGCGGAACGCGCGGCGTCCATCCCGACGATCGATCTGGCGGCGGGCGGTCTGGGGCTGACGGCCGGTCTGGCGCTGTCGGCGCTTCTCTATCCGGCTGCTGCGGGATTGCCCGGTGCAGGGTTTGTCGTACCGGCGGTGATGACGTTATTTTTCGGTTATATGGGGATGCGCATCGGGCTGAGCAAGAAAGAAGAACTCGCAAACCTCGTCCGGATGCTGCTGGAACCGCGTCAGGCGCCGGCGCCGGAGGAAACCGAACCGCGGCACGAGGAGCACAAGATTCTGGATACCAGCGTCATCATCGACGGAAGGATTGCGGATATCTGCAAGACCGGATTCATCGAGGGTACTCTGGTCATTCCCGAATTCGTTCTGGAAGAATTGCAGCATATCGCCGATTCTTCCGATCTGCTCAAGCGGAACCGGGGACGGCGCGGGCTTGACATTCTGAACAAGATTCAGAAAGAACTGGACGTGAAAGTGCTGATCTACGAGGACGACTTCGACGAAATCGGCGAAGTGGACAGCAAGCTGGTGAAGCTGGCGAAGGCGCTGCACGGCAAAGTGGTGACGAACGATTTCAACCTGAACAAGGTGTGCGAGCTGCAGGGCGTGTCCGTCCTGAACATCAACGATCTGGCGAACGCCGTGAAGCCGGTCGTCCTGCCGGGCGAGGAGATCGTCGTCCAGGTCATCAAGGACGGCAAGGAGCACGGCCAGGGCGTCGCCTATCTGGACGACGGCACGATGATCGTCGTCGAAGGCGGGCGCGACTTCATCGGATCGACGATGGAAGTGCTCGTCACCAGCGTGCTGCAGACTTCGGCGGGGCGCATGATCTTCGCCAAGCCGAAACTGCTCGAGAAGGCGCAGTAAGCGGCGGATTGCCATTGCCGGCTTGAGGCCGTCCGACGGCACCCGGCTCCTGACGGAGCGGGGCCGCTCGGGCGGCCTTGGCGTGTTTGAAGGCGTTAGTGTAAAATCTTCGTGGGTGTAGGAATTGGAAAAAGCGGACATAGAAAAAGAGCTTCTCCCTTGGTAAAGTGATGTTTGTCCACAACACACCAAGAAGGAGGAAGCTCCTGTGAGCAACATTACCACAACAATGCCGACAATGAAAGAGATTGAGCAATGGATATTTCGGAAAATGCAGGAGGAATTCGCTCGTGCGATGAAGCAGGTGCTGGAGGCGCTGGATCAGCAGATCTTGGAGCAACGGGACCGAGAGCGTTATCGAGTAAAGGACGAGCGTGAAACAAGCGTCAACACAGTGTTCGGGAATGTGCGCTTTAAGCGGAGATTGTACTGTGACCGTAGAAGCGGCAAACACGTGTATCTGCTGGATCAGCTGTTGCAATTCGAAGGGCGCGGGAAAGTCAGTCCGCATTTGGAAGAGACAGCCATCGCATTCGCCAGCCAAGGACCGTCGTACCGGGACAGCGCTAAGCGGCTGGAGCAGCTCCTGGGATACAATGTGCTGAGCCACCAAGCGATCAGGGAAAAACTGATTGAGCGTGCGGAACAGCCGATGTCTGAGGTGAAGCGACGCCCAGCGCGAGTATTGTTCGTGGAAGTGGATGGGCTATACACGAAGCTGCAGCGGAGCAAGAAGCGTGGGATGGAGAACGCAATCGCTGTCGTACACGAAGGCTGGGAGAAGAGCGGCAAGCGAGTGCGGCTGAAGAATAAACAGCATTACCTGCATACGAGCGGCGGCAACTTCTGGGAAGGGTTCGGGGACTTTCTGGTGGAGCGTTACGAAATCGACGAGAACACGTGGCTTGTGGTGAACGGAGACGGCGCGGGGTGGATCGGGGAATGTACATCCTACTTTCACCAATGCCTGTACATGCTGGACCGCTTTCATGTGGCGCGTGATTTGAAACGTTTTGTCGGACATTTACCGAAGGTGTGGGAGACCGTGAGACGGTCGCTGGCCAAACAGGACGCAGCCGCGCTTATAGCGGCCTTAGAAAGCGTAGCGGAGCAAGAGATAGCGGAAGAGAACCGGAAGGATTGGAAGCGGTATAAAAGCTATCTGAAGCGGCACGAGAAGCATTTGGACGACTACCGAAAAACACTCCAGGTGAAGGGGATCGACACAAGCGGTATGCGCCCGATGGGAAGCGCGGAATCGCAGATGCGCATATTCGCCAAGCGGACGAAGCGTGGCGGGTACAGTTGGAGTGAGCGAGGCGTCAGGGCGATGCTGTGGACAATGATGAGGATTAAAGAAGCCGGCATGGTTGTAAGAACGGTTGAAGGACATGCGAGTATGCAAGCAACGTCACAACAGCCAATAAACATGCGGCAATTGCTCAAGAACGTGACGCAACCAGTCAAGGGTTGTATCGCTGGAATGATTCGCATGCTGCAAGGACCGAAGCAAAGCAGCACAACGGGTATGGCACTCAAAGCTCTTCGCGGATAATGGCAAAAAAATTCTGACAAATCACTTTTATTTGATGAAAGAACGAAGCAAAGCGCTTACAAGGAAGAGGTTTCCTTTGGGGTTCGCGTTCCAAGCATCTTAAATGACTGCCCACGCTAGCTTGACACTGACTTTGAAGGCACCGGCGTTGAACCGCCGACAGCGCTGTTGTATGATAGGGAAGATACGCTGGATGCGAGAAGGCGGGATTGCCGCATGTTGGAGCGAAAAGAAGACTCGGCCGCTTCCCCGCCGGCCTGGAGCGCTGTCGTCGTCGCGGCGGGACGCGGCTCGCGCATGGGAACGGCCGAGCCGAAACAATATCTCGCGCTCGCCGGCAAGCCGATTCTGCTGCATGCGCTGGAACGGTTCGAGGCGATGCCGGAGATCGGCGAGATCGTACTGGTGACCGGCGCGGACGAGATCGGGCGCTGCGAGGCGCTGTGCGCGGCGCACGGCCTGCGCAAGGTGCGGCGGATCGTCGCCGGCGGCGCGGAGCGGCAGCAGTCGGTGCACCGCGGGCTCGCCGCGGCGACGGGCGAATGGGTGCTCGTGCACGACGCGGTCCGGCCGCTCGTGACGCCCGAGGCGGTCAGGCGCTGCATGGCGCAGGCTGAAGCGGCGGGCGCCGCGGTGCTCGCCGTGCCGGTGAAGGACACGATCAAGGTCGTGGACGAGGCCGGCCGGATCGCGGCGACGCCGGACCGCCGCACGCTGCGGGCGGTGCAGACGCCGCAGGCGTTCCGGCGGGAGCTGCTGCTCGCCTGTCACGAGCGGGCGGCGCGCGAAGGGTTCGCCGCGACCGACGACGCGGGCATCGTCGAGCGGTACGGCCATCCGGTCGCCGTTGCGGAAGGCGAATATTCGAACGTGAAGATTACGACGCCGGAAGATTTGACGGCAGCGGAATGGCTGCTGCGGATCGGCCGGCCGGGGGCGGTCGGCACGCCTCCGGACGCGGACAACGGCGGCAACACCAAAGGAGCGGGCAACATGATCCGGGTCGGACAAGGTTTTGACGTGCATGCGTTCGCGGAAGGGCGGCCGCTCATCGTCGGCGGGGTGACGATTCCCCATGAGCGCGGGCTGCTCGGCCATTCGGACGCCGACGTGCTGCTGCATGCGATTGCGGACGCGGTGCTCGGCGCGCTGGGACTCGGGGATATCGGGAAACATTTTCCCGACACCGATCCGGCGTACAAGGACGCCGACAGCGTGAAGCTGCTCGAACACGTATGGTCGCTCGCGAAGGAGCGGGGCTACAGGCTCGGCAACGTCGATGCGACGATCATCGCGCAGCGGCCGAAGATGGCGCCTTACATTCCGCAGATGGCGCAGACCATCGCGCGCGTGCTGGAAGCGGACGAGCCGTCGCAGGTGAATGTGAAGGCGACGACGACGGAGCGGCTCGGTTTCACGGGCCGGGAAGAGGGCATTGCGGCACAGGCAGCCGTATGTCTGGTGAAGCAGGCTTAGAGGGGCGATGCAGCCTCGAATTTGATCATGACTGACAGCGGAAAGGGGATGCCGGGCATGACAAGCGAAGTCCGCGTCCGTTATGCGCCGTCGCCGACGGGGCATCTGCACATCGGCAACGCGAGAACGGCGCTGTTCAACTATCTGTTCGCGCGCAGCGCGGGCGGAAAATTCATCATCCGGATCGAAGACACCGACACGAAACGCAACGTCGAAGGCGGCGAGCAGAACCAGCTGCAATATTTGCGCTGGCTCGGCGTCGATTGGGATGAAGGCCCCGATGTCGGCGGGCCGTACGGTCCGTACCGGCAGACGGAGCGGCTGGACTACTACCGGGAGCTGACGGACGACCTGATGAAGCGCGGCCTCGCCTACAAGTGCTACTGCACGGAGGAAGAGCTGGAGCGGGAGCGCGAAGAGCAGGCGGCCCGCGGCGAGACGCCGCGCTATTCCGGCAGATGCCGGCACCTGACCGACGCGGAGCGCGCGGCTCTGGAAGCGGAAGGCCGCGAGGCGAGCGTCCGTTTCCGGGTGCCGGAAGGGAAAACGTACGCCTGGAACGATATGGTGAAGGGCGAGATTTCGTTCGAGTCCGAAGGCTTCGGCGATTTCGTCATCGTGAAAAAAGACGGCATCCCGACCTACAACTTCGCGGTTGTCGCCGACGACCACGGGATGAAGATCAGCCATGTGCTGCGCGGCGAGGATCACATCTCGAACACGCCGCGCCAGCTCATGATCTATGAAGCGTTCGGCTGGGAGCCGCCGGTGTTCGGCCATATGACGCTGATCGTGAACGAGCAGCGGAAGAAGCTGAGCAAGCGCGACGAGTCGATCATCCAATTCATTGAGCAGTACGACAAGCTCGGCTATCTGCCGGAAGCGCTGTTCAATTTCATCGCGCTGCTCGGCTGGTCGCCGGAGGGCGAGCAGGAGATCTTCACCCGGGAAGAGCTGACGAAGATCTTCACGCCGGCGCGGCTCAGCAAGAGCCCGGCCGTGTTCGACACGCAGAAGCTGGCGTGGATGAACAACGACTACATCAAGCGGGCCGACGCGGACCGGATCGCGGCGCTCTGCGTGCCGCATCTGCAGGCGGCGGGTTTCCTGCCGGCGGAGCCGGATCAGGCGCAGCTGGAGTGGACGAAGCGGCTCGTGGCGCTCGTCCAGGAGAAGCTGCGCAGCGCGGCGGATATCGTGCCGCTCGCCGAGGTGTTCTTCCGCGATGACCTCGCGGACGAGCCGGAGGCGGCCGAGGTGCTGCGCGAGGAGCATGTGCCGACGGTGCTGCGCGCGTTCCTGGACGCGCTCCGCTCCGCGGACGAATGGACGGCGGACAGCGTCAAGGCGCTCATCAAGGGCGTGCAGCAGGCGACGGGATTCAAGGGCAAGCAGCTGTTCATGCCGATCCGCGCGGCCTTGACGGGCCAGACGCACGGTTCGGACCTGAACGAGACGATCGTACTGCTCGGCCGGGAGAAAGCGGTGCAGCGCCTGCAGCAGCGGCTGGGTTGACGCGCCGGGCTGAAAGCTCCGGGCCGAGGTTTCGGGCCGGCATGCCGGGCTGACGTGCCGGTTGACGGCCGTGCGCGCCTGCAGCAGCGGCTTGGGTTGATGCAGGCGGGTGAACCGGATTCGGGCCTGGCTGACGGTTCGGATGAGCCCGATGCAGCGCTCCGCCGGTCGTCCGACATAGTGCAAAAATGCACTACATTCGCCCAAATCCCGAAAAAGCGGCGAAATATGGTGCATTTTTGCACTGCGCGGCCGGCGGAATGACGGCCAACCCGGCGGATTGCAAGATTGCGCACCGCAAGTTATACTACAGTCAGACGTGCTCCCGTCCATGCGCGGCAGGTGCGGAGGGAGCAGACAGACTAGCGATACAGACGACAAGCGTTGAACAGGAGAAGTACGTTCCGGCAGGAATCGCAGAGAGGACAACCGGCATGCGAGCGGCTGACCGCCCCCGCCTGCCGGCTGGAAGTTGTCCATTCCGCGGAACCGAACATGCGCCTGGGAGCTTCGCCCCGAACCCGCGGCCCCTCAAATGCCGGCGGCAGTAGGCGGCGGCGGGTCGCGCCGTTACACGCGGCAAGAGACGGGAACCGACCGTGACTCCGGACCGTTCGCTTCAAGCGAACGGAGGAGAGGGGTTCCCAGGCAGAGTGGAACCGCATCGACCGTGCCTCTGCAGCTTCGGCTGCAGAGGCTTTTTGGCGTGAAAGACCGGCGGGTCGTCGGGCGCGATGCGCGGAACGGGCGGTGTATGCGAAGTCGTTTTTCAGGGGGTGGGAAGGATGTTTCGTCGGCTGAGGTCGGACATTCAGGCGGTATTCGATAACGATCCCGCGGCGCGCAGCTGGTTCGAAGTCGTCTTCACATATTCCGGACTGCATGCCATCTGGTTCCATCGGATGGCGCATGCGCTGTACAAGCGGAAGTTCTACACGCTTGCGCGCATCATCTCGCAGTTCAGCCGGTTCATGACCGGAATCGAAATCCACCCCGGCGCGAAAATCGGCAACCGGCTGTTCATCGACCACGGGATGGGCGTCGTCATCGGCGAAACGTGCGAGATCGGAGACGACGTCGTCATCTATCAGGGCGTCACGCTCGGCGGCACGGGCAAGGAGAAAGGCAAGCGCCATCCGACGATCGGCAACAACGTCGTCATCGGCTCGGGGGCGAAAGTGCTCGGCTCGTTCAAGGTCGGCGACAACTCGAATATCGGCGCGAACTCGGTCGTCGTGAGGGAAGTGCCGCCGAACAGCACGGTCGTCGGCATCCCCGGACGGATCGTCCGGAGCAACGGCCGCCGGGTCGACCGGCTTGACCATACGAAAATTCCGGACCCGATCATGGAGATGTTCCGCAGCATGCAGCGGGAGATCGAGGAGCTTCGGGGAGAGCTGGAAACGTTGAAGCGGGAAGCGGCAGACCGTCAGGCGCGGGCGCAGGCCGCGGAAACCGCGCCGGAGCGGGACGAGGCGGACATGCACAAGCTCAAGATCACGACCGGAGGAGACGCGTGACATGGCAGACGGCCAAATCAGAATTTACAACACGATGTCGCGGGAGAAAGAAGTGTTCGTCCCGCTGACGCCGGGCAAAGTAAACATGTACGTATGCGGACCGACCGTCTACGACTACATCCACATCGGCAACGCGCGGCCGGCAATCTTCTTTGACGTGGTGCGGCGCTATCTGGAAGCGGTCGGCTACGAAGTGAACTATATCGTCAACTTCACGGACGTCGACGACAAGTTGATCCGCAAAGCCGCGGACATCGGTTCGACGGTACCGGAGGTGGCGGAGAAGTACATCGCGGCGTTCAACGAGGACATCGAGGCGCTCGGCGTGCGGAAGGCGACGGTCAACCCGCGCGTCATGCACCATATTCCCCAGATCATTGCGTTCATCCAGGGGCTTGTCGAACGCGGATATGCGTATGAAAGCGGCGGCGACGTCTATTTCCGCACGCTGAAATTCCCGGAATACGGCAAGCTCTCGCACCAGAATCCGGAGGAGCTGCAGTACGGCATCCGGATCGAGGTCGGCGAGAAGAAGGAGAATCCGCAGGATTTCGCGCTGTGGAAGGCGGCGAAGCCGGGGGAAATTTTCTGGGAAAGCCCGTGGGGGCCGGGACGTCCCGGCTGGCACATCGAATGTTCGGCGATGGCGCGGGAATACGCGGGCGACACGCTGGACATCCACGGCGGCGGCCACGACCTGCAGTTCCCGCACCACGAGTGCGAGGTCGCGCAATCGGAGTCGTTCACCGGCAAGCCGCTGGCGCGGTACTGGATGCACAACGGCTACATTCACATCAACAACGAGAAAATGTCGAAGTCGCTCGGCAACGGCATTACGGTGAAGGAACTGCTCAAGCGGACGAAGCCGGCGGCGGTGCGCTATTTCATGCTGTCGACGCACTACCGGAGTCCGCTCAATTTCACCGACGAGACGATCCGGCAGGCCGAGAACAGCATCGAGCGGATCGTGAACTGCCATGTGAATCTGAACCATCGGCTGGCCGCGCTCGGCAGCCGCGGCGCCGCCGAGGCGGAGCAGGCGCGCGCGTCCGGGTCGACCGGCGAGCCGGAGCTCGATCAGCGGATCGCGGAGATCCGCGCCCGTTTCCATGAGAAGATGAGCGACGATTTCAACACGCCGGACGCGGTGACCGCGCTGTTCGACCTGGTCAGCGAGGCGAATCAGGCACTCAAGCGGGAAGTGCTGTCGGGCGCCGTCATCCGGGTGCTTCTCGACGAGATGGAGGCGATGGATCGGGTGCTCGGCTTCCTGCCGCCGGCGGATGCCGCGCAGCTGGAGGACGAGGAGATCGAGCGGCTGATCGCGGAGCGGACGGAGGCGCGGCGGAACAAGAACTGGGCGCGCGCGGACGAGATCCGCGATCTGCTGGCGAATCGGGGCATCCTTCTCGAGGACACGCCGCAAGGCGTGCGCTGGCGCCGCAAATGAACGGTATGACGAAGTCCGGAGCATGGCCGGTCATGCCGCCGGCCAAGCCGCTGAACCTCATGAATCCCGTGGTGCTCGCCTATGTCGGCGACGCCGTGTTCGAATTGCTGGTGCGCCAGCATCTGGCGGCCAGGCCGAACCACAAGCCGGATGAGCTGCACCGCGGCGCCGTCCGGTTCGTCTCCGCGAAGGCGCAGCGCGCGCTGCTCGAGAAGCTGCAGCCGCACCTGACGGAGGAGGAAGCCGAGATCGTCCGCCGGGGACGCAACGCGAAGTCCGGCGCGCCGCCCAAGGGCGCGGACATCCGCGATTACCGGCATGCGACGGCGCTGGAGTGCCTGTTCGGCTGGCTGTATTATGCGGGAAAGTTCGACCGCATGGCGGAGCTCTTGCGCCTGACGGAATTGGGCGAGCCGTCCGCGGGCGCGGATGCCGCAGTTCATCGCAAGGAGGATGACCGATGACCGGTCGGGAAGACAGCAAGCATCAAGATGAAATCATCGCCGGCAGGCATCCGGTGCTGGAGGCGCTCAAGGCCGGCCGGGAGATCCACAAAATCTGGATCGCCGAAGGCGTCCAGCGCGCGCTGATCCAGCCGATCGAGGCGGAAGCGCGCCGGCGCGGCATCGTCATCCAGACGGTGGACCGGCGCCGGCTCGATCAGCTCGCGCAGGGGATCGCCCACCAGGGCGTCGCCGCGCAGGCGGCGGCCCACCGCTACGCGGAGCTGGACGAGCTGCTCGAAGCGGCCGAGGCGAAGGGGGAGCCGCCGCTCCTTCTGCTGCTGGACGAGATCGAGGATCCGCACAACCTCGGTTCCATTCTACGCACGGCCGAATGCGCGGGCGCGCACGGCGTCGTCATTCCGAAGCGGCGCTCGGCGGGCCTTACGGCCGCCGTGTACAAGGCGTCGGCCGGCGCGGCCGAGTTCGTGCCCGTCGCCCGGGTTACGAACCTGGCGCAGACGATCGACCGGCTGAAGGAGCGCGGCCTCTGGATCGCCGGCGCCGACGCGGGCGCGCGGGACGACGTCTACCGCGCGGACCTGACGCTGCCGCTGGCCATTGTGATCGGCAGCGAAGGACGCGGCATCGGCCGGCTCATCCGGGACAAATGCGATTTTCTCGTCAAACTGCCGATGTTCGGCAGGATCAATTCACTGAACGCCTCCGTCGCCGCGGGCGTCCTGCTGTATGAAGCCGTCCGACAGCGGAACGCCGCGCTGGAAGCAGCCGGAGGCAGCGGTCTGTCTCCGGAGCGGGACGGCTGACATGTCCGCGGGTCGGGAAGTCGTGCTCCTGGTCGACGGCTACAACATGATCGGCGCATGGCCCGAACTGGAAAGGCTGAAGGAACGCGACTTCGAGGAAGCGCGCGACCGGCTGCTGGATCTGCTCGCCGAATATCAGGGTTACTCCGGCACGCGGGTGTACGTCATTTTTGACGCGCACCAGGTGCCCGGTCTCGGCCGGACTTACAAGCAGCAGAAGCTGACCGTCATCTATACGAAGGAAAACGAGACCGCGGACGAATGCATCGAGCGTCTCGTCGGCGAACTGTCGGGACGGGGGCGGCACATCTATGTCGCAACCTCCGACCTCGTGGAGCAGCATGTCGCTTTCGGCAAGGGCGCGCTGCGCATTTCGGCCCGCGAATTGCTGATCGAGATCGAGCAGAACCGCAAATTCATCGGCGACGCCCTCCGCCGGACGCCGCCGGTAAAGCGCAATCCGCTGGACAGCCTGCTGGATCTGGACATCCGCACCAAGTTGGAGCGGATGCGGCGCGGCGGCATCGATTCGGACGATGCGGACAAAGCGTAAATTCTGCCGCCGGTCCGGCTTTTTTTAACCCCAAAAATGAGTGAGTACTCACTTGACTGACAGAGGAAGCCAGGTTTATACTGGATTCAAGGAATAGTGAGTGATTACTCACTCTTGTAACGGGAGGGGTTGCCATGTCCCGCGAACAGGCCGCGTGCATCTCGGTCCGCGGCGTCACCCGCAAGTTCGGCGACAAGGAAGTGCTTCACGGCATTACGCTGACGGTCCGCTCCGGCGAGATTTTCGGCTTGCTCGGTCCTTCCGGCTCGGGCAAGACGACCCTGGTCAAGATGCTGGCCGGCATCGACAAGGCGACCGGCGGCGAGATCGACGTGCTCGGCATCCGCATGCCGAAGCTGGAAATGTTGAGCCGGATCGGATACATGGCGCAGTCCGATGCATTGTATGCGGAGCTGACCGCCCGGGAGAACCTCGCGTTCTTCGGATCGCTGTACGGCCTGCGCGGCGGCAGGCTGAAGACGCGCATGCGGGAAGCGATGGAACTGGTGGACCTGACCGCGCACCTGAACCGCCCCGTCAGCGCGTACTCGGGCGGCATGAAGCGCCGCCTGTCGCTGGCCATCGCGCTGCTGCACGAGCCGGAGGTGCTCATCCTCGACGAGCCGACCGTCGGCATCGACCCCGTGCTGCGCAAGTCAATCTGGGACGAACTGCAAAATTTGAGCCGGTGGGGCACGACGGTGCTCGCCACGACGCACGTCATGGACGAGGCCGAGAAATGTCACCGGCTCGGCATGCTCCGCGACGGCCGTCTGATCGCCACGGGCACGCTGGAGGAGCTCAAGGCTGAGTCGGGAACCGCGTCCATCGAGGAAGCTTTTCTCCATTACGGGGGTGTCCGCGCATGAGAATCCGCGCCCTGATCGTCCGGATCATCCGCCAGTTCATCCATGACAAGCGGACGCTGGCGCTGTTGATCATCGTCCCCCTGGCCGTGCTGTCGCTGATTTATCTTGTTTTCGACGGCGATACGTATCAGCCGAAAATCGGCGTCGTCCAGGTGCCGGACCCGATCACGCAGCATCTCGGCGAACACCATGCCGAAGTGACGGTGTATGGCAGCGCGGAAGACGCCGAGAAAGCGCTCGCCGGCCGGGAGATCGATGCGATCGTCCGGATGGATGCCGGCGGGCCCCGGGTGAAGCTGGAGGGCAGCGACCCGGCGAAGAACCGCGCCGCCATGGCGGTGATGCAGGCGACCATGCAGAATCTCGCCGTCTTGCAGAGCCAGGCGGGCGCCGTTACCCTGCCGGCCTTTGAATATCTGCACGGCGGACCGGACATGTCGGCCTTCGACAGCCTCAGCCCCGTATTGATCGGCTTGTTCGCGTTTTTCTTCGTTTTTCTGATCGCGGGCGTATCCTTCCTGCGGGAGCGGACCAGCGGCACGCTGGAGCGTCTGCTCGCCACGCCGCTGCGCCGCTGGGAGATCGTGGCCGGCTATACGGCGGGCTTCGGCATTTTCACAAGCCTGCAGGCCGTGCTGATCGCGGGCTATGCCGTCGGTGCGCTCGGGAGCCTTATGGTCGGATCGTTCGGGTACGTGCTCCTGATCATGCTGCTTCTGTCGCTGACCGCACTGAGCCTCGGCACATTCCTGTCCGCGTTCGCCGATACGGAGTTCCAGATGATCCAGTTCATTCCGCTCGTCATCGTGCCGCAAGTGTTTTTCTCCGGCCTGTTCGATCTGGAGAGCATATCCCCGTGGCTTCGTTGGCTGTCGCACGTGACGCCGCTGAAATACGGCGCGGACGCGCTGCGGGACGTCATGATCCGCGGCGAAGGCTGGAGCGCCATCGCGCGCGAAGTCTTCGTCCTGCTCGGGCTTGCGCTCGTCTTCATGGCGGCCAACGTGCTCGCATTGCGCAAGCATCGGAAAATATAGTAACCTGAGGTGGCAGACGATTTTCCGAGAGGAGCGAGGAGAGAGCCGCCATGACAGACGAGAAGGAACAATGGCTGGTCGACTTGCTCCGCCGGCTCGAAGACGATGACGGGAAGAAAACCGAGAAGCAGATCCGGATCATCGAGGCGGCCGTGGAGGTTTTCTCGGAGAAGGGGTTCGCCGCCGCTTCCACGAGCGAGATCGCGCAGCGGGCCGGCGTCGCGGAAGGGACGATCTTTCGTCATTACAAGACAAAGAAAGACCTGCTGCTGTCGATCGCCGGTCCGGTCGCGGCCAAGCTGTTCGCGCCGTTCCTCATGCGCGATTTCGCCAGGCTGCTGGAACTTCCGTACGACCGGGTTGAAGATTTCTTGCGCGCGATCTTGCGGGACCGGCTGGAATTCGCCCGCAAGAACATGAAACTGATCAAGATTCTGGTCCACGAGGTGCCGTTTCAGCCGGAGCTGCTCGCGCAGGTCAAGGAGCTGTTCACCCATATCGTCGTCACGCGGGTCGAGAAGGCCATTCTGCACTTCCAGGCGCAGGGCGTGCTGAAGGAGATACCGCCGTGGCGCGTCATCCGGTCGACCGTCAGCCAGTTCGTCGGCATGATCGTGTTCCACGTCTTCCTGGCGCCGGATTTTCCGTTCGACGAGGAAGAAGAGATCGAGCGGACGGTGGACATTCTCCTGCACGGCATCGCCGGAAGGCCTTCTTGACGAGAACGAGCATTCCAAAACCTGGAAGCAGCGACAGGGAATGGCGCGGCGTCCGTTTCCGGCATGATCCCATTGTTACAATAAATGCCGGCCCGCCCTTGTTGACGCTCCAAAAGATCATCCTTTATACTGAATCTATTATTGCGCCGCTTCGTGCGGGCTCGGTTGCGTACACGTCTTGCAGGCCGGAGGGATAGTTCGTGGGCGTCGACCTCAAAGCAGCGCGTATGCGTGAATATGAATCGAGATCGGACGAAGACATTGTCGAGGCGGTGCGCGAAGGCGACAGCGATGCGCTGGAGTACCTGATCAACAAATACAAGAATTTTGTCCGGGCCAAGGCCAGGTCGTATTTCCTGATCGGCGCGGACCGCGAAGACATCGTCCAGGAAGGCATGATCGGCCTCTACAAGTCGATCCGCGACTTCAAGGGCGACAAGCTCGCGTCGTTCAAGGCGTTCGCCGAGCTGTGCATCACGCGGCAGATCATCACCGCCATCAAGACGGCCACCCGGCAGAAACATATCCCGCTGAACTCCTACATTTCGCTGGACAAGCCCATCTACGACGAGGATTCCGACCGGACGCTGATGGATGTTCTGAGCGGATCGCGCGTATCCGATCCCGAAGAACTGATCATCAACCAGGAAGAGTTCGTCGGGCTGGAGGACAAGATGGCCGAGATTCTGAGCGATCTCGAGCGCCAGGTGCTCATGCTCTATCTGGACGGCCGGTCCTACCAGGAGATTGCGGTCGATCTGGACCGGCACGTGAAGTCGATCGACAACGCGCTGCAGCGCGTCAAGCGCAAGCTCGAGCGCTACCTGGAAATCCGGAACGTCGGCGGATAAGGGCGCAAAACGGCCTGGCAAAGGCGCCCGGCGATTCGGAAGCGCTAACACTGGAAAACGCACGGCGATGGCGAAAGCCGGGGCGTCGGATGTCGGTGACGGATGCCGGAGAGGGATGCCGGTGGCGGATGCCTGGCGGCGATGCGAAGTCGGGACGGCCGGCGGCTTCCGGATGCGGATTTCGATGCACCGACGGAATTGGACCCAATATAGTGCAAAAATGCACCGGATTCGCGCGCCATACGCCGGTACCGCCCAATGTAGCGCAAAAATGCACCAAATTCCATTCGTGATCGTGATCATGTCGATGACGAGGAATGCGTTGTCGGCGTTTTTGCTTATCGGCGAGGTTCGGACGGGGGTATGTTCCGGACGTGAGGACTCGAGGACGGGTATGCAGCACCGGTGTGCGGCGCTGCGGGCGAGAATCGGTCGAAGGAAATAGGAGCTCGGAATTAAGCAGTCGTTCTGAGTCCGAATGAGGGGTGAATGAGGCAGAAATGTCGATGAAGCGGCGCCTATGAAAGCTGTTTTCAAGAATGTGCATGCCAAAGAACCCTCAAAAGGGCATTTTTTAAAAAATGCTATGAAGTCCTTTGGCGTTAAGCTGCCGCCAAGCCTTCCAGCCATTGCTCGACAGAGACGAGCTGCTTCTGCTTCTTCGCTTCTTCCAGCCACGCGTCGGCATGCTGGCACATGGCGATCAAGTACACGCGAATGTTCCAGTGGCGGGAACTGCGCCCGCGCGAAGCTTCCAGGTTGTAATCGACTTTCTGGCGCTTGATGCAACGCTCCACTCCGGTTCGCAGCGCGTAACGCTTTCTCCATTCCTTGCTGTCACGGCGGATGCGCGGGAACAGGCGCGGGTTATCCGCGGTGGATGTGTAGAACGTTCTTCCATAATCGGAAGGCGAGCAGGGAGTCGGGCATTCCCATTTGCCGACTTTGGCGGGACAGCGCCATTTGATGCGCTGTCGCCCGGAACACTTGCCCCAGCAGACCATCTTGCGTCCAATGGGGCAGACAGGAACGCCATCGGAGCCAATTTTCATTTCATTGTATACCGTATGCCCGGAACGCCTGAGATTCAGGTCGATGATGGCGGAAACATCATCGTGTTCCAGCATGGTATAGATCGGGAGGGCGTCGTGGGCCGAATCCAGGAGCGCCTCTCCCACCTTCCAGTCCGAGTACCAGTGACGCAGCTCGCGGTAGCCGCAGATCCATGACACCGAGTCATGTTGGCTGGCGCGAAACAATCGCGGGTACACGGGCAAATTGTAAGGACTGTCGGCTGCGGTGAACATGTAGAGCGTACGCCCGTAGTAATATTTCTCGCGATAGCTGTCCCAGCCCCAATCGGCATCCGGATCGGAAAATTGCCGTTTGCAGGAGCATTTCCAGTTGCCCGACTTGCGGCAATCGCAAAGGAACTTGCCGTACGAACGCGCGCCGGTTTCAACCGGAGATCCGTCGCCGATGACGCGGAAAGCGCTCGTATCGCCAAGCAATCCTTTTGCCGCAGAAGGCAGGACAAACAGGGATTGGAACAACTGTTGCAGCAGGTCGTGCTCCTTGGGGGCGTAGTGGATCTTGCCCTCGCGCAGGATGCGGGAGACGAGTTTCTCCGTAATCTTGGGGTTTTTGGGCTCTTGCTTTTCGTTCTTTTTGCCCTTCTTCCGCGGCTTCTTCAAGCGGCGTTTGACGCGCCCGGTCTTATGCGGAGTGGATGCCCGCCAAAGCCGGGGGAAAAAGTCGTAGAACGTTCCGACACCCGGCGTCTCACCGGGTTTAAAGCCGCAGACAATGGCATAGACCGGCGTCGTTCGCAGCGCGACGACTCCGTCATCGACACTGAGCCCGAGCTTGGTGAAGAGCAACATGCAGCGGAGCATGTCGGCGGGATCGTGGGGCTTGCGGCCTCTGGGATTGGAGGAGTAAGCCGAACGCATCAAGGAAGCGGTGGCGGACAGATCGATCGGCGTGATCCAGAAGATCAAGTCGCGATAGAAGTGTTGCAAGAACAACATGGCTTCCGGGGTGTCGAACTCCTTGCGCAGTTGATCGCTTACGAAGGTCAAGTAGTCCTGGTGAGAACGAGAAACGATTTTCACACAATCACCCAATTTTCTAGAGATAGGCAGTAAAAAAATGCCTTCTCGGCGATTGTTGGGGAGTTTCGAAAATGTCAAGAGGAAAGTTTGTTCGCATCCCTATTTTGGGGGTGAAACAATAAAGGACCCTGGCCAGAAAGCTAGAGTCCACAACGGAAATGAATTTCCGAGAAGCTTAAGGAAGGGTATGGAGGGGGCCTTTTTTGTTCATAATGGTTGAAACGGGAAACATTGGCGCGGCTCGCTGCGGAAAGCACCCGCACAGTTAGAGTAAAATTAGCGTTGGGGTAAAGATTGGAAAAAGCGGACATAGAAAGAGAGCCTCTCCTTTGGTAGAGTGGAATTTGGCAAAAAAACACCCTCAAAGGAGGAGGCTCCTATGCAGCACTTTACCACAGCCATTCCTGCAATGAAAGAGCTTGAAGAGTGGATGTTCAGAAAGATGCAAGACATGTTCGTCGACGCGATGAGAAGCACGCTGGAGATGTTGGATCAGATCATTTTGGAGCAAAGGGATCGAGAGCGGTATCGCGTCAAGGCTGAACGGGAGACCAGCGTGAATACGGTGTTTGGCAACATTCGCTTCAAGCGGAGATTGTACATGGATCGCCAAACCGGCAAACACGTGTACTTGCTCGACCAGCACATGCGATTTGAGGGGCGAGGAAAAGTCAGCCCGCATTTGTTGGAAACAGCCATTGCCTTTGCCGCGGAAGGGCCGTCGTATCGTGACAGCGCCAGACGGCTTGAGCAACTGTTGGGCTATGCGGTGCTCAGCCATGAGGCGATTCGCGGGAAGCTGATCGAGCAAGCGGAGAAGCCGGTCAAAGCAACAGAAAAACGACCGGCCAAGGTGCTGTTCGTGGAAGCGGATGGCCTGTACACGAAATTGCAACGGCGGAAGCGGAAAGGGATGGAACATGCGATTGCCGTGGTACATGAGGGCTGGGAGCAGGTCGGCAAGCGTGTGCGGCTTAGGAACAAGCAGCATGATCTGCATCGGGGGGAGGGCGACTTTTGGGAAGCGTTTGGCGACTTTCTGACCGAACGGTACGAGATCGACGGGGACACCTGGCTGGTGGTGGGCGGAGACGGAGCGAAGTGGATCGGGGAATGTGAATCGTACTTTCACAAGTGCATCTACACGCTGGATCGCTTCCATGTGGCACGTGATCTGAAGCGGTTTGTGGGCCACCTGCCGAAGGTATGGAAAGAAGCAAGACAGGCGTTGGCCAGGCAGGAGCCGGCGGCCTTGATGGCGGCCGTGGAGCGCGTGCCGATCGAAGCGATTGCGCCTGACAAACGGGAAGAATGGACCGCCTACCAGTCGTTCTTGAGGCGGCACCGCAAGCATCTGGAGGATTACCGGAAGACCCTTGAGGCACACGGTATCGATACGAGGGGTATGAGGCCGATGGGAAGCGCGGAAGCCCAGATGCGGGTGTTGGCGAAACGGACGAAGCGCGGAGGATACAGCTGGAGTGAACGAGGCTGCAGGGCGATGCTGGAGACCGTCATGCGACGCAGGCAGATCGGCAGGTTGGAAGAAGCCGAGGAGCACGCAGTTGAGTCCCCGCAACGTGTGGTTAGTGTACGGAGGTTGCTTCACGACGCCATACGACCGGCGAAAGGCTATGTTGACGGAATGATCCGACTGCTCAGAAGCCAATGGCAAAGTCGCCCGACTGGAATGGCATTAAAAGGACTTAGAGGATACTGATACCAGGGATCTGGAGCAGTTCCTGAAGGAAGAAAAACTGAAACCGCTAACAAGGGATTGGCTCTTTTTTCGGTTGTGATCCAGCATCCCCAATAAGGTGCCCACGCTGACTTGACTCAGACCCCGCACATTGTGCGTGTCAATCGTCTGTGAAAATGTCACCTTAACTCGTCTGTGAAAATGTCACTTTTTGAATGTACCAAGTCACCGGTCAGGTGACTTGGCCTGGCGCGAAATTTGTGTTACGCTGAAGCTGCTTTGGACTCCATGCCAACCTCCATGGATGGTTGGCGGCGGGCTTGCGGGGTGGCGCAGGTTCCGCCTTTTTTGTTGGAGTCGCAGGATCACGTACCGGCTTTTCCGTCTCCTTCAGCGCGATGGCCTGACCATGATGCCATACGAGCACCTCACCGGTGAGCGTCTCACGCACCTCAACCGTTGCTCTGGCGTCGAAACGGAACTTGCAAGGCTTGGCGAACGTATACACCTTCCCGTTGTATGAGAGCGTGTTTCCGTGTCCCAGTTTTCGGTACTTGCGGGCCGTGAACACATGCTCCAACTTGACGGACGGATCCGGCTCCATGTATGCCGATTCCGCTTGTTTGGGCTGGACGGCAAACTTGCGATTGTGCTTCTCCAGCAGCTTGGGCAGCGCTTCGTTGGCCTCCTCGATCGTCTTCACGCCGAGCAGCCGCAGCTCAATCACCAGGCGATCCTGAAACGTCCCCCAGAGGCGTTCGATGCGGCCTTTCGCTTGCGGCGAGAGGGCCTTGATATGCTCGATGTGCAGCTCCGCCATTGCCTTGCCGAAGTCGGATAGCGGTTTGGTTTCGCCTGCCAGTTCCTGCTCAAGCGACAGCGTTTCATGGGGTGACCGGAAGATGGTATGTTTGTCGCTGTAAAGCCCCAGCGGCACGCCGTAGTTCCGGATGCCTTGCATCATGACCAGCGAGTAGCCTTCGCGGCATTCCGTGGGCCTGAACACGGCGCCAACGACGGTACCTGTCGCATCGTCGATGGCGGCATGGAGGGTGAAGGACGGTGCCCGATCCTCCAGCCAGGCGTAAGGCGTCGCATCGATCTGCCACAGCATGCCCGCTTGCGGCTTTCGCTGGCGCGGTTGATGAGCCTTCTTGCGCCGACGCGGTTTGGCTTGCTTGATGCCTTTGGACAGTAAAATGCGTCTTACGCTGGGTGTGCTGAGCTTAATCGATTCGTGTTCCTCCAAAAGCTCCGCAAAGTGGCAGTTGTTGCTGCCGTGATACGTTGTGGTGTACAACTCGACGACGTGATCTTTGACTTCCTCCGGGATCGCGTGTTTCGGCTTTCTTCCCCGATTACCGTGGGCCAGTGCCTGGGCGCCTCCTTCTTCCACATATTTCTTCTTCAGCCGAATCACTTGCCGGACGCCGAGTCCGAGTGCCGCCGCTCCTTCCGCGTTGGTCATGTGTCCGTCGAGGATTTTCTCCACCACAAGTACCTTTTTCCATTCTGCTCTGGTCAATGTCACTCTCTCCTGTCCCATAGTGACATTATCTCAGAACAGTTATACCGTGACATTATCACAGAACAACGACAACCCCGCACATTGTGCGTTGACACGGGACATCCGTTATGCTAAAGTGGGTTAGGTAGCCCCATATATTGCGAACGGTTTATTTTTTTTGCGCTTTATCCTGTGACCGGCCTTGCCGTACACGGGACGGCAGACCGTGTCGCCCGGGCAACTGATCCCGGCGGTTCGCCGGAATGCTGCACACGGCATTTTCATGTTCGGGAGGTGTACTTCACATGCGGGTGATCATTACGCTGGCTTGCACGAATTGCAAACAACGGAATTACACGACGACCAAGAACAAGCGGACGACCCCCGACCGCATCGAATTGAGGAAGTTCTGCAAGTTCTGCAACGAGCACACGCCTCACCGCGAGACGAGATAAGGCACTGGAGGTATTGACGTGACCTTCCTGGCGAGAATGAAACAGGGCTTCGGTTCGACGATCGCCTTTTTCTCCGACAGCTGGAACGAACTGAAGAAAGTCCGCTGGCCCAACCGCAAGGAGCTGACGAGCTACTCGATCGTCGTGTTTGTGGCGATTATCTTCGTGACGATCTACTTCTGGGTACTGGACATCATCATCTCCGAGCTGCTCGAACTGATCGTTTGATGAACGAATCCGAAGGTGGCCTGGATATGGAGAAACGATGGTATGTTGTCCATACGTACTCCGGGTATGAGAACAAGGTGAAAACGAATCTCGAGAAGCGGGTCGAATCGATGGGCATGCAGGACAAAATTTTCCGCGTGCTCGTCCCGACCGAGGAAGAAGTGGTCACCAAGGACGGAAAGAAGAAGACCGTTCAGCGCAAGGTGTATCCGGGCTATGTCCTCGTCGAGATGATTCAGACCGACGATTCCTGGTATGTCGTCCGCAACACGCCGGGCGTGACGGGGTTCGTCGGATCGACCGGATCGGGATCGAAGCCTACGCCGCTCATGCCGGAAGAAGTCGATCAGATCCTGAGACATATGGGCATGGAAGAGCCGAAGCCGAAGATGGAATTCGAGCTGAAGGACACCGTCCGCGTCAAATACGGGCCTTTCACCGATTTCATCGGCACGGTGGAGGAAATCTTGTTCGACAAGAACAAGCTGAAAGTCCACGTCAATATGTTCGGCAGGGAAACCCCGCTTGAGCTCGATTATACTCAGGTGGAGAAGATATAATTTATCCGGTTTCCGGCGTCCGCGCGCTTTGGCGTGCGGCGGTGGGAGGGCTGCGGCAGCATGCGTCCGGCGCTTGCATTCGAAGTTGGCGTCCGATGCGTGGGAAGCGGTCCGTCTGACCACATTCCAGGGGCAGGAGGTGTTGCAAAATGGCAAAGAAAGTCATCAAGGTTGTGAAGCTGCAGGTTCCTGCGGGCAAGGCCAATCCGGCGCCGCCGATCGGTCCCGCGCTCGGTCAGGCCGGCGTGAACATCATGCAGTTCTGCAAGGAGTTCAACGCCCGCACGGCTGACCAGGCTGGCCTGATCATTCCGGTCGTCCTCACCGTGTTCGAAGACCGTTCGTTCACGTTCGAGACGAAGACGCCGCCGGCAGCGGTGCTGCTTCGCATCGCGGCAGGCGTGGAGAAAGGCTCCGGCGAACCGAACAAGCGCAAGGTCGCCACGGTCAAGCGCAGCAAAGTTCGCGAAATCGCCGAGCAGAAGATGCCCGACCTGAACGCGGCTTCCGTCGAAGCTGCGATGCGGATGGTCGAAGGAACGGCTCGTTCCATGGGCATTGTCATCGAAGACTGACCGGCGCTTGAGGCTGGTCTGGTTCGCGGTTGCTCTGCAACCGCTCTGGTGAATGCTCCGCATTCACCTTGGTCCCGCGGTCGCTCCGCGACCGCTCGAAGTGGGAGGATGCCCGCAAGGGGATTGTCCGCTACAACCACACAAGGAGGAGAGCAACATGGCAAAGCGCGGCAAGAAATATCAGGAAGCCGCCAAGCTGATCGACCGCGACGCGGTCTATGAACCGCGCCAGGCGGTGGAACTTGTGAAGAAAGCGGCAACGGCCAAGTTCGACGAATCGGTTGAAGTCGCCGTTCGTCTCGGCGTTGATCCGAAGAAGCAAGACCAGGCGGTGCGCGGCGTCGTCGTCCTGCCGCACGGCACGGGCAAGACGAAGCGCGTGCTCGTATTCGCCAAAGGCGAAAAAGCGAAAGAGGCTGAAGCAGCCGGTGCCGATTACGTCGGCGATTCCGACCTGATCAACAAGATCCAGCAAGGCTGGTTCGACTTCGACGTCTGCGTGGCGACGCCCGACATGATGGCTGAAGTCGGCAAGCTCGGCCGGATTCTCGGCGGCAAAGGGCTCATGCCGAACCCGAAGGCCGGCACGGTCACGTTCGACGTGGCGAAAGCCGTGCAGGAGATCAAGGCCGGCAAGATCGAATACCGTCTCGACCGCGCGGGTCAAATCCACGCGCCGATCGGCAAGGTGTCGTTCGAAGCCGAGAAGCTGGAAGAGAACCTGCGGGCGCTCATCGAAGCGCTGAACCGCGCGAAACCGGCGGCGGCCAAAGGGGTCTATCTGAAGAAGATCGCGATCTCTTCCACGATGGGTCCGAGCGTTACCGTCAATACGGCGGCCTATCGTTGATTCTCGAAAGGCGCACATCCAAATCGAATATGCGTACCGTAGACAGTAGGTGCCGCAAGGCTTAATGTCCTACCGAGGTGCTATGAATAGACGCGATCGCCGGACCGTTCGGAACCGGCGGCGCGAGTCATGGCCTCCGCTGTCTGCGGAGGCCATGTTCATGCATCGGGTACTGAGGCCGACGGGTTACGGATGCGCGACTCTATGCACGGGAGGTGTCCATCATGGCAAACGCCAGGATCATCCAGGAGAAGCAGCAGATCGTTGAAGAAATTACGGCGAAACTTCGCGAAAGCGCGACAACGGTCCTCACCGACTACCGCGGCCTGAACGTCGCCCAGGTGACGGAACTTCGCCGCAAGCTGCGCGAAGCGGGCATCGAGTTCCGGGTGCTGAAGAACACCCTCATCCGCCGCGCGACGGCGAACGCCGAACTGACGGAACTGGATTCGGTGCTCACCGGTCCGACGGCCGTTGCGTTCGGCAAGGACGATGCCGTGGCTCCGGTCAAGATTCTGAGCCAATTCGCGAAGGAGAACGAGGCGCTCAAGATCAAGGGCGGCGTGGTCGAAGGCCGCGTTGTCGGATTCGACGAGATCAAGGCGCTGGCGGATCTTCCGTCCCGCGAAGGCCTGCTCTCCATGCTGCTCAGCGTGCTGCAGGCTCCGGTCCGCAACTTCGCGCTCGCCGTCAAGGCGGTCGCGGACAAGAAGGAAGCGGAAGCTTAATCGCACAGATATATTGCGCATAATCCGCTGCCCGGTCGGGCACGCGGCAAAACTTCAATCCTGATGGAGGGTAATCCTATGTCGAAGGAACAAATTCTTGAAGCGATCAAGGGCATGACGGTCCTTGAACTGAACGAACTGGTAAAAGCGATCGAAGAAGAATTCGGCGTAACGGCCGCAGCTCCGGTTGCGGTTGTTGCAGGCGGCGCGGCCGGCGGTGCCGAAGCTGCTGAACAATCGGAATTCGATGTCATCCTGGCAAACGCCGGCGCATCGAAGATCAATGTCATCAAGGTTGTCCGCGAAGTTACGGGCCTCGGCCTGAAGGAAGCGAAAGACCTGGTCGACAACGCTCCGAAGCCGCTGAAAGAGAAAGTCAGCAAGGAAGAGGCCGAGTCGATCAAGGCGAAGCTCGAAGAAGCTGGCGCTACCGTCGAACTGAAGTAATCGTCTGTGTCGAACCCCTTGAAGCATGGCTTCGGGGGGTTCGTCGTCATTATGGCCAGGTGCGCGGCAACCGGCCGGGAGGTGTGCTGCATGTCCGAACACTATTACACGAAGACGCCGCGGTCTGTCAGCGACCGAAAGCGGATCGAAGCGGTGCTGCGCGGCAGACGGCTGGCATTTGCAACGGATGCGGGGGTCTTTTCGAAATCGGGCGTCGACTTCGGCAGCAGGCTGCTGATCGAGACGGCGGACATCCCGGACGGCGCGCGCGTGCTGGACGTCGGCTGCGGTTACGGCCCGATCGGCCTCGCGATCGCGGCCGCGCGGCCGTCCGCGCACGTCACCATGATTGACATCAACGAGCGGGCCGTGAAGCTGGCGCGCGAGAACGCGGAACGGAACGGCATCCGCAATGTGACGATTCTGGAAAGCGATCTGTTCGAGGCGGTGCGCGATCAGACCTTCGACGCCGTGCTGACCAATCCGCCGATCCGGGCCGGGAAGGCGGTCGTGCATCGGATTTTCGAAGAGGCTTTTGAGCGGCTGGTCCCGGGCGGCGCCCTGTGGGTCGTCATCCAGAAGAAACAGGGGGCTCCTTCGGCCGAAGCGAAGCTGGAAGAAATTTTCGGAGCAGACAACGTGAGGATGTCGGCACGGGACAAAGGTTATTGCATTCTGCGGGCGGAACGGTCAAACATTTGTTGACTCGCCTTCTTGCCTGTGGTATCATTATAAAATGTCAGCATTAAAATAGGGCACAAGTCTTTTGTCCGCCGTTTGTCAAGTGCAAATTTCAATAGGCGGAACGGACCGTGTCCATGATCCGGCGGATTCAGGTATAATGGCTGTCTTTTCGGTGAAAATGATTAAACATATGGGGATTTCTGCCTCAACCGGAGGAGTGCGGCGCTTCGGCCGTTTTCCGTTTTCGCGGCTGCCCGCGCGCGGCAGGTACCGGTTCGGCGGCGATTCGCGGCACGACGGTCTTTAACCGGGCGCATGCGTCCGGTAAGGCCTTTCTTTCGTCTATGGGCGTTTTCAGGCCGCCGCTAAATACCGCGGCGGATTGATCATATAGCAAGGCAAGGCTGCAAGTCAACCATGAGGGGTGGGGTAAAGTTGGCAGGACATCTCGTTCAGTATGGCCGACGCACGCGCAGGAGCTATTCCCGCATCAAAGAAGTGCTCGAAGTACCGAACCTGATTGAAATCCAGCAGAAATCGTATCAGAAATTTCTGGAGCGCGATCTGCTCGAGCTGTTCCAGGACATTTCGCCGATTACGGATTTCACGGGCAACTTGTCGCTCGAGTTCATCGACTATTCCTTGGGCGAACCGAAATATACGGTGGATGATGCGAAGGAACGCGATGTGACGTACGCCGCTCCGCTCCGCGTCAAGGTGCGCCTCATCAACAAGGAGACCGGCGAGGTGAAGGAGCAGGAGGTGTTCATGGGCGATTTTCCGCTCATGACCGAGACCGGCACGTTCATCATCAACGGCGCGGAACGCGTCATTGTCAGCCAGTTGGTCCGATCCCCCAGCGTGTACTTCAGCACGAAGGTTGACAAGAACGGCAAGAAAACCTACACGGCGACGGTTATTCCGAACCGCGGCGCATGGCTCGAGCTCGAGACGGACGCGAAGGACATCATCTACGTCCGGATCGACCGCACGCGGAAGATTCCTGTCACCGTGCTGCTCCGCGCCCTCGGTTTCGGCACGGATGCCGAAATTCTCGACTTGCTCGGTCAGGATGAGTTCATCCGCAACACCCTCGACAAGGACAACACCGATTCCGTCGAGAAGGCGCTCATCGAAATCTATGAACGGCTCCGTCCGGGCGAACCGCCGACGCTCGAGAACGCGAAGAGTCTGCTCGTCGCCCGTTTCTTCGATCCGAAGCGGTATGACCTGGCGAACGTGGGCCGTTACAAAATCAACAAGAAGCTGAATATCAAGAACCGGCTGTTCAACCAGCGGCTCGCGGAGACGCTCGTCGATCCGTCGACCGGCGAGATTATCGCCGAAGCGGGACAGGTGATCGACCGCCGGCTGCTTGATCAGATTACGCCGTACCTGGATGGCGGCGTCGGCTTCAAGACGTACCATGTCGCGAACGGGGTGCTGGATGCCGACAGTATTCCCCTTCAGGCAATCAGCGTATTCTCGCCCAATGAGGACGGGAAGATCGTCAAGATCATCTCGAACGGCAATATCGACAAGTCGGTCAAGCACATTACGCCGGCCGACATCATCGCGTCGATCAACTATTTCATCAATCTGCTGCACGGCATCGGCAGCACGGACGACATTGACCACCTCGGCAACCGCCGCCTCCGTTCGGTCGGCGAGCTGCTGCAGAACCAGTTCCGCATCGGCCTCTCCCGGATGGAACGCGTCGTCCGCGAGCGGATGTCGATCCAGGACGCGAATGCGATCACGCCGCAGGCGCTGATCAACATCCGTCCGGTCATCGCGGCGATCAAGGAATTCTTCGGCAGCTCGCAGCTGTCGCAGTTCATGGACCAGACGAACCCGCTGGCCGAGCTTACGCACAAGCGCCGGCTGTCCGCGCTCGGTCCGGGGGGTCTCACGCGGGAACGCGCGGGCTTCGAAGTGCGCGACGTCCATCCGTCCCACTACGGCCGGATGTGTCCGATCGAGACGCCGGAAGGTCCGAACATCGGCCTGATCAACTCGCTGTCGACGTACGCGCGGATCAACGAGTACGGCTTCATCGAGGCGCCGTACCGCCGCGTCGATCCGGAGACGGGCATCGTCACGGACCATATCGATTATATGACGGCGGATGAAGAGGACAACTACGTCATCGCGCAGGCGAACGCCGCGCTGACGCCGGAAGGCAAATTCGCGGACGACATGGTGATCGTCCGCTACAACAAGCAGGCGGACAACATCCTGACGATGCCGAGCGACCGCGTCGACTACATGGACGTGTCGCCGAAACAGGTGGTTTCCGTCGCGACGGCGCTCATTCCGTTCCTTGAGAACGACGACTCGAACCGCGCGCTCATGGGCGCGAACATGCAGCGTCAGGCCGTGCCGCTGCTCGTGCCGGAAGCGCCGCTCGTCGGCACCGGCATGGAGTACAAGGCGGCGAAGGACTCGGGCGTCTGCATCGTCTCGAAGTACGACGGCATCATCGAGCGCGTCACCGCGAACGAGATCTGGCTGCGCCGCGTCGAGACGATCGACGGCAAGCAGGTGACCGGCGATCTCGTGAAATACAAGCTGCACAAGTTCGAACGTTCGAACCAGGGCACCTGCATCAACCAGCGCCCGATCGTGAAGAAGGGCGAGTTCGTGAAGAAAGGCGACATTCTGGCGGACGGTCCGTCGACCGACCAGGGCGAACTGGCGCTCGGCCGCAACGTCGTCGTCGCCTTCATGACCTGGGAAGGGTACAACTACGAGGACGCGATCCTGCTCAGCGAGAAGCTGGTCAAGGAAGACGTGTACACCTCGATTCATATCGAAGAATACGAGTCCGAAGCGCGCGACACGAAGCTCGGACCCGAAGAGATTACGCGCGACATTCCGAACGTCGGTGAAGACGCGCTGAAGAACCTCGACGAACGCGGCATCATCCGCGTCGGCGCCGAGATCAGCGCGGGCGACATCCTCGTCGGCAAGGTGACGCCGAAGGGCGTGACCGAGCTGACGGCGGAAGAGCGGCTGCTGCACGCGATCTTCGGCGAGAAGGCGCGCGAAGTGCGCGACACATCGCTCCGCGTGCCGCACGGCACCGACGGCATCGTCGTCGACGTCAAGGTGTTCACCCGCGAGAACGGCGACGAGCTGCCGCCGGGCGTGAACCAGCTCGTGCGCGTGTACATCGCGCAGAAGCGGAAGATTTCCGAAGGCGACAAGATGGCCGGACGCCACGGCAACAAGGGTGTCATCGCGCGCATCATGCCGGAGGAAGACATGCCGTTCCTGCCGGACGGCACGCCGGTCGATGTCGTGCTGAACCCGCTCGGCGTTCCGTCGCGGATGAACATCGGCCAGGTGCTCGAAGTGCACCTCGGCATGGCGTGCAAGCGGATGGGAATCTACGCCGCGACGCCGGTCTTCGACGGCGCGAACGAGGAAGACGTGTTCAACGCGATGGAAGAAGCCGGCATGCAGCGCAACGGCAAGACGATCCTGTACGACGGCCGGACGGGCGAACCGTTCGAGCGGGAAGTCACCGTCGGCGTCATGTACATGATCAAGCTGGCCCACATGGTCGACGACAAGATCCACGCCCGTTCGACCGGTCCGTACTCGCTCGTCACCCAGCAGCCGCTGGGCGGCAAGGCGCAGTTCGGCGGCCAGCGGTTCGGCGAGATGGAAGTGTGGGCGCTTGAAGCATACGGCGCCGCCTATACATTGCAGGAGATCCTGACCGTCAAATCCGACGACGTCGTCGGACGGGTGAAGACGTACGAATCGATCGTCAAGGGCGAAAACGTCCCCGAACCGGGCGTTCCGGAGTCGTTCAAGGTCCTCATCAAGGAGCTTCAGAGCCTCGGCATGGACGTGAAGATCCTGACCGAGAACGAAGAAGAGATCGAGATGAGGGAGATCGACGACGAGGAAGACGGCGCGGGCGACAAGCTCAACCTGAACCTCGAAGGATCGGAAGTCGGCATCGAGTGATCGGCGCCACGTGACTTCATCGTCAGACAAGGCATCGCCGCCCCGTCCAGCGGGCGGCTTCGCCTGCCTCGCGGCAGAGACTGAAGGAGGGTTGCTCCTTGTTGGATGTTAACAACTTCGAGTTTATGAAGATCGGTCTGGCTTCTCCGGACAAGATCCGTTCCTGGTCGCGCGGAGAAGTGAAGAAACCCGAGACGATCAACTATCGGACGCTCAAACCCGAGAAGGAAGGGCTGTTCTGCGAGAAAATTTTCGGTCCGACGAAGGACTGGGAGTGCCACTGCGGCAAGTACAAGCGCGTGCGTTACAAAGGCGTCGTCTGCGACCGCTGCGGCGTCGAAGTGACGCGCGCGAAGGTGCGCCGCGAGCGGATGGGCCACATCGAGCTGGCCGCTCCGGTGTCGCATATCTGGTATTTCAAAGGGATTCCGAGCCGGATGGGGCTGGCGCTCGACATGTCGCCGCGTTCGCTCGAGGAGGTCATCTACTTCGCATCCTATGTCGTGACCGACCCGGGCGACACGCCGCTGGAGAAGAAGCAGCTCCTCTCCGAGAAGGAATACCGCAGCTACCGCGAGAAGTACGGCTACGGCTTCCAGGCCGGCATGGGCGCCGAAGCGATCAAGAAGCTCCTGATGGACATCGACCTCGACCGCGAGATCGATATCCTCAAGGAAGAACTGCGCACGGCGCAAGGCCAGCGCCGCAACCGCGCGATCAAGCGGCTTGAGGTGCTTGAGGCGTTCCGCAATTCGGGCAACCGTCCGGAATGGATGATTCTCGACGTGCTGCCGGTCATTCCGCCGGAACTGCGCCCGATGGTGCAGCTGGACGGCGGCCGGTTCGCGACGAGCGACCTGAACGACCTGTACCGCCGCGTCATCAACCGGAACAACCGGCTGAAGCGGCTGCTCGATCTCGGCGCGCCGGACATCATCGTGCAGAACGAGAAGCGGATGCTGCAGGAAGCCGTTGACGCGCTGATCGACAACGGCCGCCGCGGCCGTCCGGTTACCGGACCGGGCAACCGTCCGCTGAAATCGCTCAGCCATATGCTGAAGGGCAAGCAGGGCCGGTTCCGTCAGAACCTGCTCGGCAAACGGGTCGACTACTCCGGCCGTTCCGTCATCGTCGTCGGGCCGAGCCTGAAGATGTATCAGTGCGGCCTGCCGAAGGAGATGGCGCTGGAGCTGTTCAAGCCGTTCGTCATGAAGGAGCTCGTGAACAAGGGGCTCGCGCACAACATCAAGAGCGCGAAGCGCAAGGTCGAGCGCGTGAGCCCGGAAGTCTGGGACGTGCTCGAGGAAGTCATCCGCGAGCACCCGGTGCTGCTGAACCGCGCGCCGACGCTCCACCGCCTCGGCATCCAGGCGTTCGAGCCGACGCTCGTCGAAGGCCGCGCGATCAAGCTGCACCCGCTCGTCTGTACGGCGTACAACGCCGACTTCGACGGCGACCAGATGGCCGTGCACGTGCCGCTCTCGGCTGAAGCGCAGGCGGAGGCGCGCCTGCTCATGCTCGCTTCGGGCAACATCCTGAACCCGAAGGACGGCAAGCCGGTCGTTACGCCTTCGCAGGACATGGTCCTCGGCAGCTACTATCTGACGATGGACAATCCCGAGGCGAAGGGCACGGGCATGATGTTCGCCACGGTGAACGAAGCGATCTCCGCGTACCACCGCGACATCGTGTCGCTTCACGCGCGGATCGTCATCCCGGCGCGCGCGCTGAACAAGAAGATGTTCACGGAAGAGCAGGAGCGCTCGCTCATCGTGACGACGGTCGGGAAACTGATTTTCAACGAGATTTTCCCGGACACGTTCCCGTACATCAACGAAGCGACGAAGGACAACCTGCTCAAGGGCACGCCGGAACGCTGGTTCGTCAAGGAGAAGGGCGCGGACGTGAACGCGTACATCGCCCAGCTCCCGATCGCCAGCGCGGTGGGCAAGGAATATCTCGGTCAGATCATCGCGGAATGCTTCCGCCTGTACCAGACGACGACAACGTCGATCATTCTCGACAAGATCAAGCAGCTCGGCTTCACGTACTCGACGCGGGCCGGCATCACGATCGCGATTTCGGACGTTGTCGTGCCGGATGCGAAGAAGGAGATTCTCGCCGAGTCCGAGGAGAAGGTCAGGGTCGTCACGAACCAGTACCGCCGCGGCCTCATCACGGACGAGGAGCGGTACGACCGCGTCATCGAGATCTGGGGCCAGACGAAGGACCGGATCACGGACGTGCTCATGAAATCGATGGACCGCTACAACTCGATCATGCTCATGGTCGATTCGAAGGCGCGGGGCAACAAGTCGCAGATCACGCAGCTCGGCGGCATGCGCGGCCTGATGGCGACGCCGTCCGGCCGGATCTTCGAGCTCCCGATCAAATCGAACTTCCGCGAAGGGCTGACGGTCCTCGAGTACTTCATCTCGACGCACGGCGCGCGGAAAGGTCTCGCCGACACGGCGCTCCGGACCGCGGACTCGGGTTATCTGACCCGCCGTCTCGTCGACGTCGCGCAGGACGTCATCGTGCGCGAAGAAGACTGCGGCACGGATAAAGGCATCACCGTCACGAAGATCCACGACGGCAAGGAAGTCATCGAGGATCTGTACGACCGGATCGAAGGCCGCTACACGGCGGCGGCGGTGCGCCATCCGGAGACGGGCGAGATCATCGTCGGCAAGGGCGAAATGATCGATGCCGAGATCGCGGAGAAGATCATCGCCGCCGGCATCGAGAAGCTGGAGATCCGCTCCGTGCTCAGCTGCCGCGCCCGCCACGGCGTCTGCAAGATCTGCTACGGCCGGAACCTGGCGACCGGCAAGCATGTCGAGATCGGCGAAGCGGTCGGCATCATCGCGGCCCAGTCGATCGGCGAGCCGGGTACGCAGCTTACGATGCGGACGTTCCACACGGGCGGCGTCGCCGGCGACGACATCACGCAAGGTCTGCCGCGGATCCAGGAGCTGTTCGAAGCCCGGAATCCGAAAGGCCAGGCGACGATCTCCGAGATCGACGGCGTCGTCAAGGATATCCGCGACGCGAAAGACCGGCGCGAGATCGAAGTCGAAGGCGAAGCGGAGACGAAGGTTTACTCGGTCAGCTACGGTTCGCGCATCCGCGTGAACATCGGCGACCGCGTCGAAGCGGGCGACGAGCTGACGGACGGTTCGATCGACCCGAAGGAGATGCTCCGGATCAAGGGTATCCGCGGCGTGCAGAACTACATCCTGCAGGAAGTGCAGCGCGTCTACCGGAACCAGGGCGTCGAGATCAACGACAAGCATATCGAGGTCATGATCAAGCAGATGCTCCGGAAAATCCGGATCGTCGATGCGGGTGACACGCAGCTCCTGCCGGGTTCTTACGTCGACATCCACGAGTACGAGGCGGCGAACCGCGAAGCGATTCTCGCGGGCAAGGAGCCGGCCGTCGCGAAGCCGGTGCTGCTCGGCATCACGAAGGCGTCGCTCGAGACGGACTCCTTCCTGTCCGCCGCATCGTTCCAGGAGACGACGCGCGTGCTCACGGACGCCGCGATCAAGGGCAAGGTCGACCAGCTGCTCGGCCTGAAGGAGAACGTCATTATCGGCAAGCTGATTCCGGCGGGCACGGGCATGGCCCATTACCGGAACATTCGCTTCGCCGGTCTGGAAGAAGACGAGCAGCAATCGGAAGAAGTGCTTGAAGGCGTAGCGGTCGAATCCTGATGCGCCGGACCTTCCGTCAGGGCGCATCGGATGCGGCACACATCCGAGGATAACGTTTGACCCGATTCCGAGGAAGGCGGCCTGGGCCGGCCGGACGAACCGATCGTCCGGGCCGGCCCGGCGGCTGTCGGAGGGAGATTTCGAGCCGACCGGCCGCAAAACGGACAAGTCTCTCAATGAGAGGCGTCAGCCGTCTGGCTTGAAAGATCAGACCCGACAGGCAGCTCGCTTGTCAAATGACTGATCTTTCACCGCAAATGGGTGCACGGTTTTGGAAGATGCCATTGCAAGCCGTTTTGCTTGACACACCCTGGCAGCAGGTGATACTATATCGGAGTGTGCCTGTAAGGATGGGGATCGTGCGCCTTCGCGAAAGAGAGGAGTCTCCATGCCCTGGAAGATCGGCACCAAGCAAACGACGAAAGCTGTGGAGCAAGGATTGGCCGCGCGGGTATTCGTCGCGCGCGATGCAGATCCTCGGTTGACGGGCAAGCTTGTGGAGCTCTGCCGCAAAGCGGAGATCGAGGTCGAATGGGTGGACCGGATGGCCGATCTCGGCAAGCATTGCGGGATCGACGTCGGGGCCGCCTCGGCCGCCTGGATTCCGGATGGACCGTAAAGCAGACAGCGTTCGCGCCGGATTTCGCCAAGGAATCGCGGCTCGGGCCTTTGCCTGCTTCAAGATGAACCGCCTGGATCTGTGGACTTGAGACACGCAGCTGATGAACCGATTCGCCCAAGGAAGGGGGTGGCAACATGCCAACAATCAACCAACTCGTGCGCAAAGGCCGCAAAGCCAAGGTCGTCAAGTCGAAATCGCCGGCGCTGCAACGGGGTTTCAACGCGCTCAAGCGTGAAGCGACCAACATCAGCTCGCCGCAGAAGCGGGGCGTCTGTACCCGCGTCGGCACGATGACGCCGAAGAAGCCGAACTCCGCCCTGCGGAAATACGCGCGGGTTCGTCTGACGAACCGCGTTGAAGTCACGGCATACATTCCGGGTATCGGCCACAATCTCCAGGAGCACAGCGTCGTGCTGATCCGCGGCGGCCGGGTCAAGGACCTCCCGGGCGTCCGCTATCATATCGTCCGCGGTGCGCTGGATACGGCCGGCGTGAACAACCGCAAGCAAGGCCGCTCCAAGTACGGCGCGAAGCGCCCGAAGGAAGCGAAGAAGTAATAGATCGGCTGACGATGGAGAAACATGATGGAAGGAGGTTGGATCCATGCCACGCAAAGGACCGGTGCCGAAGCGCGATGTGCTGCCGGACCCGATCTACAACAGCAAGCTGGTCACGCGGCTCATCAACCGCATCATGATCGACGGCAAGCGCGGAGTCGCGTCCAGAATCCTGTACGAAGCGTTCGAGATTGTCCGTGAGCGCACGGGCAAGGACCCGATGGAAGTATTCGAGGCCGCTCTCAAGAATGTCATGCCGGTGCTCGAAGTCAAGGCTCGCCGCGTCGGCGGCGCGAACTACCAGGTTCCGGTGGAAGTCAGACCGGAACGCCGGACGTCCCTTGGCCTCCGCTGGCTCGTCAACTACGCCCGCACCCGCGGCGAGAAGACGATGCAGGAACGCCTGGCCGCAGAGATCATCGACGCTTCGAACAACACGGGCGCTGCCGTGAAGAAGCGCGAAGACACGCACAAGATGGCCGAGGCGAACAAGGCGTTCGCGCACTACCGCTGGTAGGATTCAGATTTCGGAAGGAGACAACAGCATGCCTAGACAGTTCTCCTTGAAAGATACGCGCAATATCGGGATCATGGCCCATATTGACGCCGGCAAGACGACCACCACGGAGCGCATCCTGTTCTATACCGGCCGCACCCACAAGATCGGCGAGACGCATGAAGGCTCCGCGACGATGGACTGGATGGAACAGGAGCAGGAACGCGGCATCACGATTACATCCGCCGCGACGACCGCTCAATGGAAAGGTCACCGGATCAATATCATCGACACTCCGGGCCACGTCGACTTCACCGTCGAAGTCGAGCGTTCCCTGCGCGTGCTGGACGGAGCAGTAGCCGTGTTCAGCGCGAAGGAAGGCGTTGAACCGCAGTCCGAGACCGTCTGGCGCCAGGCGGACAAGTACGGCGTGCCGCGGATCGCCTATGTCAACAAGATGGACATTATCGGCGCGGATTACCTCGCCGTCGTCCAGGACATGCGCGATCGTCTGCAGGCGAACGCCGTCGCGATCCAGCTGCCGATCGGCGCCGAGAACGATTTCCGCGGCATCATTGACCTGATCGAGCGGAAAGCGTACTTCTACAAAGACGACCTCGGCAAAGATATCGAAGTCGGGGACATTCCGGCCGACCTGGCCGACAAGGCCGAAGAGCTTCGCAATGAGCTCGTCGAGAAGGTCGCTGAAATCGACGAAGAGCTCATGATGAAGTATCTGGAAGGCGAAGAGATCACCGTTCCGGAACTGAAGGCGGCACTGCGCAAAGGCGTATGTTCCGTTCAGATTTTCCCGGTCGTCTGCGGCTCTTCGTACCGGAACAAAGGCGTTCAATTGATGCTGGACGCCGTCATCGAATATCTGCCGTCGCCGGTTGACGTGCCGGACATCAAGGGCACGCTCGAAGACGGCACGGAGACGACGCGCAAGTCGTCCGACGACGAGCCGTTCGCGGCACTCGCATTCAAGATCATGACCGACCCCTATGTCGGTAAGCTGACGTTCTTCCGCGTCTACTCCGGCATCCTGAACTCCGGTTCGTACGTGCTGAACGCCACGAAGGGCAAGCGCGAACGGATCGGCCGGATTCTGCAGATGCACGCGAACCATCGCGAGGAGATCACGGAAGTGTATGCGGGCGACATCGCCGCTGCCGTCGGCCTGAAGGACACGACGACGGGCGACACGCTCTGCGACGAGAAGCATCCGGTTATCCTGGAATCGATGAACTTCCCGGAACCGGTCATCGAGGTCGCGATCGAGCCGAAGACGAAGAACGACCAGGACAAACTTGGCGTCGCGCTGTCGAAGCTCTCCGAAGAAGACCCGACGTTCCGTGCCTACACGGACGAAGAGACCGGCCAGACGATCATCGCCGGCATGGGCGAGCTCCATCTGGAGATCATCGTCGACCGTCTGAAACGGGAATTCAAGGTCGAGACGAACGTCGGCAAGCCGCAGGTCGCATACCGCGAGACGTTCCGCACGCCGGCGCGCGTCGAAGGCAAATTCGTCCGCCAGTCGGGCGGCCGCGGTCAATACGGCCACGTCTGGATCGAATTCGAACCGCTTGAGCAAGGCGCGGGCTTCGTGTTCGAGAACAAGATCGTCGGCGGCGTCGTTCCGAAAGAATACGTGCCGGCCGTTCAAGCCGGTATCGAAGAAGCGATGCGCAACGGCGTCCTCGCCGGTTATCCGATGGTCGACATCAAGGCTACGCTCGTCGACGGTTCGTACCACGACGTCGACTCGTCCGAAATGGCGTTCAAGATCGCCGGTTCGCTGGCGCTCAAGGCCGCGAAGGACAAGTGTAACCCTGTGCTCCTCGAGCCGATCATGAAGGTCGAGGTCACGGTGCCGGAAGAATACTTCGGCGACGTCATGGGCACGCTCAGCTCCCGCCGCGGACGCATCGAGGGCACGGATACGCGCGCAGGCGCGCAAATCATCCGCGCGAAGGTGCCGCTCGGCGAAATGTTCGGCTACTCGACGACGCTTCGTTCGGGCACGCAAGGCCGCGGGGTGTTCTCGATGGAACTGTCCCACTATGAGGAAGTTCCGAAGTCGATTGCGGACGAGATCATCGCGAAGTACAAGGGAAGCAGCAACGAGTAAGCCTGCATGACGACATAACCGATGTGGTTACAGGACGGATGTCGCGGCGCCTTGCGCCGCGCCCCGCTCCACACATAACCCAATCCATCATCCCAAGGAGGAAATGGTTCAATGGCTAAGGCTAAATTCGAACGTACGAAACCGCACGTCAACATCGGCACCATCGGTCACGTCGACCATGGTAAGACGACGCTGACGGCCGCCATCACGACGGTTCTGTCGAAGAAGTATGGCGGCGGCGCTGCAGTCGCTTACGACCAAATCGACAAGGCTCCGGAAGAGCGCGAGCGCGGCATCACGATCTCGACCGCACACGTCGAGTACGAAACGCCGAACCGCCACTATGCGCACGTTGACTGCCCGGGCCACGCCGACTACGTCAAGAACATGATCACGGGTGCAGCTCAGATGGACGGCGCAATCCTCGTCGTATCCGCTGCTGACGGCCCGATGCCGCAAACGCGCGAGCACATCCTGCTCTCCCGTCAGGTCGGCGTTCCGTACATCGTCGTATTCCTGAACAAGTGCGACATGGTTGAAGACGAAGAGCTGCTCGAACTCGTTGAAATGGAAGTTCGCGACCTGCTGAGCGAATACGAGTTCCCGGGCGACGACACGCCGATCATCCGCGGTTCCGCTCGCGAAGCGCTCGAAAATCCGGACGGTCCGTGGGCTGACAAGATCGTTGAACTGTTCGAAGCGATCGACTCCTACATCCCGACGCCGGAACGCGACGTCGACAAGCCGTTCCTCATGCCGGTCGAAGACGTATTCACGATCACCGGCCGCGGTACGGTTGCAACGGGCCGCGTCGAGCGCGGTACGGTTAAAGTCGGCGACGAAGTTGAAATCGTCGGTCTGCAAGACGAAACGAAGAAAACGGTCGTTACGGGCGTTGAAATGTTCCGTAAGCTGCTCGACCAAGCGCAAGCCGGCGACAACATCGGCGCGCTGCTCCGCGGCGTAGAGCGCAAGGAAATCGAGCGCGGCCAAGTTCTGGTTAAACCGGGCTCGGTTAACCCGCACACGAAATTCACGGCTCAAGTTTACGTCCTGACGAAGGAAGAAGGCGGCCGCCACAAACCGTTCTTCACGGGCTACCGTCCGCAATTCTACTTCCGGACGACGGACGTAACGGGCGTTATCGAACTGCCGGAAGGCACCGAGATGGTTATGCCGGGCGACAACGTCACCCTGACGGTTGAACTGATCGCTCCGATCGCTATCGAAGAAGGTACGCGCTTCGCTATCCGCGAAGGCGGCCGTACGGTAGGCGCAGGTGCCGTTGCTTCGATCCTGAAGTAATGAGGCGCGGCTCCAAGCCGCATATTGCACGGCCGTTTGGCAGCAACTGCTGTCAAACGGCCGCTTGTTTTTTCACGTCCGTCACGATGTCAGCCGATTTTCTTGCCGGATTGCAAGCAGATCATTGACGACGATAATGAGAACCATTATCATAATAGACGGATTGATTTGACCAGCAGGGTGGATGAAGGATCGGGCGCGGCTGCGAAGCCGATTGATTTTTCGAATCCGACTGTGATGGATATGGCCTGACTGCGGCAGGCGACCGGAGAGGATGAGGCGCCTTGGACAGACTGATAACGCAAGACCTGGCGATTGGCTATGACGAACGGCTGATTGTGGACGGTCTGAACCTGAGCATACCGACGGGCAAGATTACCGCCCTGGTAGGTTCGAACGGGTCGGGCAAATCGACGATTTTGAAGACGATGGCCCGCATCATGAAACCCCAGCGCGGCAGCGTGCTGCTCGACGGGAAGGCGATCCACTCGCAATCGACGCGGGAAGTGGCGAAACAGCTGGCGATTCTGCCCCAGAATCCCGTTGCGCCCGAAGGGCTTACGGTCCGCGAACTGGTCGGCTACGGCCGCTATCCGCATCAGAAAGGCTTCGGCACGATGAGCCGGGAAGACCGTGAGATCGTGGAGTGGGCGATCGAGATGACCGGTCTTGTTTCATTTGCCGACCGTGCGGTTGATCAGTTGTCCGGCGGTCAGCGGCAGCGGGCATGGATTGCGATGGCGCTCGCGCAGCAGACGGAAATATTGTTCCTGGACGAGCCGACGACCTATCTCGATATGGCGCATCAGCTCGAGGTGCTGAAGCTGCTGCAGCAGCTCAATGAAGAGCAAGGCCGAACGATCGTCATGGTCGTGCACGATCTGAACCACGCCACGCGTTATGCGCATCACATGGTCGCGATCAAGTCCGGCAAGATCGTGGCCGAAGGCGAACCGGCGAAAGTGACGACGAAGGAAGTGCTCCGCGAAGTATTCGGGATCGAAGCCGATATTCTGTTCGATCCGCGCACCGGCGTGCCGCTCTGTCTGCCGTTCGAGCTGTTCCGCGAAAGCCTGCGTACGGCGAAGAACCGCGAGCATCAGCAGGTGAAGAGCGAACAGGAAGATCGGGCTTACGGCAAGCAGGCGAATGCCGTGACGAACGGTTGACGGGCCGCTCCGGCATGCGAAAGATCTGCAGCCTTCCGAGATTGCGGCTGATTTTCGAAGCCACTGGTTCCCGTTGGGACGGTGGCTTTGTCTTTGTGAGCAGGTGGTTAAATGAACGCATCCAACACCCGGCAAGATTGCGCCGACTTTCGTCCTCAGCGACGAGACGACGGCCGACTGGCGCGCCGCGCTGAGCAAGATCGGCGAAGTGCTCGGCAAGGAAGAAAAAGCGAAAGCCGCGCTCGAAGCTTACGATCAAAAAGTGCAGGAGACGAAAGCCAAGCTCGAGGGCAAGCTTGAAGGCAAATCGATCGCCATCCTGTGGCTGACCGCCAAGCAGTTCTACATGGTCGACACGAAGACGGCGAGCGGCGCGGTCGTGTACGGCGATCTGGGCGTGAACCCGCCGAACATCATGACCGAGATTCCGGAAGAGAACCGCGCATCGTGGAATCCGATATCGCTCGAGAAACTGTCGGAACTGACGGCGGACTACATTTTCCTGGTGAACTACGAAGAAGGCCAGACGGACTCGCTGATCGAGAGCGACCTCTGGAAGACGATCCCCGCCGTCAAAGCGGGACATGTCTACGAGATGGACAAGAACCGCAGCTGGCTGTACAGCGGCGCCATCGCGGGACAGCTGGTGCTGGAAGATATCGAACGGGTGCTGGGAGAGTGACGGCGCAAGCCGCCGCTCTTCCTTTTTTATTGGTTCGGATGCTTGATTCGTCCCGCAAAGAAAAAAGATTGCAAACGCCCGGGTGTTTCGCTATAATATTGCATGTTGGTCTGCGACGTTGCGATGATGCGGGAGGTTGCCGACACACCCGGCCCCTTTGCCATAGGGAGCCTGTCGGGTTATTCTCGCGGAGTATGTCCGATTACCAAATTGGGCGATAGAAGGAGGGACTCATATGGCAGCAAAGCAAAAGATCCGTATCCGTCTCAAGGCATACGATCACCGAATTCTCGACCAGTCCGCGGAGAAAATCGTCGAGACGGCGAAGCGTTCCGGCGCCGGGGTGTCCGGTCCGATTCCGCTTCCGACGGAGAAGCAAGTCATCACGATTCTGCGGGCGGTGCACAAGTACAAGGATTCCCGTGAACAATTCGAGATGCGCACGCACAAGCGTCTCATTGACATTGTGAATCCCACGCCGCAGACGGTCGATGCGCTGATGCGTCTGGACCTGCCGTCCGGCGTCGACATCGAGATCAAACTGTAAGGCCCAGGCCGCGAAGGGCGGCTATTATATGCATGAGAGGAAATGAGGTGTCAACATGAAAGGTATCTTGGGCAGAAAGCTGGGGATGACGCAAGTCTTCGCGGCTGACGGCTCCGTCGTACCGGTTACGGTCATCGAGGCCGGCCCGTGCGTCGTGCTCCAGAAGAAGGATCGGGAGACCGACGGCTACGAAGCGATCCAGCTCGGTTTTGCCGACAAGAAGAACCCGATCAAGCCGGAAGTCGGCCACGCGAAGAAAGCCGGCACGGCTCCCAAGCGCTACGTAAAAGAAATCCGCGGGGTCAACCCGGGCGAATATGAAGTTGGCCAGGAGATCAAGGCGGATATTTTCGCGGAAGGCGAGTTTGTTGACGTGACGGGCATTTCGAAGGGCAAAGGCTTCGCCGGCGTCATCAAACGGTGGGGTCAACAACGCGGTCCGATGGCGCACGGTTCGAAGTACCATCGCGGACCGGGTTCGATGGGCTCCATCCAGGCGAACCGCGTGCCGAAGGGCAAGCATCTGGCGGGCCGCATGGGCAGCGAGACCGTCACGATCCAGAACCTCGAAGTCATTCGCGTCGACGCCGAGCGCAACGTTATTCTCGTGAAAGGCTCGATCCCGGGCGCGAAGAACTCGTTCGTGAAAATCAGATCCTCGGTGAAGAAATAAACCGATTCTTGCAGGAAAGGAGGAACATGAAATGCCGAAAGTAGCAGTATACAATGTGAGCGGGGCGCAGGTAGGCGAGATCGAGCTGTCCGATGCGGTATTCGGAATCGAGCCGCACGTGCATGCGCTGCACAGCGCGATCGTGCTGCAGGAAGCCGCCGAGCGCCGCGGTACGCATAAAACGAAGGGGCGTTCGGAAGTGAGCGGCGGCGGCCGCAAGCCCTGGAGACAGAAAGGAACGGGCCGCGCCCGTCAAGGCAGCATCCGGGCTCCGCAATGGAAAGGCGGCGGCACCGTGTTCGGTCCTCTGCCGCGCACGTACGGATTCAAGCTGCCGAAGAAAGTCCGCCGGCTGGCGATCCGCTCGGCGCTGTCCGCGAAAGTGGGGGCGAGCGAACTGATCGTGCTGGATGAGCTGAAGCTCGCCAAGCCGAAGACGAAGGATTTCGCCGGCATCCTGAACAATCTGAAAGTCGACCGCAAGGCGCTTGTCGTGACGGCGGAATACGACGACAACGTGGCGCTTTCCGCACGGAACATTCCGGGTGTGAAATTCATTGCGGCTGACGGCATCAATGTGCGTGACGTCATGGTCCACGACAAGCTCATCATGACGAAGGACGCGGCACTGAAAGTACAGGAGGTGCTGGCGCAATGAAGGACCCGCGCGACATCATCAAACGTCCGGTCATCACCGAAGAGTCGAGCGAACTGATGGCGAACAAACGCTATGTGTTCGAAGTGGATCTGAAGGCGACGAAGACGGAAATCAAGTCCGCCGTCGAACAGATCTTCAAGGTCAAGGTCGTGAAAGTGAACACGATGCGCGTTCCGGCCAAGCCGAAGCGCTACGGCCGTTATGAGGGCTACACGAGCGAATGGAAGAAAGCGATCGTGCAGCTCAGCCCGGACAGCAAGGAACTCGAGTTCTTCGAGGCGTCCGTCTGATTCTGTTGAGACAAGGAGGGGATATTCGTGCCCATCAAGAAGTACAAACCGACTTCTCCGGCCCGGCGCGCCATGTCGGTCTCGACGTTCGAGGAAATTACGACGGACCGCCCGGAGAAATCGCTGCTTGCGCCGCTGAAGAAGAAAGCGGGCCGCAACAACCAGGGCAAGATCACGGTCCGCCATCACGGCGGCGGCCATAAACGGAAATACCGGATCATCGACTTCAAACGGAACAAGGACGGCATCGTCGGCAAGGTCGCGACGATCGAATACGATCCGAACCGCACGGCGAACATCGCGCTAATTCACTATGTCGACGGCGAGAAGCGTTACATCATCGCGCCGAAGGGTCTGAAGGTCGGCGACGAGATCATGTCCGGTCCGAACGCGGACATCAAGGTCGGCAACGCGCTGCCGCTCGAGAACATCCCGGTCGGTACGGTCATCCACAACATTGAGCTCCGCCCGGGCAAAGGCGGCCAGCTCGTGCGCGCCGCCGGTACGGAAGCGCAGCTGCTCGGCAAAGAGGACAAGTATGTCGTTGTCCGTCTCACGTCCGGCGAAATGCGCCGCATCCTGAAGACGTGCCGCGCGACGATCGGTTCGGTCGGCAATGAAGACCACGAGCTGATCAAGATCGGCAAGGCCGGCCGCAGCCGCTGGCTCGGCAGACGTCCGACGGTCCGCGGTGTCGTCATGAACCCGGTCGACCACCCGCACGGCGGCGGCGAAGGCCGCGCTCCGATCGGCCGCAAGTCGCCGATGTCGCCGTGGGGCAAACCGACGCTCGGCTACAAGACGCGCAAGAAGAAGAAAGCGTCGAGCAAGTACATTATTCGCAGCCGCACGAAGTGATCGAACGCCCGCCGCGTAGATAGCTTGGCACCCGCGCGGGGGCCGCATGAAGCGCCCGCGCGGATCCGGCGGGCTTTGGTCTCGATTTAAGCGAAGGGAGGAACACCGATGGGTCGCAGCCTGAAGAAGGGACCGTTCGTCGACGATCACCTGATGAAGAAAGTCGAAGAACTGAACGCAAGCAACAAGAAAGCCGTCATCAAGACCTGGTCCCGCCGTTCCACGATTTTTCCGCAATTTGTCGGCCATACGTTCGCCGTCTACGACGGACGCAAGCATGTGCCGGTTTATGTAACGGAAGACATGGTGGGCCACAAACTCGGCGAATTCGCGCCGACGCGTACGTTCAAAGGCCACACCGACGACGACAAGAAGACGGGCAGAAGATAATTCGGCGCCTGCCGGTTTTGAACATGCAGCCTCAAGCGGTTCATGCCGGAACAGGCCTATGTCATGAGAGGAGGTTTCTTCCATGCCAGAAGCGAAGGCACACGCGAACTATGTGCGCATCGCGCCGCGCAAGGCACGGCTCGTCGTGGATCTGATCCGCGGCAAGAGCGTGGGTGAAGCGATCGCGATTCTGCGCCATACGCCGAAGGCGGCATCCCCGATCGTGGAAAAGCTGCTCAATTCGGCAGTCGCGAATGCAGAACATAACTACCAGATGAACGTAGAACGGCTCTACATTTCCCAGGCATACGTGAACCAGGGGCCGACGTTGAAACGGTATCGTCCCCGCGCCCAGGGCCGCGCATTCCCGATCAAGAAACGTACGAGCCACATTACGCTGGTGGTATCTGAAAAATAAGGAGGGACACGTGTGGGTCAAAAGGTCAATCCGGTCGGTCTCCGCATCGGAATCATCCGGGATTGGGAATCCAAATGGTACGCCGGCAAAGACTTCGGCGACCTTCTGCTTGAAGACGTCAAAATCCGTGATTTCCTGAAGAAGAAACTGAAAGACGCCGCGGTCTCCCGCATCGAGATCGAACGGGCGGCGAACCGCGTCAACGTGACGATCCACACCGCGAAGCCGGGCATGGTCATCGGCAAAGGCGGCGCGGAAGTCGAAAATCTTCGCACAGAATTGACGAAGATTACGAAGGGCAAGAAAGTCCACATCAATATTCTGGAGATCAAACAAGCGGATCTGGACGCGACGCTTGTCGCGGAATCGATCGCTCAGCAGCTTGAACGCCGCATCTCGTTCCGCCGCGCGCTGAAACAGGCGATCCAGCGGACGATGCGCGCCGGCGCGAAGGGCATCAAGGCCAGCGTCAGCGGCCGTCTCGGCGGTGCGGAAATCGCCCGTACGGAAGGGTACACCGAAGGCACGGTGCCGCTGCACACGCTGCGCGCGGACATCGATTACGGCACGGCGGAAGCCCATACGACTTACGGCCGCATCGGCGTGAAAGTATGGATCTACCGCGGTGAGGTGCTCCCGGCGAGAAAGAAAGCTGCCGTCCAGGAAGGAGGCAACTGACCCATGTTGATACCGAAGCGCGTCAAACACCGCAAGGTTCAACGCGGTAAAATGAAAGGCCGCGCCAAAGGCGGCACGGAAGTAGCATTCGGCGAATACGGTCTGCAGGCGCTCGAGCCGGCATGGATCACGAACCGGCAGATCGAGGCGGCGCGGATCGCGATGACCCGTTACATCAAGCGGGGCGGCAAGGTGTGGATCAAGATTTTCCCGTCCAAGCCGATCACGCAGAAGCCGCTGGAAGTCCGGATGGGTTCCGGTAAAGGTAACGTCGAGAAGTGGGTAGCAGTCGTCAAACCGGGCAAGATCATGTTCGAACTTGCGGGCGTATCCGAAGAAGTCGCTCGTGAAGCGATGCGTCTCGCGTCCCACAAGCTTCCGGTGAAGACGAAGTTCGTGAAACGAGAAGAAGCGGGTGGTGAAGCAAATGAAAGCTAACGACTTCCGCAACCTGACGACGGCCGAAATTGAACAAAAGATTTCCGGCTACAAGGAAGAGCTTTTCAACCTTCGCTTCCAATTGGCTACCGGCCAGCTGGAGAACCCGACGCGCATCCGCGACGTGCGCAAGGCGATTGCGCGTGCGAAGACCGTCATCCGCGAACGCGAACTGGGCATCAGCTGAAGCTTAAGCCCGTAAGCATCCGCAAGAACCGAACCTCTCTTGATGAGGAAGGAGGAAAACCATGAGCGAACGCAATTCCCGCAAAGTGGAGATCGGACGGGTCGTCAGCGACAAAATGGACAAGACGATCGTCGTGGCGGTCGAGACGTACAAGAAGCACAAGCTGTACCACAAGCGGATCAAGTACACGAAGAAATACAAAGCGCACGATGAGAACAACGAAGCAAAGATCGGCGATATCGTGAAGATCATGGAAACGCGCCCGCTGTCGAAAGACAAACGGTTCCGTCTGGTCGAAATCGTCGAAAGAGCCGTCGTGCTGTAAGGTAATGTTCGGTTTCATTTTCCCGAAAGGAGGACGCTAGCATGATTCAACCGTTCACTCGCCTGGCCGTTGCCGACAACTCCGGCGCGAAGGAACTGATGTGCATTCGCGTTCTGGGCGGCACGGGACGCCGCACGGGCCGCATCGGCGATCTGATCGTATGTTCCGTCAAGTCCGCAACACCCGGGGGCGTTGTCAAGAAAGGCGATGTCGTGAAAGCTGTCATCGTCCGCACGAAACGCCCTGTGCGCCGCAAAGACGGTTCCTATATTTCGTTCGACGAGAACGCCGCCGTCATCGTGCGGGAAGACAAGAGCCCGCGCGGCACGCGGATCTTCGGACCTGTCGCACGTGAACTCCGCGACAAGGATTTCATGAAGATCATCTCGCTGGCGCCGGAAGTCATCTGATCGGACAGCACACAAGAGCGGGAACGTACCGCTCTTCAACAAGAAAGTCAAGCCAATCCTGCAGTCGAAGTGAGGTGTAACGAATGCCCAGGCTGAAGAAAGTTCTCGAGTCGCACAACAACAAGCTGCACGTGAAGAAGGATGACACGGTCATCGTCATCACGGGCAAGGACAAGGGCAAAAAAGGCCGCGTCATCGCAGCTTTCCCGCGCGAGAACCGGGTGCTGGTCGAAGGCGTGAACATGGTGAAGAAGCATACGCGTCCTTCGCAGCAAAATCCGCAAGGCGGCATTATCGAACAAGAAGCGCCGATTCACGTATCGAACGTGATGCATGTCGACCCGAAGACCGGCAAGCCGACGCGCATCGGCTACAAGGTGCTGGAGAACGGCAAGAAAGTCCGGGTCGCGAAGCGTTCCGGAGAAGTCATCGACTAATCCGCGAGACGAAAGGAGGTCCGTGTGAAGAATGGCAGTACGACTGAAGGATAAATTCCTGAACGAGATCACGCCTGCTTTGATGCAGAAGTTCAACTATACAACGGTCATGCAAGTGCCGAAGGTCGAGAAGGTCGTCATCAACATGGGCGTCGGCGAAGCGGTCGGCAACCCGAAAGTGCTCGATGCGGCCGTCGAAGACCTGCGGCTGATTTCCGGCCAGAAACCGGTCGTCACCCGGGCGAAGAAATCGATCGCGGGATTCAAGCTCCGCGAGGGCATGCCGATCGGCGTGAAGGTGACGCTGCGCGGCGACCGGATGTATTACTTCCTCGACAAACTGTTCAATGTCGCGCTTCCGCGGGTTCGCGACTTCCGCGGCGTCTCGACGAAGGCGTTCGACGGACGCGGCAACTACACGCTCGGCTTGAGAGAGCAGCTGATCTTCCCGGAAATCGAGTACGACAAGATCGACAAGGTGCGCGGTATGGACGTCGTCATCGTCACGACGGCCAAGACGGACGAAGAAGCTCGTGAGCTGCTGGCCCAGCTGGGCATGCCGTTCGCGAAGTAATCCGAAGGCAGGAGGTGCGAACCCTATGGCGAAGACGTCGATGAAAGTGAAGCAGCAGCGCAAGCCGAAGTTTAAAGTGCGGGCTTACACGCGCTGCGAACGCTGCGGCCGTCCGCATTCCGTCTTCCGGAAATTCAAGATTTGCCGGATCTGTTTCCGTGAACTGGCCTACAAGGGACAGATTCCGGGCGTGAAAAAAGCGAGCTGGTAATTCACCCGGCACGGGAAGGAGGTTCTCGAACCAATGGTTATGTCCGATCCGATTGCAGATATGCTGACGCGTATCCGCAACGCGAACACCGTACGTCACGAAACCGTGGAAATGCCGGCTTCGAAGATCAAACGGCAGATCGCCGAGATCTTGAAGAATGAAGGCTTCATCCGCGATGCCGAATATATCGAAGACAACAAGCAGGGGATCATCCGCATCTTCCTGAAGTACGGACCGAACAACGAACGTGTCATCACCGGGCTGAAGCGCATCAGCAAGCCGGGTCTGCGCGTTTACACGAAAGCGAACGAAATTCCGCGCGTGCTCGGCGGTCTGGGCATCGCGATTCTCTCGACGTCCAAGGGCGTCATGACCGACAAGCAGGCCCGCCAACTGAAAACGGGCGGCGAAGTCATCTGCTACGTGTGGTAAGACCGCTATAACGATTGGAGGTGTCGACATGTCTCGTATCGGCCGCAAACCGATCGCCATTCCGAGCGGCGTGGACATCACGCTGAACGGCAATGTCATTACCGTGAAAGGTCCGAAGGGTACGCTGACGCGCGAGCTGCATAAAGACATGAAAGTCGTTGTCGATGGCGGCGCCGTGTCGGTCGAGCGTCCTTCCGACGATAAATTGCACCGCTCCCTGCACGGCACGACGCGCAGCGTCATCGCCAACATGGTCAGCGGCGTAACCGAGGGCTTCAGCAAGAGCCTGGAACTGGTCGGTGTCGGTTACCGCGTGAACAAGCAAGGCGACAAGATCGTCCTGAACGTCGGTTACTCGCACCCGGTGGAGATCGTGCCGGACAAGGGCATCGAGTTCGAAGTGCCCTCGCAGACGAAGATTGTCGTGAAAGGCATCGATAAGGAACTCGTCGGCGCAACGGCCGCGAAGATCCGCGCCGTACGCGAGCCGGAACCGTACAAGGGCAAAGGCATCAAATACGAAGACGAACGGATTCTCCGCAAGGAAGGCAAGGCCGGTAAGAAGAAATGATCGGCCGCGCCGCTGAAGGACGGTACATCGGGCAAGCGTCCGCGGCGGCACGCCGTATAAGCCCGGGAAGGAGTGAAACCTGGCATGATCACGAAGATCGACAAGAACAAAGCCCGCCTGAAACGGCATCTGCGGGTTCGCAAGAAAATCAACGGCACGGCGGAACGGCCGCGTCTGTCGGTATTCCGCTCCTCGAAGCATATCTACGCGCAGCTCATTGACGACGAGAAGGGGATCACCCTCGCGTCCGCATCGACGCTCGACAAGGAACTGCGGGACAAGATCGGCAACGGCGGCAGCGTCGAAGCCGCACGTCAAGTCGGCGAACTGATCGCACGGCGCGCGAAAGAGAAAGGCGTGGCCAAAGTCGTGTTCGACCGCGGCGGATACCTGTATCACGGCCGCATCCAGGCGCTGGCCGACGCTGCGCGCGAAGGCGGGCTCGAATTCTGATCCATCTCTCAATAAGGAGGTATATGACTTGCGTGTAGATCCGAATACGTTAGAATTGACCGAGAAGGTCGTGCACATCAACCGCGTATCGAAGGTCGTCAAGGGCGGTCGCCGCTTCAGCTTCAGCGCGCTCGTCGTCGTCGGCGACGGCAAAGGCTGGGTCGGCGCGGGGATCGGCAAGGCGTCCGAAGTGCCGGATGCGATCCGCAAAGGCATCGAAGACGCGAAGAAGAACCTGATCCATGTGCCGATCGTCGGCACGACGATTCCGCATCAGGTCATCGGCCATTTCGGCGCAGGCAAAGTCCTGCTGAAACCGGCATCCGAAGGTACGGGCGTCATCGCCGGCGGTCCGGTCCGGGCGGTGCTCGAGCTGGCAGGCATCGGCGATATCCTGACGAAATCGCTCGGTTCTTCCAACTCCACCAACATGGTCAACGCGACGATCGAAGGGTTGTCTCGCCTGAAGCGGGCGGAAGATGTGGCGCGCCTCCGCGGCAAAACCGTCGAAGAGCTTCTGGGTTAAGGAGGGGTAATCGATGGCGAAACTGCAAATCACCCTCGTTCGCAGCCTGATCGGCCGCAACGAGAAGCAGCGCGCGACCGTGGCGGCCTTGGGTCTCCGCAAGCTTCATCAGACGGTCGTGAAGGAAGACAATCCGGCCATCCGCGGCATGGTGAACCATGTCAAGCACCTGGTCAAAGTCGAAGAAGTACAAGGCTGATCAAGCCGGGACATAAGCCGATTGCGGCTGCATATTTTGCAAGGAGGTGCAACGAACGATGAAACTGCACGAGCTCAAGCCGGCAGAAGGTTCCCGCAAGGCACCGAAGCGTGTGGGTCGCGGGATTGCCAGCGGCAACGGCAAGACGGCAGGCCGCGGCCACAAAGGTCAGAACGCACGTTCCGGCGGCGGTGTACGCCCGGGCTTCGAGGGCGGCCAAAACCCGCTGTACCGTCGTCTGCCGAAGCGCGGTTTCAACAATCGGTTCCGCAAGGAATACGCGATTGTCAACATTGAGGAACTGAACCGCTTCGAGGCTGGAACCGAAGTTACGCCCGAACTGCTCATGTCGCAAGGGATTGTGAAAAATCCTCTGGCGGGCATCAAGATTCTCGGCAACGGCGAGATCAAGGTCGGCCTCACCGTGAAAGCGAACAAGTTCTCTCAATCTGCGGTAGAGAAAATCCAGGCTGCCGGCGGTAAAACCGAGGTGATCTAATGTTCAGGACCCTGTCCAACATCTGGAAAGTGGAAGATCTTCGCAAACGGATCTTGTTCACGCTGATGATCCTGATCGTCTACCGGATCGGCTCGTTCATTCCGGTACCGAACATCGATCGAGACACGCTGATCGAGGCAACCAAAGGCGGCAGCGATATTTTCGGGCTCTTGAACACGTTCTCCGGCGGCGCGCTCTTCCAGTTCTCGATCTTCGCGCTCGGGATCATGCCGTACATCACGGCATCGATCATCGTGCAGCTGCTCAGCATGGATGTCATTCCGAAATTCGCCGAATGGGCGAAAGAAGGCGAGAACGGGAAGCGCAAGCTGGCGCAGATCACCCGTTACGGCACGGTCATCCTGGGTCTGATCCAGGCGTTTGCGACGTCGATCGGCTTCCAGAATCAGTACGGGATGGTCATTGATCCGAGCTTTACGACCTATCTGGTGATCGCGATCGTCCTGACGGCCGGCACGGCCTTCCTGATGTGGCTCGGTGAGCAGATCACGGAGAAAGGCATCGGCAACGGGATTTCGATCATCATCTTCGCGGGCATCATCGCGGGAATCCCGGGCGCGATCCGGACGATCTACGCTTCCGAGTTCGTGGAGAACGATCAGCTGTTCCTGAGCATCGTCAAGGTGCTGCTCATCTTGATTGCGGTCGTGGCGATTGTCGTCGGGGTCATTTTCGTACAGCAAGGCGTGCGGAAAATCCCGGTCCAATACGCGAAGCGGATCGTCGGCCGCAAGATGTACGGCGGCCAGTCGACGCACATCCCGCTCAAGGTGAACAGCGCCGGCGTCATTCCGGTCATCTTCGCGATCTCGCTTCTGATGTTCCCGGTCACGATTGCCACGTTCTGGCGGGGCAAGCAATGGGCAGAGTGGGTCATCGCCAACCTGTACTATGACCAGCCGCTCGGCATGGTGCTGTACGTGATCCTGATCATCGGCTTTACGTTCTTCTACACGTTCGTGCAGATCAACCCGATCCAGATGGCGGATCAGATGAAGAAGAACGGCGGCTATATTCCGGGCATCCGTCCGGGCAAACCGACGTCGAGCTATATCACCCGTGTCATTACGCGGATCACGCTCTTCGGCGCGATCTTCCTGGCGGCCGTTTCGATCCTGCCGGTATTCTTCGGCGCCATTTCGGGTCTGCCCCGTTCGGTGCAGCTCGGCGGCACGTCACTTCTCATCGTTGTCGGCGTTGCGCTCGACACAATGAAGCAGATCGAAGGCCAGCTGATCAAGCGCCATTACAAAGGGTTCATCAACAAGTGATCGGCACGGGTCAGGCAGCCGGAACTCGCACGGCGTACGCCGCGCGCGGGTCCGGGCCTATTCTGCTTAAAGTGAGGAACTGCGAATGAACATCCTGTTTATGGGGCCTCCCGGCGCGGGCAAAGGCACTCAGGCCGAGCGGATTGTCGCGGAATTCGGCATTCCGCATATCTCGACCGGCGATGCTTTCCGTCTCGCCATGAAGGAAGGAACGCCGCTTGGCCTGAAAGCGAAGGAATATGTCGACCAGGGGCTTCTCGTCCCGGACGACGTGACGAACGGCATTGTCCGCGAACGGCTGCAGCAGGATGACTGCAAGCGCGGCTTCCTGCTTGACGGGTATCCGCGCACGCTGGCGCAGGCGGAAGCGCTGGACGGCATGCTGAAGGAATCCGGACGCCGCATCGACCATGTGATCAGCCTGGTCGTCGACCGCGACATGCTGCTGAAGCGGCTCACCGGCCGGAGGATCTGCAAATCGTGCGGCGCAACGTATCACATCCTGTTCAACCCGCCGAAGCAGGAAGGCGTCTGCGATAAATGCGGCGGCGAGCTGTACCAGCGCTCTGACGATACGGAGGAGAAAGTCGGCACACGGCTCGACGAGTATCTCTCGAAGACGGAGCCGCTTCTCCGCTATTACCGGGATCAAGGACTGCTGCGGGAGGTCAACGGCGAGCAAGAAATCGACGCGGTCACCGCGCAGATCACCTCGATTCTGAAGGGGCAAGCGGAATGATCGTCTGCAAATCTGCAGCCGAACTGGAATACATGAGGGAAGCCGGACGGATCGTGGCGGAGACGCACCGCCTGCTCAAGCAGGCGATCAAGCCCGGCGTAACGACCGCCGAGCTTGACAAGCTGGCTGAAGAGTACATCCGAAGCCAGGGAGCCGTACCTTCCTTCAAAGGCTACAATCAATTTCCTGCCAGTATCTGTGCTTCTGTGAACGACGAGTTGGTGCACGGCATTCCGGGTCCGCGCGTGCTGAACGAAGGCGACATCATCAGCATCGACATCGGCGCGCAGTTCCAGGGTTACCACGGCGATTCCGCCTGGACGTATCCCGTCGGGGAGATTTCCGAGGAACACCGGAGGCTGCTCGAGGTGACGGAACGATCGCTGATGGAAGGCCTGAAGCACGTCAAGGCCGGCGTTCGGCTCTACACCGTATCGCATGCGATTCAGCGGGTCATCGAGGAGGCGGGCATGTCCGTCGTCCGCGAATATGTCGGCCACGGCATCGGCACGCGGCTCCACGAAGAGCCGCAGATTCCGAACTACGGCATTCCCGACCGCGGTCCGCGGCTCAAGCCCGGCATGACGCTGGCGATCGAACCGATGGTCATCCTCGGCGAGCGGTATGTCCGCACGCTGGAGGACAATTGGACCGTCGTCACCGTGGACGGCACATGGTGCGCGCACTTCGAGCATACGGTCGCGGTGACCGAAGACGGTTGCGAGATTCTGACCGTCGTGCGCGATTAGCGCGGCGGCCGGCTGTAGAAGGATGGTGACGGCCATGCGACCGGAACCTGAAATCGGAAGGTTGGTCCGCATCCTGCGCGGCAAAGACCGGGGCGGCCATGCGGTGATCGTCGGAATCGTAGACGAGCGGTTCGTGCTCATCGCCGATGGCGGCGGCCGCAAGTTCGAACGTCCGAAGAAAAAAAATGTCCTGCACCTGGAATTTCAACCCGCTGTCAGCAGCGAAGTCGCGGAGAGCATCAAGCTGACGGGCCGGGTGACGAACGCCAAACTCCGTTATGCCATTCAGAAGTATATTGAGCGGAAAGGAGAATGACTGTGGCGAAAGAAGACGTCATTGAAGTCGAAGGTACGGTTATCGAACCGCTGCCCAACGCCATGTTCAGGGTGGAACTGGAGAACGGACACCAGATTCTCGCCCACGTATCCGGCAAACTCAGAATGCATTTCATCCGCATCCTGACGGGTGACAAGGTCGTCATCCAACTGTCGCCCTACGATCTGACCCGGGGTCGGATCACGTATCGGAAATAGCCCGCGGCTCAAGGAAGCGCCGGCACATTCGGGAGGGAAACGAACATGAAAGTAAGACCTTCGGTGAAGCCGATTTGCGAAAAATGCAAAGTCATTCGTCGCAAGGGCAACGTGATGGTCATCTGCGAAAATCCGCGCCACAAGCAAAAACAGGGATAACGAAGGAGGGATAGACGAATCATGGCACGCATAGCTGGTGTAGACCTGCCGCGGGACAAACGCGTGGTGATCGGCCTGACGTACATTTACGGCATCGGCAAGTCGACGGCCCAGAAGATTCTGGCTCAGAACGGGATCGACGAGAACACCCGCGTGCGCGATCTGACGGAAGACGAAGTGAACCGTCTGCGCGACACGATCGACAAGCTGAAAGTGGAAGGCGACCTCCGCCGCGAAGTCTCGCTGAATATCAAACGGTTGATTGAGATCGGCTGCTACCGGGGCATTCGTCATCGCCGCGGTCTTCCCGTCCGGGGTCAACGGACGAAGACGAACGCGCGGACGCGCAAAGGTCCTCGCCGTACGGTAGCGAACAAGAAGAAGTAATGAGGGGGGATAACTGAAAATGGCCAGAGCAGCAGCGAAGAAGACGGTGCGCACGAAACGCCGCGATCGCAAGAATATCGAATCCGGTGTTGCGCATATCCGTTCCACGTTCAACAATACGATCGTCACGATCACGGATCCGCACGGCAACGCCATCTCCTGGGCAAGCGCCGGCAACCTCGGCTTCAAAGGTTCCCGGAAAAGCACGCCGTATGCGGCGCAGATGGCAGCCGAAGCGGCAGCGAAAGCCGCAATGGAACACGGCATGAAGTCTGTTGAAGTCATGGTCAAAGGTCCGGGCGCGGGCCGCGAAGCGGCGATCCGTTCCCTGCAAGCCGCAGGCCTCGAAGTGAATCTGATCAAGGACGTCACGCCGGTTCCGCACAACGGCTGCCGCCCGCCGAAACGTCGTCGCGTATAGTGCTCAAATGCCTGTGGTATCAAAGATTTGCAACTTGTGAATAATGGTTGTGATGGATTGGTATACTACATGGTTTTGAGCCGGTCCGCGAGCGGTGCCGACCGGCCGGCGGCCGGTCTGAAAGGTACGGCACGGAGCGACGTTGAAGGAGGGTTAAACCGTGATTGAGATCGAAAAGCCGAAAATCGAAACCGTAGAGCTGAGCGAAGACGGCACGTACGGAGCCTTCGTTGTCGAACCGCTGGAGCGCGGTTACGGAACGACGCTCGGGAATTCACTTCGCCGCATTCTGCTCTCGTCTCTGCCTGGGGCGGCTGTCACGTCGGTACAGATCGACGGCGTGCTTCACGAGTTCTCGACGATTCCGGGCGTATATGAGGATGTCACCGAAATCATCCTGAACCTGAAGAAGCTGTCGCTCAAAATTCATTCCGACGAGGAGAAAGTGCTGGAGATCGACGCGGAAGGCGAAGGTACGGTTACGGCCGGCGACATTCGCGCGGACAGCGATGTCGAGATTCTCAACCCTGATCTTCACATTGCAACGCTGGCATCCGGCGCTCGGCTTCACATGCGCATATTCGCCAACCGCGGCCGCGGCTACGTTCCGGCTGACCGCAACAAACGGGAAGATCAGCCGATCGGCGTCCTGCCGGTTGACTCGATCTATACGCCGATTACCCGCGTCAACTACACGGTGGAGAATACGCGCGTCGGCCAAGTGACGAACTATGACAAGTTGACCCTCGAAGTATGGACCGACGGCAGCATCCGTCCCGAAGAGGCGGTCAGCCTCGGCGCGAAAATTTTGAACTCGCATCTTGAACTGTTCGTCGGCCTGACCGACGAGGCGAAAGATGCCGAGATCATGGTCGAGAAGGAAGAGGACAAGAAGGAGAAAGTGCTCGAGATGACGATCGAGGAGCTCGATCTTTCTGTCCGCTCCTACAACTGCCTGAAACGGGCTGGCATCAACACGGTCCAAGAGCTGATCACGAAGACCGAAGAAGACATGATGAAGGTCCGCAACCTCGGCCGCAAGTCGCTTGAGGAAGTGCAGGAGAAGCTCGCGGAACTCGGACTCAGCCTCCGGCAGGAAGACTGACGACACCAGCAGCGGCAGCATACGCACCAAAGGAGGGGAAAAGACGATGGCTTACCAGAAACTCGGGCGCGACTCGAGCGCGCGGAAGGCGTTGTTCCGCGATCTCGTGACCGACCTGATCTTGTACGAGCGCATCCAGACGACGGAAGCGAAAGCGAAGGAAGTCCGTTCGATCGCGGAGAAGCTCATCACGAAAGCGAAGAAAGGCGATTTGCACGCCCGTCGTCAAGCTGCGGCATTCGTGCGGCGCGAGACGGTGAACGGCGAGCAGGACGCCCTTCAGAAACTGTTCTCCGAGCTTGCCACCCGTTACGCTGAACGTGCGGGCGGATACACGCGGATCCTGAAGCTGGGTCCCCGCCGCGGGGATTCGGCGCCGATGGTTTACCTCGAACTGGTCGACCGGATCTGAGGCAGAAGAGAAAGGGTGGCGAAGGCGCCGCCTTTTTTTCTTTCTGCCTGCGCCCGGGGAGGGCGGGCCCGCACCCGCTGAACGCAGACGAAGCGGACGGCGGATTGTGCCGCTCCACCGCCCCCGTTGCCGAAGCATAAACAGGCAATTGTCCTGTCATGCAGAGTATGGACGCCCCGCCGTCCCGGTATGCGCAGCCTTTGCCATGGAACAGCAGAAAAAATTTCGCTTATTCCTTCGAATACGGCGGTCGGCGGCGGAATAGGGTTTTCGACAAAATAGAGGAAAATGTTTCGCTTATGGAGATGTTCGGCGGGCGGCTGACGGCGGGAAACGGTCGGCGAATAGATATTTGTTTGAAACACGCGGCGGGTTGAGCGGTTACGGGCGGAAGGAGAGAGCGGAAGATGCGGAATATCGCGCTGATCGTCAGCTACGACGGCACGGCGTACCGGGGATTCCAGACGCAGCCGGGAGGCGGCACGATCCAGGACGAGCTGGAACGGGCGATTCGCAGTCTGACCGGGACGGACATCCGGGTCGAGGGGTCCGGGCGGACGGATGCGGGCGTTCACGCGCTCGGCCAGGTCGTCAATTTCCGGACGGAGACGCCGATTCCGATCGAGAAGTGGGCGCTCGCGCTGAACGGCAGGCTGCCGGACGACATCATCGTGCGCAGCGCGCATGAGATGCCGGAAGATTTCCATGCCCGCTATTCGGCCATCCGCAAGACATACCGCTATTCGATCTCGACGGGGAAATTTCCGGAGATTTTCACCGCCCGCTATCGTTATCACCACTATCGGCCGCTGGATGAGGACGCGATGCGGGATTCGCTGAAGTTTTTCGTCGGCGAGCATGATTTCACCGCGTTCAGTTCGGCGGGGGCGCCGCGGAAATCGAACGTCCGCACGATCTACGAAGCCCGGCTCGAACGGGACGGCGGCGATCTTCATCTCTACCTGACGGGCAGCGGTTTCCTGTACAACATGGTGCGGATCATCGCGGGCACGCTGATCGAAATCGGCGAAGGCAAGAAGGCGCCCGGCCATATCCCGGCCATTCTGGAAGCGAAAGACCGGAATATGGCCGGTCCGAAGGCGCCGGCGCAGGGACTTGCCCTGTGGCGGGTCGAGTATCCGCCAGCCTATGAAGCGATTCTGTCGGTCGATCCGGCGGAATGAAACAATAGGCCTTGCAGAGCAAGACATCCTATAGTAGAATATAACTTGTGCTTTCTTGGTGGCTATCCCACGGCCCCGGCCAAGAGAGAACGCTTGTTTTCGCATGTTCTACGCAGCAATGGCATGTGATCGCGGCGCGGTCCCGACGCCATTTCGGGTACGCCCCGCAACGTTGACACGAACTGACATACCGGATACGAAATTTGGAATAGACGGCAAGCCGCGCTCTCGGGCGCGCAGCAATCGGAGGAGGACATAAGCATGCGTACTACGTACATGGCCAAGCCGAACGAAGTCGAACGCAAATGGTACGTCATCGACGCGGCAGGCCAGACGCTCGGCCGTCTGGCGAGCGAAGCGGCCGCACTGATCCGCGGCAAGCACAAGCCGCAATTCACGCCGCATGTGGACACGGGCGATTTCGTCATCATCGTGAATGCGGACAAGGTGCATCTGACCGGCAAGAAGCTGCAGAAGAAGAAATACTATCGTCACTCGGGATACCCGGGCGGACTGAAAGTGACGACGGCAGGCGACATGCTGAAGAACAACCCGGCTCGCATGGTCGAGCTCGCCGTGCACGGCATGCTGCCGAAGAACCGGCTTGGCGAAAGACTCAAGCTGAAGCTGAAAGTGTATGCGGGTCCGGAGCATCCGCATCAGGCGCAGAATCCGCAAGTCTACGAACTGAAGGGTTAATTCCTAAGGGAGGACAGGTTCATGGCTCAAGTACAATACTACGGAACCGGCCGCCGCAAAACGTCGACCGCGCGCGTCCGCCTCGTGCCGGGCGAAGGCCGCATCATCGTCAACAAGCGCGACCTGGATTCGTATTTCGGCCAAGAGACGCTGAAGCTGATCGTCAAGCAGCCGCTGGCGCTCACCGATACGCTGAACAAATATGACGTCATCGTCATCGCCAACGGCGGCGGCACGACCGGTCAAGCCGGCGCCATCCGCCACGGCATTGCACGCGCCCTGCTGAAAGCCGATCCGGAATTCCGGCCGGCGCTGAAGCGCGCAGGGTTCCTGACGCGCGATCCGCGCATGAAAGAACGGAAAAAATACGGTCTCAAAGCGGCACGCCGCGCGCCTCAATTCTCGAAGCGCTGAGCAACCGCCGCATCGAAGCCTCTCCGGCCTCCGGAGAGGCTTTTTTGTATTTATAAATGGATAAACATGCGCAAAAGCATCGGTTTGAACAATATCCGCAGTTGTCGTTTTACGCTAACCGTCATATACTAGAGTTAAAGCATAGAAAAGAACTAGGAATGCTGAGTGGAGGTACGGACGAATGAATCTGCTCGAGAAAGAAGCGCTGATAGCCGAAAAGGCGGTGAGCCTGGAGCACGAATCCCCGGAGGCGATCCTGAAGTTTGCCGTCGAGACGTTCCCGAATATTGCGTTCGCCTGCAGTTTCGGGGCGGAAGATGTCGTCATCGTCGACATGCTGCAGAAGACCAGCCCGCAGACCGACATTTTCTATCTGGATACGGATTTCCACTTCAAGGAAACGTACGAGACGCGCGACCGGCTGGAGCAGAAGTACGGCAAGAAGTTCATCCAGGTGAAGCCGGATCTGACGCCGGAGGAACAGGCGGCCAAGTACGGCGAGGAGCTGTGGAAATCGGATCCGAACAAGTGCTGCAATCTGCGCAAGGTGGAGCCGCTCTCGAAGTTTCTGGCCGGCTATGAAGCCTGGATCACCGGCATCCGCCGCGATCAGGCGCCGACCCGCGCGAACGCGAAGAAGATTGAATACGATGCGAAATTCGGCCTCGTGAAGTTCAATCCGCTCGCAAGCTGGACGTCGGACGATGTCTGGAATTACATTCGCGCGAACGATGTCATTTACAACCCGCTGCACGACCAGAACTATCCGAGCATCGGCTGCGCCTATTGCACGCGGCCGGTCATGCCGGGCGAAGATCCGCGCGCTGGTCGCTGGGCCGGCACGAACAAGACGGAGTGCGGGCTGCACAAATAATACAGAAAACATTCCGGAGCGTGCGCCGGATCACCGGAGCGCTTCGGCATATTCAAGCAGGGAGGAACCGACGGCATGAGCATTAAGCCACACGGCGGCACATTGGTGAGCCGCATCGCGGAAGCAAGCGAGCGTGAGCGGCTGCTTGCCGAAGCGGGCAAGCTTCCGGTCATACCGGTGAGCACCTGGACGATCTCCGATCTGGATCTGATCGGCGTGGGCGCGTTCTCGCCGCTCACGGGCTTCATGACGCAGGAAGATTACGAGAGCGTCGTGGAAAATATGCGGCTCGCGAGCGGGATGGTCTGGAGCATCCCGATCACGCTGGCGGTCGAGCCGGAGCTGGCGGCGAAGCTGGGCAAGGGAACCCGCGCCGCGCTGAAGGGTGAAGACGGCGTCATTTACGGCATCATCGACATCGAGAGCATCTATACCGTCGACCAGAAGCGTGAGGCGGTGAAGGTGTTCAAGACCGACGATCCCGCGCATCCGGGCGTCGCGAAGCTGTTCGAACGGCCGAACGTCTACGTCGGCGGACCGGTCACGGTGCTGAACCGGCCGCAGCCGGAGAAGTTCCGGGAGTTTTATTTCGATCCGGCGGAGACGCGGCGCATCTTCGCCGAGAAGGGCTGGAAGACGGTCGTCGGGTTCCAGACGCGCAACCCGGTCCACCGCGCGCATGAATATATCCAGAAGTGCGCGATGGAGATCGTCGACGGGCTGTTCCTCAATCCGCTCGTCGGCGAGACGAAATCGGACGATGTGCCGGCCGAAGTGCGGATGAAGAGCTATCTGGCGCTGCTCGAGCACTATTATCCGAAGGACCGCGTCTTCCTCGGCGTCTTCCCGGCCGCGATGCGCTACGCCGGCCCCCGGGAAGCGGTCTTCCATGCGATCGTGCGCAAAAATTACGGCTGCACCCACTTCATCGTCGGCCGCGACCATGCCGGCGTGGGCGACTACTACGGCACGTATGAAGCGCAGGATCTCCTGAAGACGTTCAAGCCGGAAGATCTGGGGATTACGCCGCTTTATTTTGAACACAGCTTCTTCTGCAAGAAATGCGGCAGCATGGCGTCGCCCAAGACGTGCCCGCACGGCAAGGAGGATCACGTGGCGCTGTCCGGCACGAAGGTGCGCGAGATGCTGAGAAGCGGCATCTGCCCGCCGCCGGAATTCTCGCGGCCGGAAGTGGCGCGCATTCTGATCGAAGGGATGGCCGCGCAGCCGGCGCAGTCCTGAACCGAATCCACTTGGCATGGCTTGTTCATAAATAACCGCCTCGTCCCATATAGTGTATGGACGCCGGATCACGCCTCAAGGAGGGCGCCGGCCGGACATGCGCGAAAGCGGGACTGGGGTGGTTATTTGTCTATGCGGCGCTCAAGAAGACGGATGGTCATCTGGATCCCTTACCGGAGCGCGCTGCGCCTCGCCGCAGGCGCGGCCTGCGCGCTGCTGGTCGTCTTTCTGCTCCTGCAGGATACTCCCGCAACGCAGACATGGACGTATTGGACGCTGCCGCTCTCGGGCCAAACGATCGTGGTGGATGCGGGACACGGCGGCGTGGACGGCGGCGCGGTCAGCAAGCGGGGCGCCGTGGAGAAGGATCTCAATCTGGCGATTGCGCTGTATTTGCGCGACTATTTGCAGCAGGCGGGCGCGCTGGTCATCATGACGCGCGAGGACGACCGGGACCTGGCCGACGAGGGGACGAGGGGCTTCAGCCGCCGCAAGACCGAGGATTTGATGCGGCGGGTGGAGCTGATCCGCAGGGAGAAGCCCGATCTTGTCGTCAGCATTCACATGAACAGCATCCCGTCGCCGCGCTGGCATGGCGCGCAGACGTTCTACTATCCGAATCATCCCGACAACGCCGAGCTCGCCGCGCTGATCCAGGACGAAATCCGGCGCAATCTCGAGAACACGAACCGCAGCGCCGGCAAAGTGAATGAAGTGTTTCTGCTGAAGGCGATCGAGGATATTCCGAGCGTGCTCGTCGAGGTGGGCTTCCTGTCGAATCCGCAGGAGGCCGGCAGGCTGACCGATCCCGAATACCAGCGGGCGGCTGCGGCCAGCATCTATCAGGGCATTCTGCGGTACGTCTCGGGCGAGCGGATCGGCGCGCGCAAGACGGAAAGAAGCGAAGGGCCGGAAGATGCGGCGGAAGCCGCCGGATCGTACGAGCCGGAGAAGAGGGCGGCATCCGGCTGACCGCTTCCGGCCTGATGTTCGGAGCGCGTTGTGGTATAATAAGCTCGGTTTGGTGAAAATCAGTACGGATTACGGACAATCGGTACGGGATACGAGGTGCAGCGCAGTGTTGACACGCGAACAGGTATTGGAAGCGGTCGGCCGGGTGAAACGGCCGGGCGGTGAAGGCGGACCGGGCATCGCGGTCCGCGATGTCGTGGTGAAGGACCGTCATGTGTCGATGACGGTCCTCACCCCGAGCGGGGAGCCGGAGGCCCCGCTCGAAGCGGCGCTGCGCGAAGCGCTTGCCGCCGTCGGCGCGGAAACCGTGCATCTGCGGTTCCGGGCAGACGGCGGCGGCAGCGGAGCGGGCGGCGCCGCGCAAGGGGCCGGCGCGGGCCCGGTGAAGGGCCACGCGGCCGGCCTGGAGGCGCACCCGCTGCTCCGGCCGGACAGCGGGGTGCAGTTCATCGCCATCGCCAGCGGCAAGGGCGGCGTCGGCAAATCGACGGTGACCGTCAATCTGGCCGCCGCCCTCGCGCGGCTCGGCAAGCGCGTCGGTATCATCGACGCCGACATCTACGGCTTCAGCGTGCCCGACATGATGGGCATCGAGGAGCGCCCGGCCGTCGAGAACGAGCGCATCGTGCCGATCGAGCGGTTCGGCGTCAAGGTAATGTCGATGGGCTTCTTCGTCGAAGACAACAGCCCGGTCGTCTGGCGCGGGCCGATGCTCGGCCGGATGCTGCGCAATTTCTTCGCCGAGGTGGAATGGGGCGAGCTCGACTATATGCTGCTCGACCTGCCGCCGGGCACCGGCGACGTCGCGCTCGACATCCATCAGATGATCCCGCAGAGCAGGGAGATCATCGTGACGACGCCGCACGCCACCGCGGCGTTCGTCGCGGCGCGCGCCGGCGCCATGGCGGTCAAGACCAAGCATGACATTCTCGGCGTCATCGAGAACATGTCGTACTACATCTGCCCTTCATGCGGCGGGCGGGATTACGTCTTCGGCCGGGGCGGCGGCGCCCGGCTGGCCGAGACGCTGCATACGGATCTGCTCGCCCAGATCCCGCTCGGCGCGCCGGACAACCATCCGTCCGAACCGGATTTCTCGCCGTCCGTCTACAAACCGGATACGGAGACCGGTCGGATCTATACGGAAGCCGCTCAGGCGATCATCGCCAAGTGCGGCGTCTGAGAAACGAATCGACGCGGAAGGCAGCTCACGTCAGCTGCCTTCCGCGTCGCCTTCCCCGGCTTCGGCTTCGCCGGTGTCCTCGCCTTCCGATTCGCCGCTTTCGCCGCCGCCTTCCTGTCCTTCCTGTCCTTCCTGTTTCTTCGCGCCGGATACATTCTTCGGATTCAGCTCTTCCCGCACGGCCTGACGCAGCAGTTCATACATCTGCAGCTTGATCATCGGACTCTGGAGCGACTCCTGCATGATCGTCACGATTCTTTTGCGGTAGTTCGTGCTGCTCAAGGCATCCAGAATGACCTTCTCCATCTCCGGTCCCTTGAAGACGGAGACCAGATCCTGCTGGTAGGACGGGTCCTTGAGCAGTTCCTTGTGGATCTGCTTGTTCTCCTTGTTGACGGCCTTCGCGAATTCGCCGGCGAAGCGGGTGTCCGTCATCAGCTCTTCGAGCACGGTTCTGGCGTCGGGCGACAGGAGCACTTCCTTGATCGCCAGCTTGATGTTCTCCTGATCCGTCGCGGAGAGCATCTGAAAACCGCCCGTGCCGGTGATGCGGGACTGCTCCTGCAGCGCCTTCTGGGCGTCCTCCGTCTTCAAGATGTCGATGACCATCTGTTTCATGTCCCGGTATTCGATGGACTGACCGCCGCCTCCGGAAGGTTCCGCACCGCAGCCGGCGAGCAATGCGACCAAACAGGATATCATGAGAGCGGACATCAGCAGCCGCTTCACCATCGGAGCCACGACTCCCTTCGCGCGTTGCAATGTCTGTGCGCACTATTATGTGACGTCGCTTGCGGCTTTATCCTGTTGATTTTGCTCCGGTCATGGTAAAATGAGTTGAAGCAGAGGAGGCTTTGCGAATGACACTCAGAAAATGGTTCTTTCTGTTCTGGAGCTGCATGGCGATCGGAGGCGCGGTCGCGGTTGTGGCAGGTCTGATCATGCAGTGGACGGATCCTTCGTTCGGATTTCTCGGAATTGAGGCATCCGGGTTCAATGCGGGCATGATGCTGCTGAGCGGCGTGATGATCGGCGCATTCAGCCAGATGGGCTTTTTCGCGTATCTGACGCTGAACTACATCGCGCTCAGCATTTTCCGCAAGGGATATTTGTGGAACACGCTGCAAGCCTATACGACGGTTTTCATGCTCTTCCTGTTCGGGTACATCCTGTATGAACAGCGGGCGCAGCTCGGGAACGTGATGTTCTGGCTGCTGCCGGTGCTGCTGTTCGCCGGCGCCTGGGCGGTCGGCGTCATCAAAGTGAAGAAGACGAACCGGCTGGCGTTCATTCCGACGCTCTTCCTGATGGTCGCCGTCACGGTGCTTGAAGCCTGGCCGAGCCTGAACACCGAGGGCGGCGCATCGGCGGTCATCTTCATGATGGTGCCGCTGTTCGCCTGCAATGCATACCAGATTCTGATGCTGCACCGGCTCGTGAAGACGGAAGAGACCGAAACCACGCAGAGCGCGGATTCGGTCTCCTGAAGCCGCTGAAAATTACATCTCCATCGGTGCCTGAGGCTCGGAAGGGGCCATGCCGGGCCGGTCCTGCACCGATTTGCCCTGCACTTCGGTCCGGGCCAGCAGCCGGGAGACGGAGACGAAGCTGTAGCCTTTCTCCCGGAGCTGGTCGATGATGACCGGCAGCGCCTCGTGCGTCTGCTTGCTGGAATCGCTGGCGTGCATCAGGATGATGTCGCCGGGGTGGGCGCGCGAGACGACGCGGCGGATGATCTTCTCCGTGCCGATGTTCATCCAGTCGAGCGAATCGGTATCCCATTGGATGACCGTGTAGCCGAGCTCGCTGGCAATCTGCAGCACCCGCTTGTCGAAATCGCCGTTCGGCATCCGGATCAGCCGCGGCCGCTTGCCGGTGACGGAGGCGATGATCGATTCGGCGGTCCGGATCTGGCTGCGGATTTCGTCGTCGCTCATCTTCGTGTAAAAATCGTGTTTATGTCCGTGGCTGCCGATCTCGAAGCCGGCGTCCATGATCTTCTTCACGATCTCGGGATGGGATTGCACCCAGGGCGAGGAGAGGAAGAAGGTCGCTTCCTTGACGCCTTTTTCCTTCAGGACTTCGATGATCGGCTCCGCGCGTTTGTCGCCCCAGCTGATGTCGAACGTCAGGGCGACGATCTTCTGCTCCGTCGGCACGCTGTATACCGCGGCGGGCATCTGCGGCGCGAACACGGTGATGTTGTCCTTCTCGGTGTAGATGACGCCGGCGGCAAGCAGCAGGCCTGCTACGGCCCATATGTACCGTTTGAGCTTGCGTCCGTTCAGTACATAGAACACGTTCCATCTCCTCCCGCGGTCGGATTGCAAGCCGGACAGGTCGGGCTTGGCCTATTGGTACAATGTATGCTCGTCTCATGAAGTTATGCTCCCGAATGAAAACGAAAGCGGGATTGCGGAAGGAGTCGTCATGTTCAATCTGCGTGCGAATCTGGCTTATCTGGCCGGCATGCGGCCGTACCTGGTCATGGCGGTCATGCTGTTCTTCGCCGGGGTCATTGTCGGCGGCACGAATCCGTCGCTCCGCGACTTTCTGGACAGCCAGCTGGCCGGGCTGGCGGAACTGAGCAAGATGGCGGAGTCGGCGGGGAATCCCGGTCTGGCCGTTTTTCTGATCATCTTCTTCAACAATGCGATCAAATCGGCGCTCGTCATGTACATGGGCGCGCTGTTCGGCTTCATCCCGGTGGTGTTTCTCATCGTCAACGGCATGGTGCTCGGCTATCTCTATACGCGGATCGGCGAACAGGGAGAGAATGCCGCGCTGATCTTCCTGAAAGGCGTTCTGCCGCACGGCATCCTCGAGATTCCGGCCGTCCTGCTGGCGTGCGCCTTCGGTATGAAGTTCGGCGGCCTCGTCTTCCGGACGCTGGGTGCCCTGTTCAAGCGGCGGAGCGGACTGGCCGACGAATACGAAGCGTTCGTCATTCGCTCGGTGCCGGCGCTGCTCGTGATCGTCGCCGCGCTGCTGGCGGCCGCCCTCATCGAGAGCACGGTGACGGTGTGGCTGATT